>JBHHYR010000331.1:0-3405 GCA_046757585.1 Binatia bacterium | reverse complement strand
TCGTTTCATGGGAGTCGAAGTCCTTGCTCGATCCTCCGGTCAGGAGTGCGGCGATCTCGGCCATGCTGAATGGCGCGGAATCGTGCTCAAAACGAAGGACGCCGTCGATCAGCTCGAAAGCCACAGTGATCCCGTCGCGCCCCTCACGCGCACCCGCGTCGTGCGCGTTCTGGATCAGTTCAAACGGCCAACGTCGAGCTGCGCGGTCAGGATCGCTCCTCGCATCGCGCACCTTGGCGTGGATTCGTCGGGCAAGTGCCTTTTGGACCTGCTCGTTGAACGTCTCCCCAAAAGCTCGCGATGAGCCGGGAGCCGACGTCGTCTAAGTCGTCCACGTGGTCCATCTTCCGTTACTCCCACCACTTCTGCCAGTCCTGCAGAACCCATGCTCTAACGGCTTCGCTCCTTGTGCGTCTAACGACCAAGCTCACTGGCGGGGATGGAGCGCAGCGGAATCTCCGTCCAGTGCAGCGCCTTGTTGGGCGGCGACTGGTTCGAGCAACCTGGTACCGTGCCGTTTCTGTTGCTCGATGTAGTGGGCAACGAGTTTCTCCGGGTCGTTGTCGAATTCCGCGGAGATCTTCTTGCGGACCTCCCTCACCGCCCGGAGGCCTTCATCCTTCGTCATCATCATCTCCCAGTAGTTCCAGAGGAGTCACCAGGGCTGGGACGAATACGCCCAGCATGCCGTTCACTCGCCTGATGTGGTTGAACTTGTTCGCGTTTGCAAGGTGGCTGCAGTTCCACGTGACCAGAAAGTCGCAGCGATGATGGGATGCCAGAGCCAGGTGGAGGGCATCTCCCGCTGGGTCTCGCGGCATGACGCTGCGAACTATGTAGGTTCGAACAATCTCGGCTACCGCCACTTCAAAGGGTACCAGGGGCAGATCCGCGATGAGCCGGAGGCAGTCGTCCCGAGCCGGAAAGTCCCCGCGGGAAAGTTCTTCGATTACTGCCTCGCTCGTAACCAGCTCATGCCTATCCTTGGCAGCGTCCCACCACGTGCGGGTCCACTCGCGGCGCGCCGCCATCGACGCTTCCGAACGCGCTTCGAAGTAGAAGCTGGGAATGGTGGTCTCAATGTAGATACGCTTCCGCATGACTCAGACTCATCGGCGTTCGAGCGTGCCGTCTGGCAGCATGACCGAAACGGATTCAGAAACGTAGTCGGCTACGCTTTCCTCCGAATACAGCGCTGTCACATCCTCAGCTCGTATCGTCATAAGAATACCGTACGCTCTATTGGCCTCATCCGGCACCAGTGTTGCTCGTCTGCCTATGCGTAAACCGTAACCGTCGACGTACCCCACAGTCGCTCTCGATGGACTGATCCCCCTTGCTGCGAGCAGCGACTTGTCCATGAAGAGTCCGTAGAAAAACACCGCTACGTTTTCGGCTTTCATTTTCCCCTCACCGCCTCGTACACGATTCCGCGACGCCTAACGCTCCGCGCATCACCTGCGGGCGCCGTCGTAAGTTGCTCAGGCCCAACGCTCACCTCACCGTGGCGCCCGTCAGGTGGATGCGCTTGTTGGGCCGCTTAGCTCCTCGCGGAGGACACGACGGAGAGTCTCCTCGTCGACTGGACCGGTGGCCTTGCCCAGATAGGCTCGAAGAGCATCGTTAATCATGGTCTGATAACCTCGTCCAGTCGCATCGGCTCGATCGCGAAATTCCTCCAAGACATCGTCATCAAGATAGATCGTAATCCGTGTCTTCCCCTTCGCAGGAATCACCGGACCGCGCTTCCCCTTGCTGAAATCATGCTCCTTCTTCATAGGAACGCCTCTCACCCCGGGTCGCCCGGCGCGCAGAGATGAGGCGAATACTGTCGCCTCGGTAGGTGTAAACGACGACGAGGACCCGGCCTACATAGCGTCGCTCACCCTGCGTGCCCTTGTCTTCTCCGGTAATGGCATGCGGATCGTAAAGGACACCTTCGGCATCTGAGAAACGGACCCCGTGCTTCCGCTGATTGAGCTCGGCCTTCGGGGGATCCCAGACGACCTGCATATATGCACCTTATGCATATTGAGGCGGACTGTCAAGCGGATTCATCCAAGCCGACGCCCAAAGCTGGTCGGCCCAACGGATTGTGGCTCACCTGCGGGCGGAGCCCGTCGGCTGGAGCGGCTTGTTGGGCGGCTCCTCCTTCCGGCGGACGACCGCAGCGGCTCTTAGCACTGCCCGGAGGGCTTCGTTCACTGCCGCGTCAGTAGGGAAGGCGGTCGCTACATCGTCTTCGAGGACGACGATGTTGGCGCCCCCCCGCAGGCGCTCAGCGTACTTCCCCCGTACGCCGCCCTCCATGGAGGCGAAATCGTATTCTTCGCGGAGTTCGTCGTCAGGGCCTTTTTTCTTCTTCATAGAACTGCCGCTCCTGCCTTGTTACGCGGCGTGCGCTGATGATACGAATCTCGTCGCCACCTCCCGCGTGTGATACGACCAGGAGATTCTGAGCTGTTGAGATTCCAATTGTAAGGTATCTCTGTTCGTCTTGGGAATGGTCCTCATCTGGGAAGGTCGTCGAGAGCGGATCGCGAAGGACCGTAGCGGCTTCCCTGAAGCTGACGCCGTGCTTGCGTTCGTTGGCCGCAGCTTTGATGGGATTCCAGCTGAAGTGCATCGTGTCTCAGTGCCGGTTCAACTCTTCGGGGCTGTGAGGTCAGCTTGTCCTGTCGGCCCAACGGCTCGGCGATCAGCGGCGGGCCGAAGGGCCGTCCGGCTGCATCGCCTTGTTAGGCGGTTTCTCAACTTGCAAAGCAACTCTTCACCCCGGACCTGAACGGCTACTTCCTGGTCAGCGACACCTGCGCAAAAGTAGAATGCGTCGCACCGCGGTCAATTACAATTAGCCACTGCCATGCGTCGGCTTCCCGATCGTAGGTGAAGGTCGTGTGGATAACACTGGCGTCGCCGGTGTCAAAAACGAAGGCCAACTCGTCGGTCGCAGGCTCTGCGTAGCCAGTGGCTTCGGGAAACTGAGCGCCGCTTCCTGTTACGTCGAGCCATAGACATGTATACCGGCTTGTGCGCTGATCCCAACCGATGAAGACAATGGCCTCATAAGCCGGCACGCCTTCACTGTCCACTTCGCGCGACACCTCGTGAAAACGTAGATACTGGTGACCGAGCACCCACTCAGCAGCAAGATCATGTGTTACCTGAGTTCCTCCGATCGTGCCGCTCATAAGCCAGTTTCCGGCCATGTGGTCAAGCAGTTCGTCTTGAACGCCTTGCTGCCCCGCCACCGCAGGAAAAGACGCCAACAGCAAGAGAGTGACGACACGAATTGCAGTTTTCATGCTACTGAGCCTCCAGGAACCAATTCTTATCCGCCTAACCGCTTCGGTTTAGCGGCGGGCCGCGTAGCGCCGTCCGCTGCATGCCGTTGTTAGGCAGACC
>JBHHYR010000330.1:0-3412 GCA_046757585.1 Binatia bacterium | reverse complement strand
TTGAAAAAACCGGCGATTTTGTGCTTGCGCGGCTCCGCAAGCGCTGCCGTTCAAACCGCTCGGCCTTCGTCGTCCAGGAGGGGCTCCAGCGAGACGAACCGGCCGCGCCTCTTCAGCTCGTCGCGCACCCGGTCGAGCGCCCTTCCCTTGAAACGCTGGAAGATGGGCGCCGTGCCGGTGATCATGCCGAACTGGTCGACCACGACGAGACCCACTGCGTAGGTGGTGACGAGCCGGTAGTCTTTCATCGAGTGGCAACATTCCTTCTACGGAGCACGACTCGGCTGCCGGTTTGGGCGGGTTGGCGGCTGCCGACTGCTGTGGAACAGCAGTCTGCTGTTGCGAAGCAGCAGTGTCAACCCCTTTTTTCGCCGGGCGGGATGGGAGGGGGGAAACCCTCGGAAGACCTCCGTGCGGCGGGGGGCCATGGGCCCCCCGCTGCGCGGTATTGAGTAATGCCGCGCGCGCGTCATCAGCTTGTCACTGCCAGCGGTCCGGCCGCCGCGGCCGCTGGCGGCGAGCAGGTCGTCGGCGTCGCGGCCCCCGCATGAGCCCGCCAGCGGCCCAAGCAGCGACGTGGGTGGGGGGCGAGACCGTGCGGCCCGCGGCGGAGTGACATTTTTTGTCACCTGGTGACAATTTGTGGCAAGCCCTGTGTTTTCAACAGATTGCGGCCCGCTTTCGCCGGTTTCGTGTGACACTGAGCGGCACATGGTGGCAGGGCCGGCGGCCGTAAGTCGTTTGTTTTCAACAAAACGGCGGGCTGGCACACGCCGTGCATTCGTGCCTTGTGGTCGCGGCCAGCGAGGCGGCCGACGCATGGCGCGCCATGTCGGCGCGCCGACCTTGGTGGAACCATTCGGAGCCCGGTCCATGCGAAACAACTCGCTGGCGGGATGCCCATTCCCCGGAGCGCATGCTTTCAGGCTATCGCCTGGAATGGTGCTCGGGGAGGCGAGATGACGCATCTTCTCGACAGGGTAGCTCGTGTCACAAGGCGTGTGGTGGGTCCGGTCCATGGGTCGGTCGCCCGATATCACCCGATAATTCGGGGGTTTCTGGCGAACAGCACTCCGGTCACAATCTGGGGCGAGGAGTACCGATCCGAGGCGGAGGCGCGAGATGGGATCTGGCGGGACCTGTTTGGTCCCTACGTCAGCCTGAAGCGCCGACCTCAGATCGAGATCCAGATTCGCTATCTGGCCGAGTGATTGAGGAGCGCATCCAAAAGGATGCGCTCCGGGGAGCGGGTGTCCTGAAAAGGCTTGCCTAGCAAGCCTTTCTCTCGTCCGTGGGTTCTGACCGGACGGCCACGAAGGAGGCGACATGATCCGCCTGAAACCGGTTCATGTGTGCCGCATTCGGGCCGCTGCTCGGAAACCCCGCTACCGGAGCTCGATATGGCGTGGCGGGACCTACGTAGAGCGCAGGTCCAGCAACACCTATCGAGCCTGTGAGCATGCGGAAACCTATGCAATGGAAGGACATAAGATCCTGTCCGTACATGCTAGGCTGGCCGCATGTTTGCGAATGGGCCTTGAGATTCCTACTGCTGCAAGGATTTGCGCATGCAGGGTAGGTGGCTACCGGAAGCCGGCCGACTACCGGCCGGTTGCTCCAAAAGCTAGGCCCAGAGCGGGGTTTCCGTATCAGGCCATTACTCGCCGCGCAGCGGCGATCTTGGCCCGAGTGGCCCATGAGCCTGCGCGCGTCGACGAGATGGCGCGCCGGCTCAACGGTGGCACCGTGGATGTATCTCTGCTCGATTCTTTGGGACTGCACAGATAGCCCAGATGCGCCACTGTGGGGACGTCACTACGACGCCCCTAGATTGATGCCGCTGGGCATTGCCCGCTCCTGGCGGGCAAGATGACAGGGGTTGACACGGATGCCCAATGGCAGTATTATTGGGCCGTCATCGCCGTGGGGACTGACCGGCGCTTGGGCCGCGACAGCGGTCCAGAAGGGAGAAGTACCATGACCAAGATCCAAGTGCAGTGCCAGGAATGCGGGCGCAAGTTCTCGACCGCCAGCATGTTGCCGAGCTGTCCGAAGTGTGGGGGCAGCGATATCGACCTGCGGTGACGTGCTTGTCGCTACTGCCGTAGCGGTAGGACCGTTGTACCTTGCCGCGCTGGAGCGCGGCATGTTAGAGCGGTCCAACCGGTGGACCGCCAAACGAAGGGAGAGGCCATGTCCAAGCAGGACGGAGGTGGAAACGGCTTCCCCGCCTTCCACGGGCTCGGAGGAAAGAGTCAGGGATTCGCCGTCGCAGACGACGGTGAGAACCTGTACTTCCGAGTACCCAAGGATGGGAACTTCGGACCCAGCAAGAGCGGCAGGACGCTGATCGTCGCGGCAACGCGAGGATGGGGCTGTCCAGTCGGGCCGGGCCTGGTGTTCACGGGGACCGTATACCGCAGCACCGAGTAAGCCGAAACGCAGTCGCTTGCGACTGCGTCCCTTGCAGGATACCCCGCTGCAGGGCTGAAAGAGGCAGGGGTCGGGCGCTGGCGCGTCTGGAGGGAGGGAGCATGGATGCCAGGTATTTGGTCGGTATCGACGGCTCGCCCGCTGAGGAGTTCTCCGTGTACGAGACCCTCGAGGCCGCCCAGGAGGCGGCTCTGCGCATGGCGAAGGAAATGGCGGCCCGGCATGCGGAGGAATTTGGCGACCGACAGGAGATCATCGGTCTGTACGATGGGAGCGGCGAGAAGTGTTCGCCGTCGACGATTTTGCTGTGCGTCGAGGACTGTGGCGGCGCCTCCCCAGAAGGCGCGGAGGCGGGCTACTGGCCCTGCATCTATCGACTCTAACTTCGAGCCGGTTTCCGAGGGGAATTCCGGCTCCGTCGATGCACGGTGGTCGGAGAGATGGATATCCGATAACTGAGAGAGAGGGCGATAGAGATCCCCGCCAGACGGAGGTCCGAAGCAAAGGAAGCGGCCCCGGTCGTGGATGCTCGGGTTGCCTCCCGATGGCAGTCGGCGCAGCGGCATCCAAGCTGATGGGTCCTGCGTAGACCCTCAGCACTCCAGAAGTGGCCGAAATCAGCATGGATACATGATGCACAAGCGCACGACCATCGCAGCGGTCGCAGATGCGACCGCAGCGGGAAAGGAGAGGTCCATCATGCCAATAGACTTCGACGCGACGTATCATGTGGACGGCTGGGAAGGCATTGCCTTCCACGCAATCCGGATGGAGACGGAGCCGGACGAGGACACGGTGTGGAGCGGGTTCGAGAACGAGACGGGGCGCGTGGTCGTCCGGATGGTTGGGGACGACCGGGACTTCGCGGTTGAGGTGGAGGATCTGACGCCGCTACCCGAGGAGGACTACTGCTCGGGGTGCGGGCAGATCGGCTGCGGCTGGTGAGCCGCAGCCAGCGGCGATAAGGAGGACGTCATGC
>JBHHYR010000329.1:0-3443 GCA_046757585.1 Binatia bacterium | reverse complement strand
ACCGGCACGAGGGCCCGAATCTCGAGCTCGTCGGGATCCAGATCTCGTTGCACGAAGAAACGGCGCAAGGCGCCGCTGACCGTGGCGAGCACCACGTCGTTCAGTGTGCCACCGAGAACGTTTTTCACCGCCTTCAGATCAGCGACCTTCATCTCCGTCCAATCGAATCGGCGGTACGGTCCAACCTCGACGTTCAGCGGTGTGCGTGACACGGGGCTCAATGCCGGCGCAAACGTTTCCACAATGCCGACCGCGGCGGCCGCAACTTCCTTCAGCCGGGGGACAGGATCACGTAGGGTGGCATAGATGGCACGCAGCGCAGCCGGTGGTTGTGAAGCACGACGTACGAGTTCGTCGACGACGAGCCGCGCACCACTGGGCTGCGGCCGCGGCGTCCACGGCTCCGGCCGGCCGGCGCGGGCTTCGGGATCGGGGCTCAGGATCACTGACATGAGGTCGGCACCTGAGATGCCGTCGATCATGCAGTGATGCGTTTTACTGATGAGGGCGAACCGATTCCTGTCCAGCCCTTCCACGATCCACATTTCCCAGAGCGGCCGCTTGCGGTCGAGGGGCTGTGACATGATCCGGCCCACGAGACGCTTCAGCACACGTTCGTCACCCGGGTGGGGCAGGCCCGTGTGGCGCACGTGATAGGCAAGGCGAAACCGGTCGTCGTCGACCCAGATGGGGATCCGCTCGTACGGAATGTACGCCAGTCGCTGGCGAAAGCGTGGCACCAGGTGCAGCCGTGCATGGATCGCGTTGCGGACGCGCTCGATGTCGATACCACCGTTCTGTAGGCGCAGTGGCTCCGCGTCGAAGAGCAACACGCCGCCGACGTGCATGTGGCAGTTGCCGTCCTCGATGCCCAGGAACGACGCATCGAGCGCGCTCAACCGGTCGTAGTGAGCCATAGCCATCCTCCAGAGTTTGCTGCGGCGACCTCACACACGCGTGCGTGGTGAGCAGGATAGAAGCTTATGCCCGCGCCCGGCATTTTTCAATTCTCTGCGCCTATCGGCCCCGCAGGCAGACCTACGGCAAGGCCGCGATCGCCGCGGGGATCTAGTTTCCACTTCCCACCTTTGCCCCGTCCGTGTACAAGGGGCGAGCGGGGCGGGGTGGATGGATCTGCGGCGCAAGCTCTTTTGGGTCAGCGTGCTATACTTTGCCGAAGGCTTTCCCTTCGGCGTCGTGGTCGATGCCCTCCCCGTCTACTTCCGCCTGCACGGCGTGTCGCTGGTACAGATCGGTCTCCTGAGCCTGCTTGGGGCTCCGTGGACACTGAAGGTGCTGTGGGCGCCCCTGGTGGATCGCTTTGGAACACGCCAACGGTGGATCGTCTCATGCCTGGCGACCATCACGCTGGTATTGGGGACGCTGCCGCTGTTCTCGCCATCGCCGCCGGGGATGTGGCTTTGGGGCGCGTTGATCCTGCTCACCGTCGCGTCAGCGACGCAGGACGTGGCCATCGACGCCTATACGATCGGCCTGCTCGCCCCTGGCGAGGAGGGTGTTGCCAACGGGGTGCGCGTGTCGGCGTACCGCGTGGCGCTCATCGCGGCGGGCGGTGGTTTGGTAATGTTGGCAGGACCGTTGGGATGGCCGGCGGTCTTTTACCTTGCTGCAGTGATCGGCTTAGGGCTGGCAGTGCTGGCAGGACGGAGTCCCGCTCTGCATCGGCTGCCAACCGACCCGGCGCAGGGATGGTTCCGGCCGCTCTGGGAATGGTTGGCACGGCCGGGAGCACCGATCATCTTCGTCTTCGTCCTGACCTATAAGCTTGGCGACAGCAGCATCGGCCCGATGATCAAGCCTTTCTGGGTGGATCGCGGCCTGAGTGTCGAAGAAATTGGATTGATTTCAACGACACTGGGCGTGGTGGCGAGCATTGCCGGCGCACTCGCCGGAGGTGTCCTGACCACTCGATGGGGAATCTTTCACGGGCTGTGGATCTTAGGACTCCTCCAGGCCTTTTCGAACCTTGGCTACGCTAGCGTTGCAGCCTTCGACCTCGGCCGTCCGGCGATCTATGCGGCGTCGCTGTTCGAGAGTTTCACCGGCGGCCTCGGCACCGCGGCCTTCCTCGCCTTCCTCATGCATGTATGCGACAAGCGGCGTGCAGCCACGGAGTACGCGCTGCTGTCGGCCATCTTCGGCTTCACGCGCTCGGTGGCGGGGGCGTTCAGCGGGTGGGGAACGGCGCACCTCGGCTACGCGGCGTACTTTTCCGCGACCTTTCTGCTGGCGTTTCCCGCCTTCGGGCTTCTGCCATGGGTAAGGCCATGGGCGGATGCCGGCGCACCGCGCAGATAGGAGCGCGGCACACCCCGGGCAGCAGCGCCTGCCGGGAGCGGTTTTTCCTTGCAAGTTCAGATCGATACAGTCTAAGGTTTGGTGTTTGCCGCGTTGCATGGATGACGGTCAGAGGAGAATTCACATCACGCCGGTGGCACCGCCGACGCGGAGCACCTCTCGTACTTGGGCTGGCCCTGGCCTCGACGCTGGCAGCCGCAAAAGCGTTCGGCGTGTCGCTCTTTGGCAGGCCGAGCTGGTATCAGGTCGATGGCCCGGCGGTGAGGGTCGTCGCCGCTGAGATCGACCGGGAGAACGGCCTGGATCTTGTCACGGGAAATGACGCGGGAGCAGCAGGCCCTTCGCTGTCGCTTCTCTTGAACCGCGGACGGGGCAGCTTCTTCCCGCAGGTGCGTATGAGCTTGAACCCAGCTCAGTATATCCTGCATACGATTGCGGCGCGCGACTTCGACGGTGACGGTACCGCAGACGTCGCGGTGGCGGTCGATGACCTGCGCGTCTTTCCGATCCGGACGGAGGTGCTCGTCTACCGCAACACGGGCAGCGGTCAATTGCTCGCGCCGGACGAGTACCCTCTCGACGGGCTCTTCCCACAATGTCTTCGGGCCGGTGATGTGTCCGGCGACGGTATCCTGGATCTCATCGTCTGCCATTCGACCGTCGACACGGGCGCAGGTTTGGTCTCTGTCCTCACGGGCCAGGGGGTCGCGGGGGTTCCCGATGGCACGTTCGATGCCGGTACCGATCTCAGGGTCGGCACCTCTCCGGTCACCGTCGCCATCGCGGACGTGGACGCCGACGGCCACCAAGATCTCGTCGTCGGTGACTCCGCCCAGCGGACCGTGTCGGTCCTGTATGGAGGCGGGAGCGCGGGATTGTTCGAACCACCGGTGGTGCTTGCGAGCGTGAAGGCCGTGTCCGCGATCCTGGTGTCCAATAACCCGGGTGATGCCTTGCCTGCCATCCTGGTGACGAGCCTTTCCGACGGCAACGTTTTGATCTTTCTGCAGCGATCACCACGGGCCTTTGACCCGCCGGCTTCCATCGCGGTGCGTCAGCCCCCTGCCGATATGGGGATGGCCGACTTTGATGGGGATGGCATTACTGACCTCGTCCTCCTTAGT
>JBHHYR010000328.1:0-3459 GCA_046757585.1 Binatia bacterium | reverse complement strand
TCGAAGCGCAGTTCCTCGCGGAGCAGGTGAGTGAGTATCGGGCGCGACAGCGTTGCCGGTGCGGCGTCCAGGGCAGGATAGCGGACATGCGCGGTCATCAGCATCGGCACACCGGCGGCGATTGCGGCCCGGAAGGGCAGCAGCTCGGTGCACTCCAGCTCCTCGCGTGAGCGCTGCACGACTGGCAGCTCGAGGTGCGAATCCGTGTCGGTCGCGCCGTGGCCGGGAAAGTGCTTGGCGCATGGAATCACCCCGCCGGCGCGCAGGCCACGCATCATCACGACGCCCATGTCCCTGACCAGCGCGGGATCCGAGCCGAAGGCGCGATCCCCGATGATCGGATTCGCCGAGTTTGAATGGACATCGAGCACGGGCGCGAAACTCACGTCGATGCCGACGCTACTCAGCTCTTCGGCCATTGCCCGTCCGATCCGATAGGCAAGGCGCTTGTCACGCGTGCGGCCGATCTCGGCCGCTGCTGGAAACTGGGTAAAAGGATCCCCCAGGCGCATGACCCGCCCGCCTTCGTGGTCGATCGCCACCAGAGGCCTCGACGGCAGCGCGTGCAACGCAGCGGTCAGGACCCTCACGTCTCGCGGAGAACCAGTATTGCGGCGAAACAGCACGACACCGCCCACCTGCAACCGCTCGAGCACCTGCCGCGTCGCCTCATCCAACGTGTCATGGGGAATGCCGACGAAGAGGAGACGGCCGATGCGCCGCTGCCACAGCCTGCTTCGCGGGCGGCGCGCGGGGCGACGTGCTTGCAGGTATCGCGCGCGGCGCTGCATGCGGCCTCCGCCTTGCTACCACTGCTGACCGGCCCACGCGTTCACACGGCGACGAGCACGTCACCACCCTCCACCGTGACGGCATAGCAACCGACCGCGCAGTCTGAGTCGTCCGGCGAGACGCCGGTGGTCACGTCGTAGGTCCAGCCGTGCCACGGGCAGGTGACCACGACGCCGTCCAATTCCCCTTCGCCGAGAGGCCCGCCCTGGTGCTTGCAGGTGTTGTCGACGGCGTAAAACGTCCCATCGCAGTTGAAGAGGGCAATCTGCTTGCCGCGCACTTCTACTGTCATCCCCTGACCCGCTGGAACGTCCGCTGCTGCTGCCACCCGAACAAAGTCCGCCATGAAGCCTCCTCGTTCTCGCGTCTTTCGAGGCGCGTTCGTGTTGGTGTCTTGACGTGCGGATTTTAGAAGACCTGGCCCGGTGTCCGCAAGAACGCGGTCAGCGCTTAACCCTGGTTCTGCACTCAGAACAAGGCCAGTTGCTGCTTCGTCTGGACGATCGATGCGAAGTCTAGTCCGAGAAACCGGAGCACCGCATCAGCGATGGGTGCGATTTGATGGTCGATGTAATGCGCATAATCAGGTGGTGCAGTCAGCTCACCCAGGGGCTCTGGTCCGTTGAGCGTCATGACGTAGGCGATGATGCGGCCGCCCGGTGTACTCTGCTTCCGTGCCGCCTTGACGTGTGGCGGCGTTGTCTTGGTGTAGGCGCCGATGTCCTTACGGATAGCCTTTTTGTACGTGAGCTCGCTGTCAAAGCGCCCGGCGCGGAGCTCGGCCACGAAGCCCTTGATGAATTCGGCTACGGGCTGATCGTGAAAGACGCGCTGCAGGAGGCCGCGCTGGAAACGCTTACTCACCGCGCTCCAGTCGCGCCGCACTGCTTCGAGACCGACGAATTCAATCTCCTCGCGGCCGTTCTCGACGATCAAGCCCGCGTACCGTTTCTTACTGCCCACCTTGCCGCTCCGGATTTCCGGCAGGAAGAAGCGCGCGTACCGCTTTTCGAAGTCGAGAGCGAGGAAACTCTCACACCCAAACTCCTCCCGCACCTGGCGTGCCACCGCGGCGCCGATCTCAGCGCGCAGGCGTTCGCCAAGCTGCTGCGCCCGCTCGCTGTCGTGCTCCCCGGGATCGACGAAAAGGGAATCGGTGTCACCGTAGAGGACCGTGTGCCCCCGAGCTTCGGCGTAACGGGCGGCAACGCGGATGAGATGCTGTCCGAAATGGGTGACGGCGTTGGCAACGTCTGGAGAAAACAGGCGGGAGGCCCCGGCCCCGAGCACACCGTAAAAGGAGTTCATCAAGATCTTGATCGCGTTGGCCTTCACGCGATGACCGCGAGAGCTGGCCTGTTCGCGCTCGGCGGCCAGGCGCGTCAGCAAATCCGGGATAACGCCGGCCACGTCGCGCCGAAACCGCGCTCCGTTTGGCGCCCGCACCGTCGGTATCTCAGACGAATCGTGCTGCACACACGTGAGCGGATCGATGTTGAACGTGCGGATGATGCTCGGATACAGGCTTTTGAAATCGAAGACGAGGACGTTCGTATACAGCCCCGGCTTCGAGTCCATGACGTATCCGCCGGTGATCCGCGCGTCGCGTACCTCGGAGCCGACGGACGGTGCGACCACACCGCGGCGCCGCAACGCGTTGAGGTACAGCGAATCCACCGACGCGATCGCAGCGCTGACGCGGTCCAGCTGCATGCCCGTCAGGAGACTGCGTTCGACCGCCAGCTGGACCAGACCGGTGTGATCCAGCAAGTCGAGGACTAGCCGAGCGTCCTGGAGATTGTAGTCCACCAGCTTCTGCGGATCAGTACGGTACAGGGCTTCGATCTCGGCCTGCCGTCCCTCTCCGGCGAGCAGTTTACCCCTTCCCAGGAAGGTCTGGGCTGCCGTTTCCAGACGGTAGTCGTCCAGACGAATGAAGGCCCCGCGCATCAATGACAGCCCATCGAGCACCTGCCGGCCAAACACGCTGGCGCGTGACTCACGCGTAAATGACGCATCCCTGCGGAGGTCGAAGTCGTCGTCAGTGCGGCCAATGGCGAACCGAATACCGTGTCGCCGCGCAGCCCGTGCCAGGAACGCGAGGTCGAAGTCGACGACGTTCCAGCCGGTTATGACGTCCGGATCGAGGAGGCGGAGGTATTCGAGAAAGCGGCGGATGGCAGCCTTTTCTGTGGAGACCGGCTCCGCGCGCTCGAGGAGGTGCGGGTGTACGATCAGCACGCGGTCGAAGTCGTGCATGTGGAGGGCGATCGAGTACAAGTGATCGCCCTGGAGGCTGGTTTCAATGTCGATGGAGAGGATCTTCAGATGCGGCGCCCACTGCGCCGGCTGCAGAGTGGGGTTGCGGAACACGCGACCGACGCGCGGCCGCGTCTCGGAGCGACCGGTTACAGCAAAGGCGCCACGGATGCCCCGGTCAATCAGGTAGCGGTAGGCGAAACGGACATCCGCTTCGAGGCAGGCGATTCCGTGTGCCTCCAGCTGGCGGCGCAGCGGGGGGACGTCGCCGGGCGCGGTGACGTACAGCGTGGCGACGGGCTCGCCAGCCAGCGAACGCAGGTCGCTCGGCTCCGCTCTCAGGCCCGGAACGATCGTTGCGAGCCGCGCGAGGTCCTTGGCGGCGAGGTAGCCGACGTCCGCGTCGGG
>JBHHYR010000327.1:0-3459 GCA_046757585.1 Binatia bacterium | reverse complement strand
GTGGGGGTCTCGAAGCGCTCAAGGTGCTTGACCGCTTTGCCGTTGATCTCGTGGTCAGCGACGTCGTGATGCCCGACCTCGACGGCTACGATCTGTACATGGAAATTCGGCGGCGTGGCAACACACCGGTGGTGCTGATGACCGGGTACTACTACGACCGGGATCACGTCATCAAGCGCAGTCGGGTCGAAGGACTGCGAGGGTTGCTCTTCAAGAAACCGATCGACCCCGAACGGCTGAAGGCGTTGATTCGGCAACTGTGCGGGCGGGAGGGGACGCAGACCGCGGCCTCGCCGTAGGCGTCCGGGGCGCCACGGCCGGCGTCGCATAGCGCTCATGGCGAACCGGTGTGCTGGTGGGCGCCGGTGCAAGCCACAGTGCGAATCGCCCACGGCCACCCTGCACGACGATGCGTTCTGCTTCAATGCGGATCAACCGACCCAGGCCGGGTATCTCGGCGCCGCGCTGGTACAAGCCGCTTGTCCCGTCGGGCGCCTCCACGACGACGAAGGACGCGGGTTCCCCGACCGCCACCCCTGCCAAGCGGTATCCCGGCGGTGCAGGCACGGGCGTCGCAGTGGCCGTGACCGTTGGCCGCCCCAGAGTTGCGGGACCGCCGCCCACGGGCGCTCCACGTTGGCTGGTTGCCATGTGGCGGCGCAGCCACAGTCCCGACGCCACCACAGCCGCGAGCAGAATCACTCCCAGGGTCACGCGCGGCAATGACATGTCCAGATACTCCGGACGGGAACACTCACAGGGCGGTGCCCGCCAGTTGCCGGGCCGCCGGTACGCCAGTACAAGGCATGGAAACGGATCGCGTCATGGTGGGCCGTAGAATGTGGCAACGGGCTGCGCACGGGACACGATCGGAGCTGGCATGGGCGGTGTGGTATTGGGGGGTGGTCGCCGCCTGGATGCTGGTCATCTCGCTGCTGTCGAGCGAAGCGTTCTCTGCCTCGAACACCAGCCGCTATCTGGATCCCGTGCTGCGATTCTTCTTTCCGAACATGCCACCCGCAAGTTTCGCTCTTGCGCACATGGTGATTCGCAAGAGCGCACATTTCGGTGAGTTCTTCGTTCTCGGGGCGCTCCTGTATTGGGCGTCACGCCGCGGCCGCTCGCCTCGTTGGCGAGCCGCCTGGATGGTGCAAGCCCTGAGCCTAGCGGCATGCTACTCCTTGCTGGACGAGGCCCATCAAGCCTTCGTTCCCTATCGAACGTCCTCACTGGCCGATAGCGGGGTCGATTCGCTGGGTGCAGCAGCGAGCCAAGCGTTCATCTACGTCCGCCACCTGATCCTGGCGCGATTCGCGTCGCCCCGGTGACCGCGCCAGGCGAGAAATAGAGCATAGCGGACCGAACACAAACAACAGCGGGCCGGGGCGGCGTCGGGACCCAGCCTCGTGTGTTGGCCGCACGCTGGACAGTGGGGAACACGTGTGCCATCGATGTGCCGGATCGGGCCGGGGCATGGCGGGACGAAAGCGGCAGCGGCGGGAGGCGGCGCGGATGGGCGTGCTGCTGCGGGTCGAACGCGAGTTGTGGCGTCGGGGCCTGACCCGGGTTGCCGGCGTTGATGAGGTGGGCGTCGGCCCTCTCGCGGGCCCGGTCGTGGCTGCTGCTGTCATCCTGCCCGACGGCTTCCGGCTCCGCGGCGTTGACGATTCCAAACGGGTGCCCGCCGCCCGGCGCGAAGAACTGGCCGCCAGAATCCGGGAGGGGGCGCTCGGGCTTGGCGTGGGTGTGGTCGGGGTCACGGACATCGATCGCCTCAACATCTACCGTGCCGCGCTCGAAGCAATGCGCCGCGCCGTGCTGGCCCTGCCGATCAGGCCCGAGCACGTGATCGTCGATGCACGCCATGTTCCTGGCCTGTCGATCCCGCAGACATCGTTGATCGCCGGCGACCGCCGGAGCTATTCCGTTGCTGCCGCATCGATCGTCGCGAAGGTTGCACGCGACCGGATGATGGGCCAGCTCGACGCGCTGTACCCGTGGTATGGATTCTGCCGGAACATGGGTTACGGCACCCCCGAGCACCTGACCGCCATCGACCGCTACGGCCCTTGCCCGATCCATCGCCGGTCCTTCGCTCCAGTGCGCGAAATACCGTTGCCAGGCATGTCGCTGCGTCCGCAAGTACAGGCCGCACACTAACCTCGCTCCGACGGTACCGCCGGCCCTGCTTCGCCGCGTGATCGCTGCTTCCCCCTTCGTCAAACTGGTCATGTCATACATTTCGTGGCTCTGGACACTGCGGAGTTCGCCCCTTTGAAAAGGGGGGCCAGGGGGGATTTTCTCCCGCCACAGCGGTTCATCGCTCGCCGCGCGAGGGTTCCCGGCCAGGGACGGAGCGAAGCAAATCCCCCTCAATCCCCCTTTGTCAAAGGGGGAAGCTCACCCGCTCAACCGGCAGTGCCCTCTCTGCCAATAACGGTCACGTATTCCCCGAAGGTTCCCGCTATGCGTTGGAGGGCGCCTGCGTCGTTCGAATCGGCGAGCTTCCCCCTCCTGTCGAAGAAGGGGGTTGGGTGACGGTAGAAGCCCAACAGCACGAAGCGCCCGGATGTCAACGGGGACGCATGCGTATGCGGAAAGTTAGTCCTGCTAATTGAGTACAATCGCCCAGTCGTTGTGTGTTTTTCCACATCCGCTCGGTCGCTTGCCAGCATAGGCCGCGCGAGACCTTAGGCGTGATGAACGGTGCGGAAGTTGCGACGCCATGCGTGGCAGGCGGGTGGAGAACCCCGGGAGACCGCACGACGTGACAAAGCGGTCCCCGCGAGACCGCCGGGATTGCATTGCGACGAAGAATAAGGAGGAAACACGCATGGCAAGAACCTCGACCGTATGCCGCCTGCTGGCGGCGGGATTTCTCGCGGCGGCGTTGGCGCTGGCTGGGTGTGGCGACGATGGCAGCACCGGCCCGGCCGGTCCTCCTGGAGTGCAAGGATCCCAAGGCGAGCCAGGACCTCAAGGCCCGCAAGGGGAACCGGGACCCGCAGGGGAGCCAGGCCCGCAGGGCCCTCAAGGCCCGAGCGGTATCTCAACGGGAACCATCACCGGCCAGGTGATCGATGCGGCCGGGGCTCCACTGCAGGGCGTTACGCTCGCGACCGAACCGGCGTCGGGTACCGCGACAAGCGACGCAACTGGCGCCTATACCCTTTCTGACGTCACCATCGGCGTCTATGCCGTTCGGGCGACGCTACCGGAGTACAACGCCGCCGTGCTGGACGATATCGGTGTTGCAGCCGGTCTCACCACTACCGCGAATTTTCAGCTGTCGTTGGCCACGGGTGCCCTGACGACGTTGCACGGCAAGGTGATCGACACCGCTGGGACGCCTGTCGCGGGCGCCACCGTGACGCTTGCCGGCAGCTCACGCTCGGCGACAACTGACGCGAGCGGTGACTACACCATCAGCGACGTGCCGGCTTACGGTCCGTACTTCAT
>JBHHYR010000326.1:0-3468 GCA_046757585.1 Binatia bacterium | reverse complement strand
CAGTCGGGCATCGAAGGCGTCGAGCAGCCACCGGTGGCATTTCGGATCCAACAGAGCCGTCTTGGCAAGGTGCTCGCCGAAGGTGCTGTGGGCGGCGGCATGCTTGCGGTACTGGAGGCCCTTCTCGCGAACCAGGGCCTGGGCCGTGTGGAGCATGGCGGCCAGCGGTAAACTCGGCATCGCCCGCGGCCATCAGCTTTTCGACCGCGTGGAGGGCGTGTTCCGCCTTTTCCAGCAGTCTTTCGGGCTTCTTCCTTCACGCCGGCACGGCCTCCTCGCGGACGTTCAGAAAGAACATGGTCTGATCTTCACGCCATCTCCGCTTCTGCCTTGCACCTATGAAGAAAGTTCAGTCATGTCTCATGAAGGATAACGAAAGTATATGAAAGTTGGTTCGTGGGTCAAACGGAAAGTCCACGGCCCCCAGAGACATCGTGGCCGCCGAGGCAATTGGGGGTAGCGCGCAGCGCGCGCGTGAGACGCGCCGCGCTACTATCGAGCTGACGCGGGCCGCGTTACGCGCAACCGCGTGCTCCGGCTCGCTGCCGGTGCTTACGGGGCGCCGAGTTGCGCGGCTGTCTGACTGCTCTCGCTCAGCTGCGTACACGTTTCCCGCAGCCAGCGGGTGCTTGCCGCTTCGTCGTCGAGGATGGTCAGCAGGATGTGTTTGGTTTCCTGGTCCTCTTCGATCTGGTCGACAGCCGCGCGCAGCGCCGCGGTGGCGTCTTGGATCCCTGCGGTGCGCGCGAGCACACCCTGCAACTTCAGCACGTCGGTGACCTCACGTGATGCCAGCCCCGTGAGTGCTTCGTGCCGGAGCGGCTCCGGAATCTGCGCCCGGCATTCGCCGCCGAGTTCCTTCAACCGCTCTTCCAGCAGGCGAGCGTGGTACGCTTCGCGGTGACAGATGGTGCGCAAGCCCCCGCGCAGGCACGCGACCTGGCAGCACGCGATCCATACTTGCAGTGACTCGGCCCCGAACGCTTCGGCGGCACGAAAACCGTCCAGCACACTGAGCACCATCTTGCGCTCGCTGGAGTAGGCGCGGCCATTATAGGTGTACGTCTTGTCGTTCCCGTTCCCGTAGATCTCTGCCATCTGGTCGGCGAACAGCTCCTCGCTGATCAGGCCCTTGCGATAGGCCTTCAGCAAACGTTTCACCTCCACTGTCGTTGCGTCGTTCATATTCTCCTCCTTTAGGTGCATACGCCCCTCTTCGCAATTCGTACTGCCCCTGTTCCGTCTGACATTGCTCACCACTGTCTCCCCCTGGCGTCTCGCACGCCAGCTACTGATCGATTCCTGCCGGCACGGCCCCGGATGCAGCGCCGTCGACTACACCCCGGCCGGTACCGGCGGGCACGCTGCGGGTGCTGGGGTCTTACGCTTGCCTCTGAAGAAGTCCACACGATCGCTCGCCGAGTTCGCGCCCGCCGGTACGTCGGTACACCACTCGAGAGCCGTCCCGAGCCGCAGCCGAACGGCAATGCGTCCCTGCGTGGGCTCGTCGAGGGTGTACGACCAGTTGGCCTTCCCGGCAGTGATCCGAATGATGTCGGGCTTAACCACTACCCGCTGCACCGGCCCTGTGCGGCTCTGGTCTCGAAACCGGTAGCCGCGAGGGTTACTCTCCGTGCCCAAGGCCTGCCAGGCTGCTGGCGGTAGCGCCACAGTCACCGCCTCGCTGCTGCCAGCCGAGTTGTACACCGTGAGGACCGCTCCGTTCACTCGCGGATCGCCCGCACTGCCGCGGGCGGGTGGTACGACGCGGCGTTCCATCTGCTCCTGCATCGTTCGGACCCTGAGGCGGAACCTCCGCTTGGTAGCCATCCCTCCTTGGGAATCATCCTTCATGACGAGGGAACGCGCAGGGACACCGACGACGTCCGGAAACGGCTCGTTGGACGGCCCGACAACCGGCTGCCATGACGTCTGACCCGATCCAGAGGTTAGCAGGTGTGGGTTGGCGCCGTCGGCGTCCATCAGCCAGATTCCGACGGTCCCAGGTCCGCTTCTGTTGGAATCAAAGACGATCTTCGTTCCATCCGGAGACCAGGCTGGGTTGTCACTGTTCATTGGATCGGTCGTGTTGGTGAGTTGCTGCCGGTTCGTGCCGTCGGCGTTCATCACCCAAACCTCTCCAAATCGACTTTCGAACCCCGACCAGAATACGATTTGACTTCCATCGCCGGACCATTCGGGAGCATTGCTGTCGGGCGGATTCGGCTCATCACGCCATATCGCGCTTGTGCTCGTGTCTGCATCAATGGTGTGAATGTCGACTGTGTAAGCTGAACGGCACCGCAGGCCCTGGATCGCCAGTGCCACGGTCATCGGCGTCCCTTCGAGCGGCTGGCGTGCAAGCTGGGCGTCCCAAGCGGCCAGCGCGGCAGTCACCTGCGGCGGGGTAAGCCCCGGGCAATCGGCGGCGAGGCTCCCTGCAGGGTCGGGCTGCCCGACGGCGTGCGTAAGCGCGTCGTCTACGCACTGCTTCTGTTGGGCGGGCGTGCCCGCCGTCTGGCAGTTGCACGCGGGGACGAGCAGCGCGCTATCGTAGCCGGCCGCCCCAAAGACGCGCTTGAAGTGATCCTGAGCCGTGCTGTCGAACTGCGCCATGAGGAGATGGACAGTTCCGTCCGGGTCATTGGCGGCGATCCACCCGAAGCTGCGGTCGGTGATCGTCTCGATACCCGGTTAGCGGGTAGGCGAGCGGGGCCCGAATCTCGGAGAGATCCACGCCTCTGCCCTTGAAGAAGACCCGGTTGGCCTTGCTGGTGATGCGGATGATGCCATCGGTGTTCGTGGGATCCTGGCTCCCGTTGTACCTCCAGAGCCTGACAGGATTACCCGACGATTTCCACGCGGCTGCCGACGCGGCGCTCGTCGCAGCGGTGAGCACCACGCCATCCTGGTCGCGCAGTTCGATGGTTGTGTCGTTATGGGTCGGGTCATTGATGAGGAAAGATACCGCTGGGTCTTGTGACACCCATTTGATGCGATCCTTGCTGTCGTCCTCACTCGAGCGGATGACAAGCCGGGTTGCGGCAATCGGCGTGCACTGTGCCCGAGCGGTGCCGTCGGCAAGCGGCACGAACGCCCCGATGATGCACAGCAGCAGATGCAACCGTGTACGCGAGCGGAGCCCGCATGGCATCTGACAGCTTCCCCTTCAATCACAAACGCTATCTGTTCTCTGTTACACGTTTACCAGCGATATAGGGTCCGTCAATAAATAACTTCCATGCATGTTGTCGCCGCTCAGTAATTTTACCCGCGGTTCATTGCTCAGTCAAAATGTCCGTCCGCCCAGGTGGTTACCACGCCTGAGATCGAAGTGGCGATGAGCCCAGACCACACCACCGACCAGAGCGACCAGTGGCAATACGCGAGGTTGTGGGTTCAACCCTGCCGCGATCCTGAATCCTCTTTCCACACAGTGGCCGCCAGCCCCAGGAGTGTCCGCACCTT
>JBHHYR010000325.1:0-3508 GCA_046757585.1 Binatia bacterium | reverse complement strand
CGTCGCCGGGTCGAAGCGATAGAGGCCGCGATCGCCGCCGAGCAGCAGGCGGCCCGAGTCGCCGAGGAATATCGACGCCGGACCAAAATTGTAATAGAGAAAACCCGCCACGGCACCGGCCAGGGTCGCGGATAACAGCGCCGCGTCGACCCGCCCGGCCGCCACCGACACCAGGAGCAGCGTGGTCGAGACAATCAGCGCTACGCCGGCTGCAAGGCCGTCCAAGCCGTCGATCAGATTAAAGGCATTGGTGATGCCCACCACCCAGAGGAGGGTCACCGGAATCGCAAACCAACCCAGATCGACGAGGCCACCGGTAAACGGGTTGGTCACGGCGCTGATGCCATAGCCTCCGAGCAATGCCAGGACGCCTGCAAGGACTTGAAAGCACAGCTTGGGAACCGGCCCCAGGCTCCAGATGTCGTCGGCGACCCCGACAGCCGTGACCACGACCGTTCCGGCCAGTAGCCACCGCAGGCCCCAACCATAGCCGAAGAACACGTCCGTGAGCCACGCATCGACCACCCAGCCCGCACCCACGGTGCCCAGGAAGGCCGCGAGCAGCGCGAGACCACCCAGGCGAGGAATGCGGTGCTGGTGCACATGGCGCCCGCCCGGTTCATCGACCGCGCCGAGCCGGCGTGCGAGATAACGCACTACGGGCGTCAGCAGCAACCCAAGGATCGCTGCGGTCCCACTAAGAAGGGCGTATTTCAGCATCCGGGTTCAAAGGGCCGACGGCTTGGTTCTGAAGTAAGGAATTTTCCTCGCGCCAAGCCGCAAAGAGCGCAAAGTTGGAGGGCGCCGCTCCGTCGGCGCCGCGGTGGGGCGGGGGGCTCCGCGGTCAGCACTCCGCACTCATTCTTGGCGCCTTGGCGTCTTGGCGCGAGGGATCCTCCTTATTGCAGTACGGCCTGCCGGCGGCCCGGCTCGGCGTCGTACACCCCAGCCGCCTGGTGCGATGCGTGGCGTCTGTGCAATGCTTCCAGGTCCGCCTGCACCATTTCCGCCACCAAGTCGCGAAAAGTGTGCGTCGGCTGCCAGCCCAACACGTGCCGGGCCTTCCCGGCATCACCGGTGAGGCACTGGACCTCGGCAGGCCGGTAGAAGCGCTCGTCCACGCTGACGAACTCCTGATAGTCCAAGCCGACTTCCGCGAAGGCGGCCGCACAGAACTCGCGCACCGTATGGCTCTCGCCTGCGGCGACGACGTAATCATCCGGCTCGGGCTGCTGCAGCATGAGGTGCATGGCACGCACGTAATCCGCGGCGTGGCCCCAATCGCGCTTGGCCTGCAAGTTGCCCAGGCGCAGCTCGCGCGTCAGCCCCAGCTTGATGCGTGCCGCGGTGGCGGTGATCTTGCGGGTCACGAACTGCTGTCCGCGGCGCGGGCTTTCGTGGTTGAACAAGATGCCGCTGCAGCAATACATGCCGTAGGCCTCGCGGTAGTTGCGCGTCAGATCGAAGCCGGCGACCTTGCTGATGGCGTACGGGCTGCGCGGATGGAACGGCGTCGTCTCCCGCTGCGGTGTTTCGCGCACCTTGCCGAACATCTCACTGGAGCCGGCAAAGTAGACCCGGCAGCGTGGAACGAGCGCACGCAACGCCTCGAGCACGTAGTGCGTGCCGTTGATGTTCGTGTTCATGGTCGAGAACGCGTCCTCGAAGCTCTCGGCGACGAAGCTCTGGGCGGCGAGATGGTAGCACTCGTCGAAGCGCTCCTGCGCCACGACATGGAAGACGCTGGCGTAGCTATCCAGCGTGCCGGCATGCAGCACGACGCGGTCCAGTAAGTGGACAATCCGCCCCAGCCGCTGCTCGGACCGTTCCATCGCTACCCGCCGCACCAGCCCGTGCACCTCATAGCCGAGACTGAGCAAATGCTCGGCGAGATAGCTGCCGTCCTGTCCAGTAATGCCTGTGATCAACGCTCGTGTGGGCATAGTGTCGTACACTCCTTCTCATGAGTTCTGAGCATGGAATATCCCAGCAGGGGATTCCTCGCGCCAAGCCGCAAAGAGCGCAGAGGTCAGGAGCTAGCAGCCCGTTGAAAAACAGGGCCCCTACTGCGGGTGGCTATTTTCCGCCAGCTCTGCGTTGCCGAATCCTCAACAAAATCACCCGATTTGCCTCCGGTTCGGCGCCTTGATCTGACGCAAAATCGCTTACCCTCGCTACGGTGCCTGTTTTTCAACGGACTGCTAGCGACGTAGTCCGCGAGGTTCCCCGCCCCGATCCACGCTGGCGGGCGCCGCTCCGTCGGCGCCGTGCTTGCTCATTGATTCTTGGCCGCTGGCGCCCCAACTGCGGATACGGCCTGCGCATAGATGCCGGCGTAGCAGCGCACCATGTGCTCGGCGGTGAACGTTTCGTGCACGCGCCGGCGTCCGGCGGCGCCCATGCGCTGTCGCAGCGCCGGACTGGCGAGCAAGGTGTTGAGCGCCTGAGCCAACGCCTGCGGCGACCGCGGCGGCACAATGAGGCCGGTCTCGCCGTCGCGGTTTACCCATGGCACCCCGGTCGGCAGTGCGGTGCTCACCACCGGCTTGCCGTACGCCATGGCTTCCAGCTGCACCATGCCGAAGGCTTCTGCCGGCGATACCGACGGCAGAACGAACACCGTACAGCGGCGGTAGAGCGCAGCGAGCCGGGTGTCCGACACTTCGCCGGCGAACTCCACCCTGTTCTCCACGTGGCGCGCGACCGCCTGCTCATGGAGCCGCGACTGCAGTGGCCCGTTTCCTACCAGCACGAGGCGCGCATCCGGCACGTCCGCCAGGGCGGCGATGAGGTACTCCAAGCCTTTGTAGCCGACGAGGCGGCCGACGGAGAGCAAGAGCGGTTCGTCGCTGCCGGCGGCCCGGGCACCGTCCGGCGCCTCGATGGTTGAGAGATCGATCCCAAATGGAATGACGGCCGGTGGCCGCGCAGCGGTGGCGACAACGGTGTGGGTCATGGGTGGAGAGGTGACGATCACGCGGTGCGCATGCCGCTGCACGCGTACCAGCACGGGCTGCCAGATGATCCGGCCCAGGCGCTGGCGGACGATTGCGCTATGGCAGGTGACAACCAGCGGCACCGTCCGGGGCGCCACGAGCGCCGCGAGGTCCGCGAGTGGGTTCTGTTCATGGATGTGAATGATGTCAGCCTCGCGCACGAGAGCGCGGAAGGCGGAGAAGAACGTCGGAGAGACGGAAACGGAGCGGACGACCCCGAAGCTCGCTGCCCGTACAACCCGGACCCCGTCGACGTGTTCCTTGACGGTTCGCCGGCTGCTATTGGCAACCAGGCAAGTGACCTCGTGCCCCAAGCCGCGCAGCCCTTCGCTCAGCAGCTTGAGCACGGTTTCCATCCCGCCTTTGAACGGGTGGTAGAACTTCGCCACCTGCAAGATGCGCATTAAAAGAGGCAGGCGCGCCAAGCCGCTAAGGATCAGTACTGAACGCTGAGTTCAACGTTCAAGGTTCAAAGTTCAAAGGGCTGAGGACTGAGTAAGGACTTTTACTCG
>JBHHYR010000324.1:0-3519 GCA_046757585.1 Binatia bacterium | reverse complement strand
GCGGGTCAAAGAACGCGGCCTTCGGTGGCGCCCAAGGGCCCCCTGGGGGCGTTGCGGCGCTTGCCCGATGCTCCGGCATCGCCCAAATCGCCGCGGGGCGCCGCGCCTGCCCAGGCGGCCCTTGGATCGCCATCAAAAGAGTCATTATCACCGAGATTTGGTATTACTCGACCTCGCCCGACAGCTCGCGGCGGTAGCAGTGCATCCACAGCGCGAAGCGGTCGTAGGGGACCATCGGGCGTGACAGCAGGTCGGGCCCTTCGAACAGACGCATCGCCCGCCCCTCGCCGAGCGCGAGCCGGCTCACGCGTGCCGAGTCGATTGGCACGACGAAGTACCAGCGATCGATGATTCCTCCGTCGGCGAAGCCGAAGTCGAACGTGAAGCGGGTGAACGGAAATACCGACAACGCCGAGACGTCCAGCTTCAGCTCCTCCCACAGCTCCCGGTTCAGCGCCTCCTCGTAAGTCTCGTCCGGCTCGATCGCGCCGCCGAAGCAGCCCCAATGGCCCGGAAAAAAGATGCCGGGATCGGCGTCGCGCAACTGCATGAGGTACAGGCCACGTTCCTCGACGATGAGAGCGGCGGCCGCGTTCGCGGGTTTCAGCCGCCCCACCGGTTGGAGATAGGCGGGCCTGATCACGGCGTCGTCGGTCATTGGTTGGCGCGGATTCTGTCGTACGTAGCCAGCACCCGGTCGACCGGGCCGAACTCGATCAGCTTGCCATGCTCCAGAAGAATCGCCCGGGTGCACCACTTGTAGAGGATATCGCGGCTATGCGTGGCGACGACCATGAGACTGGAGCGTTCGACGAACTCGCGCAGGCGCTTTTGGGCGCGGTCTACGAAATGGGCGTCACCCGCACCGATCAGCTCGTCGAACAACAGGATCTCGGCCGACACGGCGGTCGTGATGGCGAAGGCCAGCCGGACCAGCATGCCAGTCGAGTAGGTCCGCAGCGGCATGTTGATGTAGTGGCCGAGTTCGCAGAATTCGATGATCTCGGGGGTAATCTCGCCGATCTGCTCCGGGGTGAGATCGAGCAGGATGCCGCGCACGTAGATCAGCTCCCTGCCCGTGGCGTCGGGGGTCATGCCCTCCGTGAGATTGAACAGGGGCATGATCCGGCCGAGAACGGCCATGCGCCCGTCGGTAGGCTCGTAAATTCCCGCCAGAACCCTCAGCAACGTGGTCTTGCCGCAGCCGTTGTGGCCGATGAGCCCGATCCGGTCGCCGTCTTGGAAGCTGAATGTTACGTCGTCAAGCGCGCGCACGACGAGGTGGCCCCGGTGTTCCCCGATCGCACCCCCGACATTGGCCGTATTCTTGATCGCGCCGGCCAACCGACCAAGGCCGAGAGCATGGCGCAGCGACCGCCCGGTCGTATCGTAAATGGGGAATTCGACGCTGACGTTCTCGGCGACGATCCGGTCCATACCGGGGGCCCTCCGACCTACAGCCAGTGCGGCACGCGCGAGCGCGTCCGTGCGAACAGGAGCAGGACCAACGCCCAGCCGACCAGTGCCACGCCGGCGGCGACCAGCCAGTTGGTCGTCGTAGGCACGCCCTGCAGAAGCGGCGCGCGCACGACCTCCAGGATATGAGCGAGCGGGTTGACCTGCACGACGATCTGCATTTTCCCCTTCATCTGTGAGGGCAGGTAGAGCACCGGCGTCAGCCAGAACAGGACGGTGAAGGCATTCTGAATGATCATCGGAACGTCCCTGAAACGAGCCGACAAGATGGCGGCCGCCAGCGCGGTCCAGGATACGTTCAGCAACATGAGGGCCAAGCCGGGAAGCGCGAGGATGTAGGACCAGGTGGGATAGACGCTGAAGATGACGGCGACCAAGAAGAATATGACGACCGTGTGCCCCAGGATGATCACGTTGCGCCAGACGACCTGGAAGACGTGGACGCAGAGCGGCCGCTTTACCTGCATGATGAGGCCGCTTGCACCGATGAAAGACATCGCGCCGTCGCTGACGACGGATTGGATGAAGTTCCACAGCACGAGGCTGATGCACAGGAACGGCAGAAAGCGGTCCAGGTTCTGCTGGAACAGGAAGCCGAAAAGCACGCCCATCACCGTGGCCTGCACACCCATGCTTAGCGTGAGCCAGAACGGCCCGATGGTGGAACGCCGATAGCGGTGCCGAACCTCGTTGAGACCCAGCAGGTACCACACGCGCCAATTGGCGAAGCCGCCCGCGAGATCGCTGATCGCCTCACGCATGTTCGCGCGGAAATAGAGACTCATGGTACATGTCCGACGGTCAAGTAACTACGAATCGACAACTCGGCTGCGGCATCAGGATCAGACCGCCGTGCCCGCGCCCGTGCAGTGCGGCGCCGGCGCAAAACTGTCGAGCAGCCGCTCCATCGCCGCGAACTCGCGGCGAATGACGGGCAAGTCGTCGGACTCCCAGATCCACCTCTGATAGTCACGCGCGAAAGGCAGGGAGCGGCCAATGTCGAAGCCGCTGCGGATGAGCGCTTCGCGCATCGTCTGCGGCGCGGTGCCGAGCCCGATGAAGAGCAGGTACCGGCAGGCCTCGTTATACCAGCACAGCTCCATCGGCCCGTGCATGATCGCCAGGTTGAGGTACGCCAGCTCGTAGAGCGCCATGCGCAGGCCCACGTTCCAGCTTGCCGCGTCGAACAGAATGTGGCGCCGCAATTCGCTCGGCGCCGGCTCCAACGCCCGGCTGGTGTCGCGGACGAAGACCACGGTATAGCGATCGGGGTCGAGGCCGTCGGCAAACTCGGTCCAGCTCGCCAAATCGCTGTTGCGCGCCGGCATGTAGCCGTATTCGCGCAGGGTGATTGCGACGACCCGCCGGCCGCGCGCCCGTGGCTCGAGGAAACCCTTCACGGCTCGAAGCGCCTCGTCTCCTGCGCGGAACATGGGAAAAACGGACGCGCCCTGACGCGCCCGCTCGCGCACCTCGCGGCCGTCCGGATAAACCGGGAAGGCCGGGCTGTAGCCCCGCGGAAAGATATGCCGTGCGAACAGGAGCCGCAGGGCCGCCGCCTGGCCGCGGGAGGAGCAGACGGTATACCCGGTGCAGGCGGGCAGCAATCCCAGGATGGGCGGCACCATGTTGGACAGCCGCACGCGCCGCGCCGCCGGACCGATGACCGCCTGGTAGTCGTCCTCTTCCTCCACCAGTCGGCGGCCGGGCACGACGACGACGTGCAACGACCTCAGGCCCCGTCGGCGCCGTTCGAGCTCCGCCACCGCAAGATACGAGGCGATGTCGTAGGTAACCGGACAAACGTCGAGGTCGTAGAAGAAATACAACATGCGCTTGCGCCCGGAGCGCGTCAGCGCCGGCAGGGGCAGGCCGGCCCGCAAAGTGGCGGCGGCGGCGCCCTCGGCCATGACCAGCCCTTGACGCAGCGCCTTTCCGGGACCGGTGCTCGGCGTTCGAAACTCCTGCTCGAGCCGTCGGCCAAGCCAGCCGACGCCGCGTTCCCGGGTTTTTCGTGCAGCGCCGAGCAATCTCTCCGGCAAC
>JBHHYR010000323.1:0-3522 GCA_046757585.1 Binatia bacterium | reverse complement strand
GGATACGGAGGTAGGCGGTACGTTCTCTGCTTACGAGCAGTGTCGCTCGCCGCTTACAGGATTGTCAAGTAGAAAATAGCTGACCCGCCACGTGCGGAAATTCCTCCATCCCAAAGGACTATTCTCCCTATGTCCAGGGGGAGAGGCTCGTTGTGGGAGGGGAGCCCTATTTGACCAGCATCGTGTACTGCAGGGTGAAGGCGCCGCTGGTGACGTTGCACGTTTCACCCGCTGGACAATCCGCGTCGGTAACGCACAGGCGGTCGGATGTGACGGAACAGGTGCCGCCATCGCCGCCCTCCGAGGTCGCGCTGCATGTCATTCGCTTGCCGTTCACCGTGCATGTCGTGGCGGTGCCGGTGGGTGTGGTGAAATCAGGGCCGGTATAGGTAATGTCCACCGTTCCTGGGTCCCTACTGGCGGCCAGCAAGCACGCGGCGCCTGCGTCCAGCCCGAGACGCTGGAGATTGACTTTCAGGTTCTCCCCGAAAAAGAGGGCGGTATTGATGCAGCTCAGGCTGCGTCCGCTGGCCTTGATGTGGATCGAACCATCCTCCGGAACGAATTCATTGAACCTGTACTTCTCCTTGATTGTCAGTGGAGTGCTCGGTTGCACATAGGGTGGTGCGAGAAAAGGGGCCTCGGCGCCCACCGAGGCGAGATTCTGAAATTGCACCCAATCCCCATTGACCTCTGCCCAGGCCCGCCAGCCGGGGGTGATGCCCCCGATACAGCGGCTTCCACCGGTGCAGAAGTCCGTGGGCTTACAATCCGCATTGACGTGGCACGGCTTGGCGCTGGCCGCGCAGGATCCGGTGGGACACGTGGTATCGTCGGTGCACGCTGTGCCCGTCAGGCCGCCCGCGGGATCGGTACACTGCCGCGAAATCGCCGGCGTGCTGTCCTTGACCGGGTTGTTGATGGTGAGGCTGGTAAACCGGACCTGAACCTTCTTCAGCTTCACCTTGTCCCCCTTCCACGCAGCGCTGATCGATTCGGCAAACACACTTGGCAGCTGTCCTTTGACGGGCACCGTCATCGGGACTGTCACGTGGACGTTCGGTGTCGGGCTGAGCGTGACCTGGAAAGTCGGCTTGGGCATCTGTGAGCCCTTGACGCCTTTGATCCTGATCTTCTTGGCTTTGATCTTCACCTTCGTTGCACCCGGCGGTTGCGCGGGCAGCGGCATGTCGAACTCGAAGTCACTCGCATTGACGTTGGCCAGCTGTTGACTAGGATCAAGGCGTATACATGTCTCCTTCTTGGCGCAGTCCGCGTCGACCAGGCAGGACCGGGCCACGGTGGTTGAGCAATGGTTCAGGAAGCATTCCTTGGTGAAGAGTACGTCAAGGGGGTCCGCAAGGTGGGTGACGGTGCAGCGGTCACCGGCACCACCGGCATCACCGCTGATGTACACGTCGGCGCGCGTGGCCGGACGCCGGCCGATGCTCTTGTTGCGGAGGACGACCACCGCTTGTGGCGGATGCATTTCCGACTGGTAGTTGAAATTGGGGGCCGGCGCTGAACACGTGCCGGAAGCGCAATCGGCATCGATGTTACACACCGCTGTCGGGTCGCCGGAACACCTGCCTTGCGGACCAGGGTCCGGGTGCCCACAATCGAATATCCAGCGGCCTAAAGCAATGATGCGATCGCCTTCACCGGCCCAAGCGAAGAGCGGAAATTTGTCCGCCTCCCATTCGAATTCCACTCGCTGATTCCCGTTGCCAGTGGCGAGGAGGCCATTGTCGTCGGGAATGATTTCGGCGTTGTAATCCGGGCTCAGGTGGCTCGCCGGGAAATCATCTCCCGGGCTCTTGCTCAGCCCAACCGTGCCGGTAATTTCCACGGGCACGGCGACAGGCGGCAGCGACGCATCGGCGCCCGGAATCATTGGGCGAATGGCCTGCCACTCCGGGTTCACGGTATCCAACAAGCCCAGCTGCGCTGCGAGTGGGTCGCTGGGAGGAACACCGTTCGGGTAGCAGCCGCCGCACCCGGTGTCGCCGCGTGTGGAACAAGGCGTACCGTTCAAGTCCTGGCCCCGACTCTGCGCAAAGCTACTGACGGCGATGTTGCTATCCACCGGGGTCGACGTTGGCGTCGGTGCTTGCGCCAGCGCCAGCCCTGTGGCGGCAAGCAGCAGCGCGACACTCACAGCAACACGAGACGACTGCATGTGTGTTTCCTCCCAGGCTATTTCGGGAACCCATACGTCCGTCGGAGCTCTGGGTTGGCTCCGATGGTCTGCAAGGCCCGGCCGATCTTCTTGATTTTCTCGGCCTCTTCGTTCTCTTCCTCTGCGCCCATGTTGCGCACCGACTGGGGCTGGCGGCCTGTCTCAGCCTGTTTCTTTTGCACGCCGGCCGGTGTGAGCGTGGAACGTGCCTGAGTGCCGCTACCTCCCTCGGATCCAGACCGGCACTGCGCCAGGAAGCCCAGCCCACAGAGGAGCACGGTGCCGGTGACCAGCACCAACCCGAAGTCTTTCGTGTCACTCATACGGCCTCCTTCGAGGATCCCAACACGCGACGCCGCTACGTTTTCACAAGTGCCGCAGGAACGTCAACCCGGCTCCGGCCAGGATAACGCTGCGACCTCTCCGCTTGGGCCTGTTTCGGTCGCGGGGCGTTCGGAAACTCGTCCGAACCACACGCCGTCGCCAAGCGGGGCCGGTCAGCAGATGGCCTGCCTGTCATTTCCGCGCAGGTGCGAGCGTCACGGGGGGAAATCGATGCCCAGCCTCCGTCGTAGCTCCGGATCGCGACCTAGACGCAATAGGGCCTCACCAATCGCGCGGTTGGTCGCTGCATCACCGGTGGGTGCATGGGTTGCCGCTCGTGCGACAGCGGGGGTCGGTGCCATCGTGGGCACGGCCCTTCGGGGTGCCGCATGCCGCGCGGGCCCGGCAACTGCAGGCCGACGCGACTGGGTCGGCGCGGCGCGCGAAGCGGCGGGCACTGGGTGCCGTGCCACGGGTGCCGGCAGCGCACTGCGTTGAACTGCAGGTTGCGGGAGCGACCCCACCCATACGAAGAGCCCAACCACGATGCCGACCGCCAACACGGCTGCCGCTACGGCGCCGAAGGCGATGGTGGCGTCCATGGCGGACCGTAGACGCCGCGCAGTATCATGCCAGCTACCTCTTGGCATAGGGTGTCTCCTGCTGAACCCTCACCCCACACCGTACACCATTCGGGGCCGAAATGGCATACGGCGTAGACGCTGGAGTGGCCGCGCCCGGTACGACATCTGGGAAGACGGGGTCGCCCCGCGGCATCGCCGGTGCGCGGTGTGGTTGAGGAAGGGGGGCAGTTTTTTTTCTTGCGAGCGACTCGCTGGCTGGTGTACAAACAAATTGACAAGCTCAGCCCTGCCCAGGGACTGAGAGGGAGGAGTCACCAATGAACCGACGTCTCATCACGGCCGCGCTGACTGCGGTCGTTTTCGTTCCAGGGACCGCTCGTGCAGCTGGCTGCTGCTACACCACCGAACCTCGACTTCGGCACGCCGTGCGAGACC
>JBHHYR010000322.1:0-3525 GCA_046757585.1 Binatia bacterium | reverse complement strand
GCCCCTTTAACCCCCCAAAGCGAAACCAACGAAACGAAACCGCCGATCAGTGCTTCTGCAAAGAGAGAAGAGATCAATGACGTATTCGCTCGTGGTTCAACATGAACAATTATCGAAGGATCACGACGAGCGGGCCCTTGCCTGTCCGTGCTTGCCGTCCCAAGAACTAATCAGGCTGCGCGCTTCTTGCTCGCGGTAGGAAAATCGACAATCACGCGGGCAGGCGGGAGCTTCGGGATCTGACCGTGCCGTCCGTGAAATGGAAAGAGAAGATCATCGATCTGATGCGCGGTCTGACGCGAGAGAAAAACGCGGCCGCATACCGTGCACACCTCAGCAGGGATGTTCTCCAAGATGACTTCGACGGGGCTCGCGGTCCGCCGGAAAACCTGCGTCACCGTCGTCGTGCGCGTGCGGCCACCGCACCCCGTCTGGCAACGTCTTATCGTCTTCCGCGCTTTCTTCTTTTCCAACCCTTCTGCCATTCCTTCGACTCCGGCAGGTAAGCAGTTACCACCGTCGCTTCAACCCCCGCTGTAGGATCATACTCTACCACAATGTGGCAGGGCAGCGCATCCTCCTCTGTAACGTTCAAGAGCAGGGCACGTACTCCGTAGTCTTCGATCATCTCCCCGTGTGTCGCAGCATCTTCCAGGTCCTTGGCCGTGAGCCCGTCCTTTCGAGCCTCGACCAGCGCGTGGTCCGTGAAGCGGAGGTCAAGCTGCCCCGATCGGAGTCGGTTCTGCAGGTCGGTGAGATCCATATGCGCTCTCCAGGGTTATGCTCACAGCTCGCAGGATCCGCAACCGTGCTTGCCCGGAACGGTCGGCAAGGGGGCAGCAACGAGGCTGGCAGTATCCCTCCCGCAAAGCTCATGACCACCAAACCGACACGCGGGGGAAGGAAGGGGGATAAGTCCCATTCCCAACGACAGATGCCACGGCCTGCCCGCATCGCTGCCGGCGACCTTGTCTTCCCTGTCCTCAACTGCGCCAACGGTCGACGCACGATCTTTGAGGCGGGCGCTGACTACTGTGGGTTCGAACGGGTGAGCGTTCGAAGCGGCTGCAGTGCGAGGGTCGCCTGGCGTGGCGCGGCGAAACTGCCAAAATTAGACCTATCCCGTTTTCCCGATGAGAAACCGCTCACCGACAGGCACAGACGGTGAACCGTGGACGCGGCGGCGAGTGGCGCACCTGACGCGACGGCGGGGAGATGAGCGGCCAAGGGAACGTCCCTGAAAAGATGAATAGCAATGCGGCGTGTGCAGCTGTTCGAGGTTGCCGGCGGTGCGGTGGGCAGGGAATGCATGGCTTCGAAGGGGCGCGCGGAGGTTGCGGCGTTCTGCCGCGGGGGGGCCGGGCGCAAAGAGCGGTGATCCGCCGTGCTGTCTTGGAGTGGGGGATGCGACCCGTCGATGTGAGTCGTGACGCGAACATCTCCGCATCCGGCGGTTGCGCAACACCTTCGAGTTTGCGAGAGCACCGAGGGAGGACGTATTACTTGGCTACGTCGCTGAGCTTACTCAGGAACGGCAACGACCCGGCGCAGATGCAGGTGAAGCGCAATGAGAAGGGAGGTGAAGCAATGGGGATCACATACACAGGCGGCACGCTGACTGGCCCCACGAGCAAGCGAGCGACCGTGCGGTTCCTCGTCGATAGCGGAGCCGTCTACACGCTCGTGCCTCATGATGTCTGGAAGAGCCTTGATCTCATCCCGAAGCGGACCGTGACCTTCACGCTGGCTGACGGGACACCGGTCGACCGTCCAGTTTCCGAATGCCGCATCAGTCTTCCCCAAGGCGATCGCCACACACCGGTCATCTTGGGCGAGCCCGGTGACGAGGCGCTGCTCGGCACCGTCACCCTCGAAGAGCTTGGTCTCGTCCTTCACCCGTTCAAGCGCACGCTTGAACCCATGCGTATGCTCCTCGCGTAACGGCGTATCGGAGCAGCCTGGAAAAGGGGACAGGCTACTTTTTCGGTAGCGACCCTACCTCAACCTGGCGAAGTTGCGCGGCTCGGAAACGCACTGATGCTTGAAAAGTAGCCAGTCCCCTTTTTCTTCTTCTTGACGAACTCCCATCGAGGATTTTCGATGGTTGGGAACGGAGTCGAGAAAAGGGGATACGTCCAATTCCCCCGCTCGGGTGGACCCAGTCGGCCGCTGTCGAAGCTCATTGACGCCGCGGGCGGCCACGCGCGGACGAAGGGTGGCCTCAAGACCCAGACGGCGGACGATGCGCGCCTGCCACGACGGTGTGCCGAAAGGACGTCCCTCTTGGCCGACAGCCGACAGGCCTCGATCTCGGCGTCGGTGAGGGGCTGGGTGATGAGCGTCGTCCGGTTTTCGGGACGTGCCACCGGCCACTCCGCCAGTAGCGGTTTCTCCGCGCGTTGGTCTCGGCTCGTTCGTACCCACGCACTGCCCCCCCCACGGCCAGCTCTCGACGTGTGGCACGAGTCCCGCTCGAACTGCATTCCGCTCGACGTAGCGACAGACTGTCAAGAGATGCTCATCCGCCTGCCCCGGAAACGACTTGAAGGCGCCCTGGTACAGGTGGCCACTGCCGACACTGTGGCGGTGCAGATGCCACCGCCTGACATGCGTTGTCGTCAGCCGGTGCATGAACGTGGCGAGGTCGCCATAAGTGCGCGAAAAGCTCCAGGTCACGCCGTTTCCGAGGGATTGAAGACCCTGGGAGACCACCTGTGGGAGAGACGGCTAGAGCTGGGGACGCTCCAGCAGGAGGTTGCCCGAGGATTGGGCGTCTCGACCACCAGCGTCTGGCAATGGGAGAACAACGACACCGCTCCGAAGGTCTACCTGATCCCACGGATCCATGATTTCCTCGACTACGCGCTCTGGGCACCGCCGAACGGATTCGCCAGCTCGCTCAGTCAGGCGCGCCGCGGGATAGGTCTGTCGCGGCTGACACTGGCGGCTCGGATCGGGGTTTACCCGACCACTGTCGACCGGTGGGAGCGGGGACAGGGACGACCCATGGCGGCGTCACGTCGGAGGCTCCGCGAATGGATCGTCACCTGTTGACTCGAGAGGCCAACGCACCTCAGGAGGCACCAAATCAGCCTTGACGGGGGTCGGAACCGGTTCGGAACTTCGTCTGCAGTGGCGGGAAAGGGGGGATCCGGGTACATTCTAGGGCCATGAAGAATGCCAGCGCGAAAGTGCGCCCGGACGAGTGCATCCTCGCGGCTCTCTCACCGCAAGAGCGGCTGGATGCCGCCCTGCGGGTGGCACGCGAGGCTTTCAAGGGCACCGAGTTGACGCTGGTGGACATGGAGGCAGCGGTTCGCAAGGTTCGGAGGAAGCGTCACGCCGCGCGCGGAACGCAGACCGCGAGTCGTCGCTGACACGGGAGTCGTCGTGTCGGCGTTCGCCGTCGGCGGTGTCCCGGCACGTGCGCTGCGCTCGGTGCTATCGAACTCCGAAGTATGCGTAGCTTTCTGTGAAGCTGGCCAAATGCTTCAGAACTCACACATCGCAATGGCGCAAAAGCGG
>JBHHYR010000321.1:0-3546 GCA_046757585.1 Binatia bacterium | reverse complement strand
GTCACCTGGCCGCGCGGCTGCCCCCTGTGACCAACGGGCGCTCGCGGGCATGACCACCACCCGCCCATCGTGCTAGAGACGCGTCGAGTGAGTAAGGAGGCAGGCATGCAGGTGCGGGACACGCTGCTCACAACCGTAGGATTACTGCTGGCCATTCCAGTGGTGGCGCAGCAGCCACCCGGATCGCCGGCGGAGGCCACCGCGCCCCCGCCCAACTCCGTGCAGCTTCTCGACGAAGTGCCCAACTACGCCGCCGCCCTGATACATCAGCTGAGCGGCAGCCTCGGCAGTGACGTTATCGCCGCCGAACAGTCGACCGAGCACTACGGCCTGCTCGGCGACGAAGGTCCCGTGCGTTTCTTGACCCTCCAGGAGGCCATTGGCCTCGCGCTGCAGAACAACACCGACCTGCAGATCCAGCGCTTGGGACCGGTCAGCGCGGGTTCAGAGGTGCGCCGGGCGCGCGCGGTCTTTGATCCGGTCTTCTTCGGTAGTGTAAGCCGCGATCGGCAGACCACGCCTGCCACCACGCCCTTGACGGCCACGATCGCGCAGACAGGGTTGCAGACCTTATTCACCCAAAACCTGAGCTCCAGCGCTGGTCTTCGCAAGACGCTGCTCTCCGGCGGGCAGCTCTCACTCGAGTGGACCAGCAACCGTTTACTGACCAACCCCTCCATCGCCAACGTGCTGGTCCCCAGATACACAACCACCGCCAACATCTCGCTCAACCAACCGTTGCTGCGCGACTTCGGCTGGCGGTATTCATTGTTGCTGGTGGAGGTGGCCCAGAACACCCAGCAGGAGGCGTACCACCAATACCGGGGAGAGATCGCCAACATCGTCTCCCAGGTCGAACGGGCATACTGGGATTTGGTGTTGGCCATCGAAAACGTCCGCGTCCAAGAGCAGGGGCTGGCACTTGCCAAGGAGGTGCAACGCCAGAACGAAGGAAAATTCAAGGTTGGCGCCTTGCCACGGACGGCGGTGCTCGAAGCCAAGAGCGAAGTGGCACGGCGCGACGCCAATTTGATTCAGGCGCGCAACCAGCGCGACGTCGCCAGAGACAACCTACGTGCGGTCATTAACTATCGGCAACGCGGGGCCAGTTCGCTCGCGTTGATCGAGCCCCGGGATAAGCCGACGGCGGTTGCCTACCAGATCGACCTCAAGGGGAGCCTACGGAGCGCCTTGGAGCGCCGGCCCGAACTCATTGCGGCCCGCCTGGACGTCCATGGCAAGGGGCTGCAACGCAAGGCCGCGGAGAACCAGTTGCTGCCACGGGTGAATTTCGTCGGCAGCATCGGGGTCAACGGTCTGGCCGGTAGCACTCCGCAGATTACATTCGGGGACCCCAACAACCCGATCCAGGCAAGCCCAGGACTCAAAGGGGACCTCGGCCGTGCGCTCAACCTCTTAGTAGACGGGCGTTTCTACAATTTCTCCGCAGCGGCAGAGATCGAAATTCCGATCGGCAACGCGCAGGCAAAGGCGGCCTACGCGAACGCCAACGTCGACCTTGAACAGTCACGGCTCTCTCTGCGGAAGCTCGAAGAAGGTGTCACCCTGGAGGTGAAGACGGCCGTGAGTAATCTCCGAACCGACCTGCAGAGCATCGAAGCAACCCGCATTGCCCGCGAGCTCGCCGAGGAGAACGTGCGCAATCAGCAAGCACGCTACGACGTGGGCCTGGCAACCACCAAGGACCTGCTGGACTTCCAGGACAAGCTCACACAGGCGCGCTTCGCCGAAGTGCAGGCACTGACGCAGTACAACACCGACCTCGCCGAGCTGCACCGCGTCGACGGCACCCTGCTCAGCGCCCGCAACATTCTCATCGAGCGCGTGTCGCCGGAACGCGCGCCGTGGTGGGCACATTTCTAGCGACCGCAGACGTCCTTCCCCGGCACAGCCGAAGGCAAAAAGGGCGGGAGTGCTGGCGGGCTCTGGGGAGAAGAAAATCACCACCACGCCGCCAGGTGCACCAAGTCTCAATCCCTTCTGCCGTAACAGCTTCGTCCAGCGCCTGAAGATTTCCTCGACAGGTTGTTCGGAACTCTCCGTGGAAGCGCGGCAACTACGGCGTGATCTGGAGACCGAAGAACACCTGCGCAGCGGCTAGAAGCATCGCAGCACCACCGAACCAGGGGTGCAGGAAACGTGCAGCGCTGCGACCCATCCAGCGGGACGTGCCTGCCCCACCCGACAGAACCACGATCAACACTGTCCCAATCCTGAAGTGCGCGCTCGCGGCCACTGCCAAGTCTCGTCGGACCAACCAAGTGGACAGCAGCCCGCTCAGCCACGTCACTAATATCAGCGCGTACATGATCGGTGCGAGCCGGGCGTGCCGCCTGAAGAGCTCATGGGCACGGCGCTTGTCGTTGCGCGCGCGCAGCGCCAAGGAACCCACATAGCCGAGCAACGCAACCGCAACTGCAGCTGTGACAGGATGGATGTAGGGAAGCACGGCAACGGGTACCAGCGTCGCAATAGCTCTCACTTCGGCTGTCCGCCGGCGGCCCGTGCGGGCCAGCGACAAGAGCCCCCGGAACACTCCAACAGAACCTTACCGGTGCAGTTCTTCCCCTGTTGCCAACGCGTCATGAGCGTTCTGCAGGACACTTCCACACGATCGCGGCGCACCATAAATGGCAAATAGCACAGGCACCCCACGTGACGAAGCAAACGGTGCGCCGCGTTTCCGTATCTATCCTTACGACGAGCGCTTCGGAAGGTGGAGGGGTTCAGCGGGGGCCGCCCAAGACCTGAGCCATGATTGCCGTTGCTCGGGCGATCTCGTCAAAAGTGATCGTCAGCGGTGGGGCCAAACGGACGACCGTATCGCAGTGCAGGGTCCAGTTGAGGATTAGTCCGCGCTCGAAGCAGCGTGCCACAAAGCGGCGTGTCGCGTCAGCGCTCTCGAACTCCAAGGCCACCAGAAGACCGAGGCCGCGCACTGCACGCAGTGCCCCAGTACCGACCAGTGGCTGCAAGTCCGCCAGCCACGCCCGGCCCAGGCGTACCGCACGTGCGGGAAGGTCTTCCCGCAACAGGACGTCGAGTGCCGCCAACCCCGCTGCGCACGACACCGGATGGCCGCCGAAGGTCGTGACGTGCGCCAGCGGCGGGTCGTGTGACAAGGTCTGCATCACGTCAGGGTGACCGAGAAAAGCACCGAGCGGCATGCCACCACCAAGGGCCTTCGCCAGCACCAAGACATCGGGCATAACGTTGCAGTGCTGATACGCGAAGAGCGTTCCAGTACGCCCGAAGCCGGTCACCACTTCATCCGCAATCAGCAAGGCCCCGGCATCCGCGCAGCGGCGACGGAGCGCGTGCAAGAAGGTGGCGCTCGGGATGCGCACGCCACCTTCTGCTTGTATTGGCTCAACGATGACTGCAGCCACTGACTGATCAATGCGGGCGAGCATTGACGCATCGTCGAACGGAATCCGGGTCACGCCGGGCAACAACGGTGCGAACGGCCGGCGGTATATCGGATTGCCGCCGACTGACAGCGCTCCAAGCGTGTCACCGTGAAAC
>JBHHYR010000320.1:0-3550 GCA_046757585.1 Binatia bacterium | reverse complement strand
TCCGTCGCCCTCAACCTCAAGCCGGAGTAGGCGGCTCTCCCCCACAAGGCCACGCACGCCTGACCCTTGCGGCAAGCATAGCCCCGCGTACGCAGGAGGCCACCCTGAGGGACAAAAGGAAACTAGCGCTATGAGCGTCGGATCAAATCGATGCCTAAGGAGTAACGGTTACGGTCGCAGTGTTCGATGGGCCGCCCCCCGGCCCGGGGCTGAATACAGTCACCTGAAAATTCCCCGCGCTGGCCACATCGCTGTCTGGGATGACCGCCAGCAACCGCGTGCTGGCGATGAAGGTCGTCGGACGGTCCGAGCCGTCCCACCGAACGACTGATCCGGGCACAAAGCCGCTCCCGTCGACAGTCAGAAGTAAACCTGTTCGTCCTGATGGAACGATGTTTGGAGACACGGAGGTGATCGCAGGAGTGGGGTTGGGATTCGAGTCGATGGTGAACGGCAAAGAATTCGACAGACCCCCGGCCGGCCCAGTCGTAAGAACTGTCACAGCAGCAATCCCTGCTGTGCCAATCATTGTGGAGGGAACGACTGCCCGGACGAGGCTACTGCTCACGAAGGTCGTGGCAAGGTCAGTGCCGTTGAAGCGAACCGTTGAATCCGGCACGAAAGCGCTACCGTCGACTGTCAGCGTGAAGTCGGGGCTGCTTCGAGCAATCGTGCCAGGAAAAAGTGACGTGACTACGGGGGCGGGGTTATTGATTGTGAACGGCAACGTGCTGGAGGTTCCGCCGCCCGGCTGAGGAGTGACGACTGCTACCTGCGCCGTCCCTGCCGCGGCCAGGTCGCGAGCGACAATGGTCGCATGCAACTGGTTACCGACCAGCGTAGTCGGCCGCGGACTGCCGTTCCAGCGCACTTGCGAGTGCGCAACGAAGTTGGCACCGTTGACAATCAACGTAAGTCCCGAGCGTGCCCCGGCCGTCGCACTGTTCGGGGAGAGAAAGCTGATGGAAGGCAGGGGGTTGGGCGTCGCGAGGATGGGAAAAGTCTTCGGGTTCGAGGTGCCGCCGCCGGGACCGGGGCTCACCACTGCCACCACCGCGCTTCCGGTGGTGGCGACGTCTCCGCTGGGAATGAAGGCCTCGAGCTCCGTCCTCCTGATGAAGGTCGTAGAACGAGGAGCGCCGTTCCAGTGCACAACCGACGTCGGGATAAAGTTCGACCCCTGCACGCGCAGAGTGAAGCCAGCGCTGCCTCGCACGACCCCCGGCGGATTGAGACCTCTAGCCGTCGGCAAGGGGTTTCGCGGAAAACACACAGTCCCGGAAGCTGCATGGGCTGCGAGGGCGTCGAGGCGACCCGCCCCGAAGGCGTTGTCGGGCCCTGCGGCTCCCAAGTCAATGGCGGTGCTCGTCAGCAGGTTGCGGAGCGTGGTTCGGGCATCGACCGGGGCAAGTCCGCGCGCTGCGCCGTCAAGCAAGCAGGGAGCGGCGTCCAACAGAAGGGCGGCCACACCGGCGCCGTGGGGCGCAGCGGCTGAGGTTCCCGGGAACCGGGCAAATGGTGGCTCCGGCCGGCCGAATCCTCCCGCTCCTGTGATGATGACATTGTCAATGGCAGCAACGTCGGGCTTGAGGCGGCCATCATTGGTGGGACCGTTGCTGCTGAAGTCTCTAATGTCATCGTTGCCAGGATCGGCCTGGTCAATGGCCCCCACCGAGATGACGCTGACCGGCGAGCCGCCAGCATCCGACTGCGCCGGCACGCTGCTGAACGCAGTGTTGAAGTTGTTGTTTTCCTGGTTGATGCAATTTCCTCCGAGCGGCGGAGCACCGCGGATGAACATGTCGAACTCGACCGGTGCCGCAGCATCGGCAAAGTTCTGAATCACGATGAAAAATGTCTGGTCGATACCCGTCGTGTTGGTGAATGTCAGCCATTCGCGCGGGAGGTCGTTCCCATCCTGTACGTCTATGCTCTGGGCTACTACCTGAAGGGTGTCTGACCGCAGAAGAAAGAGGTCATAGTCGTTACTCGATGCCCCAAAGGGATCGCTCCAAACGAGATCGACAATTACTCTGGAGGTATCTAGCAGTAAGATGGCGTCGGCAGCATCAGAGCCGATTCCGAAACAGTCTGTATTGCCATGCGTCCCCGGTGACTGGAAAAGATGTAAGTTACCGAGCAAGGTAGTAAAAGGTTGTCCGTCTACGGTCGAGTCAACAAAAACATCTTGATAGTGCTTATTGGCATGGTTCCCGACGGCGTTGAAGTACCCCCGGATCGGACTTAGGTTGTTATTCAGCGCTGCAGCAGTGTTGGCTGACACGAGGCTTGTCCCATCATAAGGGCCCGTGAAGAATCCAATGTCGTCGACAACAATGTCGGAGTTTACTGTGAGAAAGCCGACTGCCTGATTGAATTCTAGGTCGGTCTGGAAGTTGGCAAACCGTAGCTGGGCGCCTGGGGCAAGGTCGTGGACGATTTCAAGCATCGCTGTGCCTTCGGCGCCGATGCCACCCCCTAGCCCACCCTCAAGATTGCCGTCGGCGCGGAAGGACTGGGCAATCAAGCCACCCGTCGTCGAGGTGAGCACGCCGCCGGCATTACGGGTTCCCGTTGTGGCCGGCAGGTCGCCGGTGGCGATGGGGCCACCCGGAAGACCCCCGCAGACCGTGCACCCGGTGGCGAAGATGCCCCCGATACCATCCGAGATGACGCCCACAGTTACCCCGGTTCCGTCCACGCCAAACAGAGCCCTGACCTGGTCGGCATTCAGAATGGCATCACCTTCCGTGGTGACAGAGCCGACGTTGGGATACCCATAATCAGGCAGCCGGACATGCTCGACGAACGCCAACGCGGCAACCGCTTCCAACCGCTGTGCGGGCACGCGGGCCTGCACGATTCTTTGCTGCTCGTCGTGGAGCTCCCGCCAAACACCGTAGGACGTGAGCGTGTTCAGGTTTGCATCGGTAATGTCAGTGACGTGGATGTACACCTGAACGTAGCCATCATCACTCAACCGCATCCGGCCGGCATCGACTACGTCTCTGATTGCCTTCGGAAGCAACCGCACGGCGAAACCCACGGGGCCGCGCAGCTCCTTGCCCGGCAGCAGCGGCGCAGTCTCCTGCGGGACTGCGCGGGCGAGCGCAGCCAGCGCTGTACTCAGTTTGGGGTGTTTGTCGGAGAGGGGCCTTGGACCCTGTGGGGTGCGGGGAATCCTTGAGAGCAAGCGTTGCGGGCGAATAGGCCGAGGAGTCGGTCGGGGGCGAGAGTGGAGAACCTCGCGGCCCCTAGTGCGATTGGAACTCCTATCTAGCTCCCGAAGAAGTTGGCGGCCATCCGGAGCGGCAAGAGCAGCGCCACCGCTCAGCGAAGCCGCGGCCAAGACAACCAAGGCAAGCAGAGAAGAACAACGACTCATGACTCCCCGTGGATGAACGACAAGCTTTTCTGGAAGGATAGCGCCGCTCCTGCTAAAGGTCAACAGATGGATGAGCCTGCGGTATGATGCCGTTGTGATTTACGACGTCATTACCATCTTCCCGGAGTTTTTCCGCGGGCCGTTTGAGCACGGCATCATCCGGCG
>JBHHYR010000319.1:0-3639 GCA_046757585.1 Binatia bacterium | reverse complement strand
CAGGTCAGTGAAGTCAAAGCGGCGCCCGGACAGGTGCCACTCGCCCGGATACACAACCAGGGCCAAATCCAGCAGGAATAAGTAGTGGAGTGGTGCAGCCAACGCCAGGGCCAGGATCACAGGAGCGGCGAAAAGCAAGAGACTGGCCGGCAACTCAGGCTGCATGGCCCGGGATCCTCGCAGGCGTGTCAGTTTGTAGCCGCGAGCCGGTCCATCGCGCGGCGGCGTGCGCTCGCCGTACAGCGCCCATCACCTCGCGGGTGTGGATACCTTCCAGGCAGTAGCGCCGATCGCGTGTGCAAGTCGTTGCCGGCCCGCAGTAGCAGGGCCGGCAAGGAACATCCTCGGCCGCGAGTATGACCGCCGCGCTTCCGACCGGGGCACTCTTCAAGGCGTCCGTTGGACCAAAGATCGCGACCACTGGTACCCCCAACGCCGCGGCAACATGCATGAGACCGGAGTCATTGCTGAGGAAGGCCTGACACTGACCGATGAGAGCGGCCGCCGTCTGGATGCTGTCACAACAGATGATTCGCATGTGCGGGCCCATGCCCGCTTCCAAGCTGGGGCGCAGTTCCATCTCATCCGGCCCGAGGAAAACCGCGGCGTCTGCAAGGCCGGCGGTAACCACTTGCCTAATGACTGAGACGAACCGCTCGATGGGCCAGCGCCGCAAGGCACTCAACCGGTCGCAACCGGGATGGACACCTAGCAATGGGCGCTCGATTCCCAACCGCCAGTGACCCAAGGACGCGCTGGCTTCACGGGCCGCCTGTGGGCCCACGAGCTTCACCGTGCGTCGCTCGAATCGGTGGCCGGTAAATTCGAGCAAACGCAGATGCCGGTCAAGCTCGTGACCACCAGCGTCCTCTAGCGTGATGGTATTCAGAAATCCCCGGCGCTGGTTCTGCGCGTACGCGATACGATAGCGGCACCCCGCCACAGCGAGCACGCACGATGCCAGCAAGGTCGGTGAGAAGAACGTTCCCAGACCGAGGTCGAAACGCCGTGGCCGTAACACGTTGAAGGCAAACCACAGCAGGGCACGTCGTGCGTCGTTTGCCGGTTCGAAGCAGAGGAGTTCATCGACGAGGTCGCTACCCAGTACGGATGGTGCGAGTGGCGAGGCCGGCATCGCCACAGCGATGCGCGCGCCGGGATAGAGACGCCGGAGGTTGAGCAGCAGTCCGGAAAGCAGGACCATATTGCCCAGACCTCGCACCTCGTTGAAGACTAAGACGCTCGATATGCGTGGCTTCCCGCGCAACTCGCGTTCCCGCCGGCGCCGGATCGGGGCGAACGCGGCCGCACCTGCGCGACATGCAGCGTCCGTCAGCGCTCGTCGCAGCTCACTCACCGCCCGACTCCGCCACCAGTGCCTGCCGGTACGTGAGCACCCGTCGTTGCCGCGCAATCGTCGCCAGAATCTCCCGCAGCCGCGCCCGCTTGCGCGCTACCGGCACCTGCATGCCCGGATGACGCGCCATGCGCGGATCGATGCCGTCGTCGCGTAGGTCGAGCAGATCAGCGGCGTGAAATTCGTAACAAACGGGCAGCGCGGAACGCAGCACGGCTCGCAGCGCACGATTGAATACCACCCGCGGCACCACATGCGTCAGCGTGTGGTACACCGGGAATCGAAGCCACCGGGTGACGGCGATCGGGAATTCGGTGAGCCCGGCGCTGCCGTTCCGGCAAGGATGGGGCCAGACGGGAGCAAAGGCATGACCGATGATGTCCATCGAGAAAATCGCCCGCTTGCCGGTGCTGCGGTGATACATAAGCATGCGGCTGGCGATGAGCGCGGGCGTCGGGAACACGGAGGCGTCGTAGCGGTAACCCGCGTCACGCACCATGGCCAGGACGCGAGCATCAACGTCCCACGATGGAGCCCGGAAACCGGCGATGTCGGTCCGGGTTGCCTCAGCCAGATGTGCTCGTGAAGCTGTGATCTCGTGGCGCAGTGCGCGGTCGCTGAGTGTGCGAAAGGGCTGCGGATGGGTCAGCGAATGGCTGGCAATTTCGTGACCTGCGGCAACCGCCTGGCACATGAGACCACGTTCGGCCATCGCGTCGCGCGCAATCACGAACAGGACACCGGGTACGCCCAACTCGGCAAGCAACGCGAGGAGACGAGGCACAGCCTTGCGATAAATGAGGTCACACGCGGGCAGGCCCCCAAAGCCGTACCCTTCGAGATGACGGTCCACCGTGTCGAGGTCGCACGAGAACACGGCATATGGTCGCTGCAGCGTCATCGGCGGCGTCGAGTGACCTTGCGGCGGAGCTCGGACGTGGCGTCACGTACCGCCTGCGCGATGCCATTGACGTGCTCGCTGGTGTAGAACTCGTTCCATGGCAGGACCACCACGCGCTCGAGGCCCCGCATCGCACCAGGGTAGTCGGCCGCATCGTAGACGATAGGGGTGCCGTCGATGCGCTCGCGGCAGGAATACGGGCACCGGCTCTGCCCGTAGGTCTTGCGCTCCGTGAACACCCGGCACTGGAATGCGGGTTTTTGGATGTACCGGGGCGTGCAAGAGAGGCCCTTGGCTTTGAGGGCTCGTCCGAGGGCGTCAGCACCGCCCGGTATCACTGCAGGATCAACGTTGAGCGGATACTTCCAGTACACATGGGTGCCCCCGGGAAACGCGTTGGGCAACGTGATTCCGTCCGCCTCCGCGAGCTGCTCGGTCAACTGGGCGGCGCTCCGCTGGCGTCTGGCGACGACATCGTCGAGTTTGCGCAACTGCGCGCGCGCCACGGCGCCCTGCAGCTCCGTCATGCGATAGTTGAGCGCCAGGAAGTAGTGGTCGGGATCCGGATCCCCGTAACCCCAGGCCTTGTCACTGAACAGCCGCATCCAGCGCCCGCGGGCCGCGTCCGCCGTAACCGTGATGCCCCCCTCGCCCGTCGTCATGTGTTTGCCCTGCTGGAGACTGAAGATGCCGATCGCACCAAGGGTACCGACCAGGTGTCCGTGCTGCGTCGCGAGAAAGGCCTGCGCGCAGTCTTCGATGACCGGGATGCCCCGCTCGCCAGCGACGCGCAAAATGCCGAGGATATCGCACGGATTGCCAAACAGGTGGGTGGCGATGATCGCCCGGGTCCGCCCAGTGATCCGTGCCGCGACGGTCTCCGGTGTGACGTTGAGGCTGACCGGGTCGACGTCAGCAAAGATAGGAATGGCTTGCTGGTAGAGAATCGGGGCAACGGCACCCATGTCAGTGATCGGAGTGGTAATGATTTCGTCGCCAGGCTCGGGGTCGATGGCCGCAATGGCAGCGTGCATGGCCGCAGTGCCTGACGTGACGGCGCGGGCATGCGCGACGCCAAGCCGTGCGGCGAAGGCGCGCTCGAATTCCTTCACCTGCGTGCCCTTCGTGCAATTGAGCGTGCCGGAGTCGATCACGTCACGGAGCAATGCAAGTTCCTCGGCACCGAGATCGCGGCCGCTGTGGTTCGCGTCGGATGGAAGTGGTAGCGCCGTCTGCACCACCGGATCGTCTGCTCGCTCGGAAAGACTCTTCATGCCGCTGCCCGCTCGCCTCTTCGCCGCGCACCCGCGCCCAGGTCGGCCACCAATGCCGTCACGGCCTCCCGGGCCACGGCCACGAAGTCCTCGATGTAGCGCTCCGG
>JBHHYR010000318.1:0-3645 GCA_046757585.1 Binatia bacterium | reverse complement strand
GACGTGGTGTACGGTCAGCACTGCTCCGTTCGTGATTCAAGGGCAGTCCTCCGCATCTGTACGCATGTCACCATGCGGTTGCACAGACACGCACACCGCCCGGACCCGAATGTCGCCACCCGCGACCGTCACCCAAGGGCACACTCCCGGACAAACTTGGTTACTTCCTTGGCATGGTCCCAGCTTCCCGCGGGGATTATCGCGGCAAATAGTGAGCCGGGCAAGGGCACACGCCTTGCTTCATGCCAAGGCGTCATGGGGGCTCCATGAGTGGTTCAGACAATAAGGAAAAGGCTGATCGCGCGCTGCTGCGGTTCCTGCAACGCCATGGCCGGGTGTCGGCCGCTGATACGACCCGACTGCAGCAGCGAGCCAGCCAAACGGGCCTATCGATCAGTGAGGTGTTGGAGCAAGAGGGCATCATTACCGAGAAGGATCTGGCGGCCTTGCTTGCTCAGACGCTGCGACTACCTTTGGTTGATCTCGCGTCGTTTCCACTCGACCCGGAGGCAACACGCGAGGTCAAAGAAGGCATTGCCACAAAGTACCAGGTGGTGCCCTTGCGTCTGGAAGAACGGGTGATCGAGGTTGCGACGGCGAACCCGCTCGACCTCGATGCACTGCGCGCCGTTGAGTTTGCGATGGGGCGCCGCACGCAGGTGGCAGTGGCAACCCGGCTCGATGTCCGCGACGCATTGTCGCACGCGTATCGGCTGGAAGAGTCGCTCGATCAGTTTCTCCAGAACGTCCCAGCCAGCGAGCCGCTCACCGTGACGGAGTTGAAGGACAACAACAGTGACCTGCGGACTGTGGTTCGAGATGCGGAACTGCCTCCCGTCGTCCGACTCGCCGATCTCATCCTCGTGGAAGGGATCAAAGGCCGTGCGAGCGACATTCATCTGGAACCGTGTAGCGACGGGGTAGCCGTTCGCAACCGGATCGATGGCGTTCTGGAGGAGCGATTCCGCTTCCCCAAGTGGGTGCAGAATCCGCTGATTGCCCGCTTCAAGGTTCTCGCCAAGCTCGACATCACCGAACGACGCGTTCCTCAAGATGGTCGCATCCAGGTGCGACACGAGGACCGGCTGATCGACCTGCGGGTGTCGAGCATGCCGGCGCAACACGGGGAGAAGATCACGCTGCGCATCCTGGATGCAACGCGTGGCGTGAAGACACTGGACAAGATGGGGTTGACGGCCATCGATATGGAGCGCATGCGCGACGCAGTTGGCCACCCCGAAGGAATCGTCCTGGTTACCGGCCCGACGGGCAGCGGCAAGACCACCACGTTGTATGCGCTCATCCAGGCAATTCTGTCCCCAACCCTGAACATCGTCACGATCGAGAATCCGATCGAGTACCAGATCCGCGGCGTCACTCAAGTGGAAGTGAACGTGAAGCAGGGATTAACCTTCGCGAGCGTCTTGCGATCCATCTTGCGCCAGGATCCGGATGTCATCCTGGTTGGTGAGATTCGCGATCAGGAGACGGCGCAGATCGCGTTCCGGGCAGCGCAGACCGGCCATCTCGTCTTGAGTACGCTGCATACCAACGATGCCGTTGCCACAGTCACACGCCTGCTCGACCTTGGCATCGAACCGTACGTTCTTGCCTCGTCCCTCAACCTGATCATCGCGCAACGGCTGATTCGTCAGGTCTGCCTGGCGTGCAGCGCCCCGTATGAACCGCCAGAAGAGAGCCGGCGCCTGCTGCGGCTCGACGACTACCGGCGGGAGTTTCGCCGCGGGCTGGGGTGTCCGGCATGCCGGCACTCCGGCTATGCCGGTCGCATCGGTGTATTCGAGCTGCTGCCGATCTCCCCTGCGATTGCACAGCTGATCGAGGCAGGCACCGGTGAGAGCGCGATCCGCCGGCAGGCCCGTGCCGAGAACTACCCAACCTTGCTGGAAGACGCGCTGGGGAAGCTGGCCGAAGGATTGACCACACCGGAGGAAGTGCTGCGGGTCGTGCAGATCAATGAGAGCTCGCCCCGCTGCCCAACATGTCAGGAGGAAGTAGAAGGCCAGTTCTCCGTGTGTCCCCACTGCAGCGGCGTGTTGCGCGCCGTCTGCAGCGGCTGCGGAAAAGCGCTGCAGAAGGGTTGGCTCACGTGCCCGCATTGCGGTGCACAAGCCGTGTCCGGCAAGCCAGCCAGCCCGGCTGCTTCCCCCGCTGGCAGCACGCCGCCGGTTCCCTCGCAACGCACCTTCAAGGCGCTCGTGGTGGACGACGATCCGGATCTGCGCCGAATTGCCAGGATCACGCTGGAACGATCCGGCCTCGGCCTCACCGTCCTCACAGCACAAGACGGCACCGAGGCTTTGAATTTGATCGACATTGAGCGCCCCGACATCGTCATACTCGATCTTTCGATGCCTCTGATCGACGGCTTCGAAGTGTGCCGGCGCCTGCGGGCGGATCCTCGCACAGCGGCGGTGCCAATCCTGATGTTGACGGCCACGGACGGGGCAGAAAGCGTGACGCGCGGATTCCAGGACGGGGTGGATGATTACGTTGTGAAGCCGTTTCGCCGAGAAGACTTCATCGCCCGCGTCCGTCGAATGATCGAACGGACCTACGGCGCCGGGGCAATTGGCGGAGCCGAGCCTGGTGCCGTAGGGCAAGCGGGTGGCAGCGAACCGTCTTCGTCCGGCCGAGCTGCCTAGTCATCATGGAAGGACCGGCTCCCGAGTGTGTGCCCGAAGGTGCCGCCGAAAGATTGGAAGCACAGCGCAAGGTGCTGAGTACCCTCCTGGCACGCTTTACGGCAGACCGGGACGTGCTCATCACCGCCGTGCGGGAATGCGAGCGGCAGGTCGCCGCCCTTGCCGCACGCCTCGATGCTATGCCAGCCGGCGGGGGGAAGAACAGCGAGCACCCGCAGACGGTCGCACCGGCGCAGCTCGCCGAGCTACAGGAGAAGATCGCACTGGTGCAACGCGAGCAACGGCAGGCAGCTACGCAAGCGCGCGCGACGGCGGAACACGCCATGCTGCGCGCCGACGAAGCGCTGCGAAGCATCGAGGAACTGGGCACCGTGCGGCAGCTTCCCAACGGGCAGACGGAACAGCTGCTCGAACGCCTCGCCAAGGATAATGATGCGTTGCGTGCCTCTGTGCGTGACAGTGCAGAGCAGGTTGCCGCCGTTGCTGCCCAGTCGGATACGGATCGCGGCCGCAGCGCCGAGCAACTCGCCGAACTACGCCAGCTCATCGAGCAGGTACACCTGAACCAACAGCAGGCCGAATCCCGCGCCCGCGAAGCCGAACGGAACACCATGTCATGTGTTCGGGACGCGCTGCGGCGCGTCGAAGAGTTGGGCGGGACGCTTCGGACATCGGAGCGCACCTCGGCAGAGCTTGCAGCCTTGCACGACGCCGCCGACCGCCTGACAGCGGACGTCGAGCAAGTGAGGGCTGAAACCGCCCGCTGCAAACAAGTGCTCGCCACATGTGCCCAAACCGGTGTGGTCTCTGAGCTGGTGCAGCGTGTTGCGCGTATGCAGGGGGACATGAGACTGCTTCAACAGGCGGTCGGCGAGGCTCGGGACGCGCCGCCTCAACACCCTGCGTCCCCTGCACACCGGGGAGCGCAGGCTCGGAGCCGGTGGCTCCGGCCCGCACTGCTCATGGCGGCGCTCACACT
>JBHHYR010000317.1:0-3651 GCA_046757585.1 Binatia bacterium | reverse complement strand
GGCCATGCTCCGCCTGAGAGGGCGTCTTAATGTTTGGTGCGCCGTCGATTGTGCCGGAGGTGGGCCCGGGGGCTATATTCACCCCGATTCCATAGTCTTACTCCCTGCGGTGCAGGCCTCCTGCTTTCCGGTTGCTCACGCGTCCGATCGACATGCTCTACTCTTAATATACGAAAACTAGAGAAAGCCGCAAGGACCGGCGGCAGCTTTTTGCATGACCCAACTCATTAAACGGGAGGCTCGAAGGGAGAAAAACCACCGGCAAGGTCCTGCTCATCCCGTAGACCGATGACCGCTCAGAACAGTGGTCAGCAATCAGCTTACTTACCTGTAAGGGGCTGGGAATCCGTAGGCCAAGGGTCCGAATCCTCGTAGGCGCACCAACAAACAGGTGCTTAGTCCCCTTGTTGACCTCGTGAGGCATAGCCTCGTTGGACAAGATTCCCTTCTGAACTAACATACGCCGAAGCGCCTCCTGCTCGTACAGCACGGACCCGTGGCACGGAAGGTCTCGAGGAAACAGCCCACCGAGCATCGGCGAGAGGGCGACAGCCTGGGGAAGGAGGCTAGCCATGACTGACGTTGGCCATCAGAGCCTCTCACTTGGCTGCCTGCAGCCTCGCGAATTTCAGCCGGAAGGTTGCGGGTTACTGGTTGTAATCACACCGCACTCGATAAAGGGCAGCCTCAGCCCTGCGAAAGAAACAGGATGTCGGGCGCGCCTTGGACACCCGCAGACTGCAACACGAGATGAGGGAAGCCTCGTCGATAGTCGGATCGCGGATGGTGAACGACTTCGTTTATGCTTGGAGCGTGTCGCCGGCCAGGTTACTGAAAGTCATTCCGCAAAGAACTCGTGTTGGGAACAGCGGCCGGTGATGCGGCAAGTACCATGAACGCCAGGGCGACGCTGGTCCATCTCCTTCCTTTTACAGGTTTGAGCCTGGTGATTGTCTGTAACGGAGTCATCGCGTGGTCCGGCGGCCTTGTGTATCCAAATGTCGATCCTTTTCCCCACTGGTGCGGCGAGTCAGCCCTTCCCTGCCTCGAGGATCTCCTGCAGCTCCTGTGCCGCCCAGCACTTCAGCGCGGAATACAGCGTCCGGCGAAGGTGGCCCGTGACGAACAGTGTCTGTGACGGGTTGTCGGGGTCGTCGCTCTCGATGACCAGCTCGCAGCACGCGGCGTTGTCGCACGTGGGCACGTACTGGATGAGGACCCCGAGGCACGAGCCGGGATGGACCGTCGCGGGGAATGGGTTGGTGACGATCTTGAAGTTCAGGCACTGCTGGTCGCACTCGCGCTCTTTATCGTGGCACTTGCACTCGCAATCGCAGTCGGGGCCACAACCGCAGCGCCGGTGGCGGTACTTCTCGCAGGGACCCAGCGGCTTGAATGCCACCTTCGTCACGTGGAGGTCGCAGTCACCCACGTTGCAGATCGAGACCGTCTGCAAGGCCCGAACGCCGAGCTCGACGGCGCCGAAGTGCGTTGTCCCCGTGACGGCGAGCTTCCCGCTCGGAGCGGTCCCCGACACGGCCAGCGTCGCCGGGCTCGCAGGGTCGTCGCTCGTCACCGTGATCGTCGCGCTCTTGGCCCCGAACGAGGTGGGCTGGAAGCGCAAGCTGAGCTCAACAGCAGTTCCAGGGGCGATCGTCAGCGGGAACGCGTCGACGTCCGGCACGAGGAACTCCCCGGAGGACGACGACATACCGGTGATTGTCAGCTTGCAGCCACCGCTATTGGACAGGGTCAGCGGCAGGTCGTGGAAGTCTCCGACGCACGTGTCGCCGAAATCCCCGGAGTCGGCGATCGACAGCACGAGGCGGGGTGCTGGAGCCGTCCCCTCCACACGCACTTGTGCAGGGCTTGCGGGGTCATTGCTCACGACCGAAATCGTCGCGGAGGCAGCGCCAAGCGCTCCGGGCTGGAAGCGCAGCGGGACGGTGATCGACCCGCCCGCTGTCACGACCAGCGGGAAAGAGAATACCCCGGGCACGACGAAGTCCGGTGATGTCGAGTTGATCGCACTGATCTCCAGCGGACAATCACCTGCGTTGTTGATCACCAGGTCGCGATCGACAAACCAGCCCAGACACACCTCGCCGAAATCGCCGGCGTCCGCGATGGCGAGCTCCGCTGTTGCAGTCCCTCCGATCCCTGTGGCCAGCAGGTCGACCACGGGTGCGCCCGGGTCGTTGCTGGTGATCCGGATGATCACCGCTTCGGACGTACCCGGCGTCGTCGGCGTGAAGCGGACGGTGAAGTCCACCTCTTCCCCAGGGCCGATCACCAGCGGAGTTGCTGGAAACGGATCCACCTCGAACGCGGTCGAGCCCATCAGCCGCTGCACGCTATGGATGATGAGGTCGTCGCTGCCAACGTTGAAGATCTGCAGAGTCAGGTGCTCCGGACCCTCGCACACGGTCCCGAACTCGAGGCCGTCTTCAAGGTTCACTGTGATCGCAGGCCCGTCGGGTCGTGTGAACTGGAAGACGCCGCGGCCGTAGGTCGCCGCCCGGAGGATCCCGGACCCGCGACCGATCTCCAGGTCGGTGACCGGCGCCTTGGGGAAGTGGATGTCGTCGAGCACGTACCACGTCGCCCCCTGGTCGACCGAGCGCAGCACGCCGAGGTCGGTGCCGACGTAGATCGTAGTGGGCGTGTCACTGCCGTCGAGCGCGAGGGCACCGAACGGAACGTCGAGGTCAGGCGAGATGTCCGTCCAGGCCGTGCCGCCGATGGTGGTGCGGAACACATGGCCGATTTGCCCCGCCCCGAAGCCGTTGAACCCGCCCAGCACCGCGTAGATGACCGTCGGGTCGTTCGGATCGAAGGCGGCGCGCAGCAGGTTGCGATTCGGGAGGTTGCGCGTGATGTTCGTGAACGTCACACCTGCGACCGGGCCAAGGGCATTGGTCGAGACCGACACCTGGGTGCCGGCTGCGACAACCACGTTGTTGCCGTTGCTCGGTGCGACAGACGCCCGCGCGGTGATGAACCCGGTAGGGAAGGCGCCGATGATATTCCAGGTGTTCCCGCCGTCTCGGCTCTGCCACAGATTCTGGTTCCCGGCGACGTACACGATGCCGGCGGCGCTGGGGTCGGTGGCGACACTCGCCAGGTAACAACCCTGGTCGGTCGCTGCGCCGAACCATGGGGTGACGTCAGGAAATGACTGCCCGAACGTCGGAACGGTCGGTGGGAGGTCCGTCCCGTCGGCAGTAGATACGAAAACGCGTGTGCAAGCCTGCACCGCGCCCGTCGGGTCTTGGCCTGGCCAGAACCCACTTGTCGCGTACGCCTGGCCTGCGGTAACGCCGTCGTACGCAACGTCCCACCCGTCGCCACCCTGTGGGCTGATCCAGCCAATGCCGCCGGCACCCGAGGTGGTCTGCACGCCGTTGTCCTGCATGGCGCCCAGGGTGACGCTGGCGGTCGCATCCGGCCGTACCGCCATGTTGTAGAATAGCGCCGTCTGGAGACCACCGGCATTGAGCGCATTCCAGGTCGTGCCGCCATCGTCCGACCGGAAGATGCCGCCGTCGTTACCGCAGAATACGGTCGACGTACCGCCGGGCTGTGGCGCGAACGCCCAGGAATGGTTGTCGGCGTGCAGGCCGGTCAAGGCAGTGAAGTTCGCGCCCGAGT
>JBHHYR010000316.1:0-3660 GCA_046757585.1 Binatia bacterium | reverse complement strand
ATGAGGATCGGAGACCAATACGCGGTTACTGCCGACCTAAATAACGCCCCATGATTTGGAGTGGTTGACGTTTTTGCGGTGAGAGAAAACGAGGCCATGCCGCGTCAGGCCGCACGCCTTTTGGGCGCCCGCAGCAGCGACACCTTGGTGCCGGGAAATGGGGAGACGCGGCGGAGAAAGGCAGTCACGTGGCCCAGGAGTTCGGCGAGCGTCTTGCAGCGATGATTGCGGGTGACATTGGCGTGCAACTCCCGCCACAGGCGCTCGATGCGATTGTGCTCCGGCGAGTACGGGGGCAGGAAGTGCAGCACAATGCGTCCCTGAAACTCCTCCGCCAAGGCCCGCTGGACGACCCGGCTCGAGTGGACCCTGTAGTTGTCCAGGATCAGATGGATCTTCTTGGCGCGTGGGAAGGCCTTCCGCAAGTGCCGCAACAGCAGCAGGAACAGGTAGCTGTTCTTCCGGCCGTTGCCGACCCAGAGCACCTGGCCGGTGCGAGCATGCAGAGCCCCGGCCAGATAGTGCTTCTGATTCTGCCCCGGGGTCAGCACCTCCTTCTGCACGCCCGACAGCATCCAGTCGCGGCCGATGCGCGGGTTGAGGTGGATGTCCACCTCGTCCTCGTAGAAGACCTCCTCCCCCGCCGGCAGCGTCTGGAGCACCACCTCGATAGCGCGCAGCCGGCGTCGCTTGGCTCGAGGGGTCCAGGGGCACTCTACCGTGGGTCGGGGCATCCCCCAGCGGGCCCCCACCTCCTGCAGCATCCGCCCCACCGTGCTCTCGCTCACGTGCACTCCGGTCATCTGGGCCAGCTGCCGGGCCATCAGCTCTTGGGTCCACGTCGGTCGCGCCCAGCGGTAGTCCTGCGGCGAGCACCCCAGCAGCTCGTAGAGCGCGCCCCGCAGGTCGTCGTCCACCTTGAGCTGACCGTTGTCTTCCCGATGATCCCGCAACCCCTCTTCCCCCTCGGTCCAAAAGCGGTGGATCACTTTGAGCACTGCCGAGGGAGCGTAGCAGACCGCTTCGGCAATCTCCCCGGTGCGTTTCCCTGCGGCCGCGTGCAGGATGATCGTCGCTCGGACCCGAAGGCCGGCGTCCTTGGTCTTTTGGACCAGCCGATGCAACCGTCGTTGTTCCCATCGCCGCAACCGGACTATAATGGATGCCATCTCGGCCCTCCTCGATGTTGTGGTTTGGGTTCCTTGCTACCCACAACATACTGGGGTGGGTCGAGATCCCCCAAGAAAAATGATCAAGAAAACAGCACGTTAGATCACTCCAAATCGTGAGGGTCTATTTAGATGCCTCCAGGACGAGTTTCGACGGTGGGGGCCTATATCATGGTCTCCCCCCTTTCAGCCGATTCGGGTCTTCCCAGCGAGTAGAGGGATCGTCCCATTGCCTCGGTCTCCGGTCTCGTCGGAGTCATCTCTTCGCCGTCGGAGCGGCATGAGGAAGTCTCGGAGGCGTGTCGCAATCACAAATCGAGCTTCTCAGAGCTCATGCGTTTCCCGCGCTGACGCCTCCGTGGACGACACCGGCCCGGGCGGGCTGTCGGTACGGCTCCCACGTCGTGAGGATCCAGTAGGTGGCCTCCGCCAGATGCCGCGCCACCGCGCCAATGGCCTTCGGATGTCCTTTGCGCCGTGCGATGCGCTCATAGAGCTGACTGACGTGGCGGTGCGGGTGGCGCCTCCGCAGGCAACAGATCACGTTGGCCGCTTCCACAAACGCCCATTTGAGATAGCGGTTGACGTCTGGGCGGAGCGGTCCGTAGCGGGTCTTGCCCCCAGTCGAATGGACCCGGGGGGTAGTCCCGGCGTAGGCCGCGAACTTCTCGCTGTTGGCAAAACGCGTGACGTCACCGAGCTCCAGGGCAATCACAATGCCCAGAATGAACCCCACGCCCGGCAGGGTCATCACCAGCTCGATCTCCGGCGTGGTCTCGAAGACCCCTGCCATCCGCTGCTCCAGCCGGCCCACCTGGTTGTCCAGGACTTCGACCTGGTCCAGCAGCCGCTGCGTGGTGTAGGCCGTCTGGGGCGGCAACTCGCCGAGCCCCGTCTTGATTGCCTCTCGGCCCCGCCGGCCAAAGAGGTCGCTGACCTCCGGGAGCTCCACGGCATACTTGGCCAAGGTGGCGTGAATGCGGTTCTTGAGTTGCGTGCGTTGCCGGACCAGGACCATCCGGGTCCGGGGCAGGTCCCGACGGTCCCGCAGGTCCCCCGGCGGGATCCAGACCGTGGGCAGCGTGCCGGTGCGCTGCAACCGGTTCAGGCCCCGCGCGTCCAGTTTGTCGGTCTTGTTGATCATCCCCATCATCAGCTTCGCCTTGCGGGCGTGCACCAGCTGAGGGATGCAGCCGGCCGCCTCGATCTCGTCCACGATCCAGTACCAGTTGCCCGTGGTCTCCACCGCCACCGGGGAGCCTCGCTCACACCTGTGAAGAAACTGCTGCAGCGCTCCCCGTTCATGCGGGATCCGGACTTCCCGCACCAGCCCCCCATCCTGCCGTGCCACCGACGCCAGCGTGTAACGCTTGTGAGCATCGAACGCGATATACTGCATGATGCTGCGCCTCCTTGCTGCGGCCCTCGCCGCGATGTGTTGTCCACGCGCAGGATACCCTGCCGCACGCGGAGGCGCAGCGCTTTCATCCCATCACAAAGCGTCCTCGGCGGCCACACCGAGCGCAGCGTAGATCGGCCGCCCGACCCACAGGGCCACGCCCTCGGCCAGCGTCTCCAAAGCCCGCGGGTGCTGGGGCGCTTCCGGCAGGCGGGCTTTGAGCAAGGGGATCCCCGCGTCCTGCACCAGGATCCGGGTGACGTCCGGCCCCGGCCTCACGCCCATCCACAGGGTCTGCATCAGTGCCCTCCTTACGGCCGGCCGTGTCGGCGGTCGGCATGACCGTCGGTGCCGGCAACGAGGTCACGATGCCTGGAAGCAAAGCCGCTTGGGAAGACTGATGCGTCACATTTTCATGGCGGCGATTGCGGGCTCGGTACTGCGCCTGGCGGGCCGCGTGGCACAGGCGCCCGGCTCGGCTGGCTTGGTAGCGCCGGCCGGCCGCGTGCACCGTGGCGCGGCGCGCCCGGCCGGCGCAGGCCTGGGAACAGTAGCGATTCCAGCGATCACAGAACCGGCAGAGGAAGAAGACCTGCCGGCAGTCGGCTCGCGCGCAAACGATAAATCGGAGCGACTCCACGCGTCCCCGCGGGCGACCCACGAGGGCGTGGACAACCGCAGGGACTTATGCGATGGATAAAAGGGCCGGAAGGGCTAAGTCGCGTCCCCGTGATTTGGCCCGAGGGCCCGGAGGGTCGAGTCTCCGGGCCCTCACCCTCTCGGTGCCCTGGTCAGGAACGATCTACCCTAACTTCTCAGGACGTGCAACCTCTCATGTACTGTCTCTCACCGGCACGCTGTCCAGAATTCCGCGCTTTTCGATGTTCATCGACAGTCGAACGCATGCTCACCGTCGCCGCCACGCTCAAGCAGCAACGGCGCAACGTCGTCGACTACCTCACGCAGGCCTGCGTCGCCGCGCTTCACGGTGATCCCGCACCTTCGCTCCTTCCCGATTCCGCTCACTCACCGCAGCTCGAACCCGCCAGGGCCTGAACGGTTACGGCTTGCGCAGCAACGGCTTGGACGAAC
>JBHHYR010000315.1:0-3665 GCA_046757585.1 Binatia bacterium | reverse complement strand
AACCGCCGGCCTCCCACCGCCGCGGCGGCGATGGCAAGCGTCGTGGCCTTCATCTACCTCGTCGAGCACGCATCACTCAACGCTGAACTCGGCTACGCTCGCAGTGAATCTGCACGGGCGTGAACGTCAGTCAGCATCAGCATCGCCCCGGCAAGGTTCCAGCGGCCTAATTGGCGGCGGCAGCACCGTACCGGGGCCCTGAACTGACGGGAAGTGCGCGCGTCACTGTCGATGGGGCGGAGTGGTTGCGTCACCTCCGACATGCCGCACAGTCGCAGATCGCCGTCCATCCCGTCTCGCACGGCGGAACCCGAAACCTAAAACTGGGCAATGCGCGAAGCCCGTAGTATGAGAGTGACCTCGGAGGCGAGACCATGATCGGACTTAGCCGCATCACGACTGACCCTGCCGTCATGGGCGGGAAGCCCTGTATCCGCGGACTGCGCGTCACCGTCGGCACGATCGTTGGCTTGGTCGCGACCGGTCACCCCGAAGCGGAGATCTTGCGCCTCCACCCCCTACCTGGAGGCGGAGGACATTCACCTGCCGTTGTCGTACGCCGCGTGGCATGCGGAAGAGATGGAGATCTCGCTGTCGGTCCCGTGAAGTTGGTGGTCGATATGAACCTCTCCCGGGAATGGGTGGCGGTTCTCGAGCGGCACGGTTGCGAAGCGGTCCACCGGTCGGGCGCCGGCCAGAGCCCCGCGCGCCGCCGCAGCTGGAGGAGCTCCGGTCGCCCCCCGGGCTCCCTCCGCTCCTCCCACTGCTGATCCATTCCCTTGCCTCCCCGCTTCTACATCCATCTCCTGTGATCCTCTTCTCCACTCTCTACACTATTTCAGCCCAGGGGAAATGTCTCACTGTCATTGTCACAGCGCGGGCAGACGCCCGCGACCCAACCCATGATCCGTGTTCCGTCATGCCGGCTATCTTCAAAGCTTGCCCCCGCGAAAGCGTGGGGCGGGCATGCACTCCGCCCTGCCCCACCGTCATTCCCGCAATCTTCTAGCGGGAATCCACTCCGCCCCATCTGGATTCCCGCCTCCGCGGGAATGACGAGACTGACATTCGCGCGCCACGCGAAGATTCTCGGAAATAGTAGATCAGTGCGCACCTACCCATTCCGGTCGATCTGTGTTTATGTTTGCCTCCGGATCGGTGCCAGAGGAGAAATGCGCATGAAGATCGGCCTATTCGCTCCCGCCAGCAATCCCTTCGCGACTCCGGACTACTTGCGTGCGCTCGGCAGCGGGGCCGAACGGCGGGGGTTTCACTCGATCTGGGCTGCGGAGCACGTCGTGCTGTTCGACGAACACGAGTCCCGCTACCCGTATTCGGCCGACGGCCGGCTGCCGGCGGGCGGCGAGCAGGGGATTCTGGAGCCGTTCACCACGCTGTCCTTTCTGGCCGCGGCGACGCGGCGCATCCGGCTCGGCACCGGCGTCTGCTTGGTGCCGCAGCGCAACCCGGTTTACACCGCGAAGGAGGTGGTGGGAATCGACTGGCTCTCCGGTGGACGCTTCGACTTCGGCATCGGAATCGGGTGGCTGGCCGAGGAGTTTCGGGCCCTGGGCGTTCCCTTCGAGGGTCGCGCTGCGCGCTGCCGCGAGTATATCGAAGTGATGCGGCGGCTCTGGTGTGACCCAGTTTCCTCCTACAAGGGCGCGCTGTACGAGCTTCCCGCCTGCCGGCATTACCCCAAGCCGCTGCAGAAGCCGCATCCGCCCATTTTCTTCGGCGGTGAGAGTGATGCGGCGCTCAAGCGCGTCGCCGACCTCGCACAGGGGTGGTACCCCTTCAGCCTGGAGCCGGAACGGCTTGCGGCCAGGTTGCGCGACCTCGACCGGCTCCTGGAAAGGCGAGGTCGAAGCCGCAAGGACTTACAGGTGATCGTTTGCCCGTATCTGTTGCCGACTGACCTCGATCTCATCAAGCGCTACGGCGACGCCGGTGTCGAGCAGGTGATCCTGCTTTTGTTCGCATCCGACTGCGATGCCCTCGAACGGTCGCTCGACGACCTGGCGGAGCAGTTCGTCGAGCCGGCAAAGCGGCTGTGAAGCAGCGTCCCGGGAGGAACGCGCGGGGCTAGCGGGGCTTGATGTGCGGTGAGCTTGCGTTTCCGGATGCCACCGCGCAGGCGGAGCTGGTGCGCCGGAGGGCGATCGCGGGGGCGACGAGATCCTCACGTACGCCAAGGTGCACTTGTGCCCCTGGGATCCTCCCGATAGTGCCCGTACCCCTGGAAACGAGTTTCCCGTTGCGTCCCTCGACACGCCGGCAGGTCCGGTCCAAGTCGGCTCGATGATCTGCTTCGACCGCGAGTTCCCGGAGGCAGCCAGACATCAACTAGTTTTCCCCACCAGCGACAATGAGGCTTCCCCATTGGCGATCGAATGACGCTCTGGAAACCGTTCCGGTTGGCTTACATGAAGACTACCGATCTCACTCACGGATACCAGGGGGCCGTGCCCGCCAAGTTGCTTCGCTTCTACAGGCTGTGGGCACCCATCTACGACCTGACCGTGCGTCTCGATCCGGCGTACCCGCGTGGCCTGAAGCGGATGGTGGCATCTGTCGTTCGGCCCGGAGACACGACGCTGGATGTGGGCAGCGGTACCGGTCTTGGTACCGTTCATGCCGCATCGATCGCCGCCCGTGTCGTAGCCATGGACCCGAGTGAGGAGATGACGGCAAGGCTCCGCAAGAAGCTTCGGAGTTGTAATCTCGAGAATGTCGAAGTCCGCCAGGGATACTTTCCCGATGCACTCCTCCCTGGAGAATCCTTCGACAGCGTGATCAGCTCCTTCATGCTGGCGCACCTCAAGCCCGAAGAACGTGCACGCGCGATCATCGCGATGTTTGATTGCCTCACACGAGGCGGCCGGCTTGGCCTCTTCTCAGCGCGGGGAGAAATCGCGCCCACCTTCCAGACCAGGGCTGAAGTTGAAGAGCACCTATCGGTGGCGGGGTTTGCGAACGCCGAAGTCATAGATCTGTCGGACATCTACCGGATCACGACAGCGACGAGACCGTAGGCGCGGGCGAACAAGGTGATGAAACTGACCGGCCGTAGCCCGGGCCAACTTTAAAATGGGGCCGCTAGGCTGGAATTCAGGAAGGCGGGCCCGCGCTGGGACCGCTTCCTTTCTCTCTGGCTTCGAACGCGCTATGAACGCGCCGACTCATGCCGCGGCGAAAGGCCCGAAAGAGCGATACGATCGTTGGGCGACTCCGCGCCGCAGATCCGTTCGAGTTGATCCGCTGGTTAGCGCGTTCTCAACCCGATCCGCGGAAGGCGCTCGCTGAGCTCGTGCAGAACTCGATTGACGCGGGTGCCAAGCATATTCACGTCACCCGTTCGCGCGAGCGGGGCGTGACCACGCTTCGCATCGCCGACGACGGCGAGGGCGTGATTCCGGAACTCGAGCGCACCGAGGCCCTCACCTATGTTGCCACACACATCGGGCACTCGCGCAAGCGCAATCTGACGCCCGAACAGCGGCGGGAGCTGATGCTGCAAGGAAAGTATGGCATTGGCCTGCTCGGCTTCTGGGCTATCGGCGCGGTGCTCGAGATCCGCACCTACCTCCGCGGACAAACTCCGTTCTTGCTGCGGATGTTCGAGGACGCGCCGAAGTTCGAGATCGAACGCATTCGCGGCCGCC
>JBHHYR010000314.1:0-3711 GCA_046757585.1 Binatia bacterium | reverse complement strand
TCAGGCGCCGTGAATCTGTTCAGCCAGGTAGGCAGCTTCACCGAGCTGGTCGATCAGGGTAAGCTGCGTTTCGAGCCAGTCGAGATGCTCTTCCTCTGCAGCGAGGATTTTCTCGAGGAGCGCGCGTGAACCGTTGTCGTGTACGCTCACTGCTTGTTCGATCGCCCGGTTCAGGCGCGCAATGGCATCTTTCTCCAGCTCCCGGTCGAGTTTCAGCTGCTCGGGGACTCCCTCTCCGATGCGAATCTTTCCGAGCCGCTGGACGTTCGGAATTCCCCCGAGGTAGATGATGCGCTCCATGAGCTCATCCGCATGCTTCATCTCGCTCATGGATTCCTTGCGATTGATCTCGGCCAGCTTGAGGTAGCCCCAGTGGCGGCAGAGCTTCGCGTGCGCGAAGTACTGATTGATGCCAATCAGTTCTGCCGTCAAGATTTCGTTGAACGTTTCAATGAGCTTCGCGCTCGGTTTCATATTTCTCTCTCCTTGGCCTCCCCGGGGCAACAGGTCAGCAACCGGATGCACAAGGCCCTAGCCTTTGATTAGGAGCAGCCAGGGTACCTTTTTTGGTGCGCATCGTAGCATCAAAACGTATCTGACGTCACAACCCCGGGCTGTCTGGCGTCGCTTGACGCTCACGCCCGAGCCACACTGGCCTGTGAGGGCATCGCTGTGTTCTCCTCTTGAAGCTCGGGGACCTCATAAGTTTTCCCTGGGACTTCCTCTAACGCAATACGGAACTGCCGCAGGTGTACGCCGCGTGCGCGGCAGGCGTCCGCCACCTTCGCCATGTGTTCGGGGCGGATGGTTGGGCTCGAGATGATCACTTCGCGCACGCCGTAGCGGGCGATGAGGTCGCGCAGGTCGTCCAAGGCGCCGAGGACGGGCACGCCGTTGACCGAGCGTCCCCGTAGCGACAGGGCGTCATCGACAAAGCCCACAGCCCGATAGCCGAGCTGCGCGTTCTGGGTAATTTCTTGCAGCAACGCTGTGCCATGCGACCCCGAACCATAAATGAGCACGGGTGACGCCGCCGCTTCGCCCTGCCCTCGGGCAATCACTTCCAGCAGTTTGAACGACGTGCGCGCGCCGATGACCAGCGTGGCGGTGAAGTACAGATCAAGCAACAGAGCCGGCAGCACCTGCGGTGGCCAGCCGTACAGGATTGCGACGGCGCACATGCCCGCCGCTTCGGCCAACACGACCGCCTTCATCAGCGCGATGATGTCCGTCACGCCTGCATACCGGTACGAGCGCTGGTACAGACCCACACTCACGAAAACGGCAAGCTTCACGGTCACGCACACGACGAGGCTGTGGAGGAGATAGTCCCGGAAATGGGGTTGCCCGCCCGAGCCATTCAGGATCAGCAATGCCGCGGCATACGCGGCGGCGACAAAACCCGCATCGCCCAAGGCGTGAAATACGCGCCGGCTGAACACCGGCAACTCGAACAGCGGCAGGAGTGTGCCCCGCCGCAGCACCGCCACCTCCGGGTACCCCAGCTTGCGGATGCCGACGTAGCTGCCGATCGCAACGAAACCCACCATGATAGCCGTGCCCGCGCCGCGGGCGCTCACCGCGACGAATGCCAGCGTCCCGAGCGCGAGGCACACGGCATACAGCAACAAGACCGCCCGCCGGTGCGTCAGACCCAGCGCCAGGAGCCGATGGTGGATATGGTCCCGGTCGGCACGGAAGAGCGACGTCGGACCGAGCACCAAGAAGCGGTACTCGTTCCGTTCCAGATCGGGGCGCACGACGCGCAGCGCGCGCAGCAACCGCCGGATCATTGCCAGCAAGGCATCCATGATTGGCAGGCCCAAGGCCAGCAAGGGAACCAGAATGACCACGGCGGTGGCACCTTTATGCGCGGCTTGGATGGAGAGGACGGACAGCAGGTAGCCGAGCAGCAGGCTGCCAGAGTCCCCGAGGAACACCGACGCGGGATTGAAGTTGTAGTACAGAAAGCCCGCCAGCGCCCCGGCGAGCGCCACTGCCAGGAGAGCAACGTCCACCCTCCCGCCGGCAAGCGACACCAGGAAAAGCGTTGCCGAGGCGATCAGGCCGACACCGACGGCTAACCCGTCAAGTCCGTCGATCAAATTGAAGGCGTTGGTGATGCCCACCACCCAGAGCAAGGTCAAGGGGACCGCCAGCAGGCCGAGCTCGATACCGGTTCCGGTCAGCGGATTCGTGATCAGGGCGATCCCGCAGCCAGCGGCAAGCACCATGAACCCCGCCAGCAACTGAAAGCAGAGTTTGAGGACCGGTCCGAGCGTCAACAAGTCGTCCGCGGTACCGCAGGCCACGACGACGAGCGCACCGCCGAGGAGCCATCCCCACGGCCACTTGTTCCCCCAGAAGACAGTCAAGAGAAACTGGTCGGCAAGGAAGCCGAGCCCGATTGCGCCGACGAACGCGATAAACACTGCCAGCCCGCCGAGCCGCGGGATGCGGCCCGTATGCACGCGGCGCTGGTCCGGTTCATCAACCGCTCCCACCCAGCGTGCGAGTGCTGCCGCTGCCGGCGTCAGCAGCAGTGCCAAGCTCAGAGCCGTTAGCCCCAACAGCCAATACTTCAACATCCCTTCCCCTCCCCGGCTCAGCCGAGCTACTTGTCAAACAGCGTAGCGCGAAATCACGTCACGGCAAAGACCCTCAAGAAGAGAAAAGAAGTTCGCAATCCGCAGTTCGCAATCCGAAATTCCTGCTCACCGCCTAGTGACTGCGGCCATGATCTCGGAAAACCGCTGCGTGAGAATTGGCCGGTGAAACTGCTGCTCGGCCAGCGCCCGGGCACGCAGGCCCATGGACTTCAACTCTGCCGGACGCAGCAAGGCGTCGCGAACGACCTGTGCCAGCGCAGCAGCGTCGCCCGGCGGCCTGACAAATCCCACCCGATACGCGCGTGCCAGCACGGCGACCGCGGCATCCTCGTCCATCATCGCGATGAAGGGGCGCCCCGCGGCGAGCACGCCGTGGACCTTGCTGGGCACCAGGTACCCTCCGAGGCCGGCTTGCAGGGGGATGAGATGGAGGTCGGCCGCACCGAGCGACTCGGCAAGCTTCGTCTTAGGCGCGTACGGGAAGAAGCGGACATTGCTCAGGTCAGCCTGTTGGCCGCGCTCCTGCAACGCTGCCTTGCGCGCGCCCTCCCCGATGAACACGAAAACAATGCGCGGATCGTCGCGGAGCTGGTCCGCGGCATCGAGGACCGTGTCCAGCTGCTGGGACAACCCGAGATTGCCTGAATACATCACCACGAACCGATCGCCGAACTGCGCTCGGAACGGGTTGGAAACGATCGGCCTGATGATGTCACAGTCCACCCAGTTGGGCAGCACGGCAATTGTGCGCGCGTCGACCCCTTTCTGCAGCAGGCGCTGCCGCATGTCGTCCCCCAACACGATGATCCTATCCGCCTGCCGGTAGGCGAAACGATTTCCGCGTGCGAGCAGCCGCAAGAGCGCACGGCTACGCACGCCGCCGGTGATCTCCGCCACCTCGGGGTAGATGTCCTGGCAGTAGTAAACGAACCGACACCCCCAGCGCGCTTTCAACACGGCCCCGAGGACACCGAGCAGAGGCGGATCGGTTTCCGCAACCACCACGTCCGGCCTCGGCAAGCGCAACGCCCCCAAAGCCGCCAATCCGTAGTAGCTCCCAAGATTGAGCAAGCGGCCAGTCAGCTGCCGCTTCGGCAGCCGT
>JBHHYR010000313.1:0-3715 GCA_046757585.1 Binatia bacterium | reverse complement strand
GGGACCCGCCTGCGCACCATGTGGCGGCGCGCGACGCAGGCGGCGCCCTCCAGCACGGGTGTACCGCAGGACGGGACGGCTGAAAATCGCTCTGGTGTGAGAACCGTGCTGCCCTCTCGCGCAGGAACTGTATGCGGCCGGATGTCACAACGCGTCACATTTCTAGCCGTCTTTTTTGTAGGCCCTACTGTGCGTGGAGAGTAGCCTGATTGGCAAGCAAGGAGAAGGGCGTGCGCACCCGCGCGCGAACAGAACGATGCGCGCCGCAATGAAGCAAATGTTCCGCAGACCTTTCCTCCGCGCGTTTCGCTTTGCAGTTTGTGGGACGGCTGGAGCGATAGTCATGCTGGGCGGGGGTACGGTCTGAGCGCAAGGAGCCGTGTGTGCCTACGTCGCCAATGGAGGCGCCGTCTCTGTTATCGATACACACACGAATAGCGTCAGCGGGACGATTGCACTGCGCGGCTGTCATGCCCGCGATATTACTGTCAGTTCCACAGGGGACCGAGCGTATGTGGCCTGCGGAAAGACGATTGCCGTCATCGACACCCAAACGAACACGGTCGTTGGCAGCATCAGTGTGGCACCGTATGTCCCTACACGTCTGACGGTTACTCCGGACGGTCGCTTCATCTATGCGTGATTCTGGGCTCCAGCGGCAATCCGGCCGGCGTCGGTGTCATTGACACGAGTAGGAACGCCCTTGTTGCTACCCCTGACGTGATCGCCGGCCCGACCGATGTGGAAATCGTGCCAGATGGTGCGTTCGCATATGTTACAGGGTTGTTCGGTGTCGTGGTCGTCGACACGGCAACGAAGGGCACAGTTGCGGGGTTTGCGAAGTTTGAGGGAAATCCGACTGCCGTGGCGTTCACCCCTGACGGCGCGTCTGCGTACGTTGCATTTCCAACGGAGCAGACCGTTGTGGTCATCGACACGGCTATGACACAGATAGTCGCTACCCTAAAGTTGAGTGGCTGTGCAACCAAGCTCGGGCGCTATGAATATATGTTGAGCGAGTGCTCTGCCTGCGACCCAACGCGCGTCGTGGTCAACCCAGAGGGAAGCAAGCTGAACGTAACCAGTAACGTGAAACGGAGCGTGTCCGTCATTGATACGATACGGGCACGAACCGGCTTGATGCCACCGTCCACCTCGGCCCGGACGCGCAGCAAAAACCGCCTAACGACAACCTGCCCCGCCCATTGGACACTGCGATCGCGCCGGATGGCGATGTCCTCTACGTGATCAGCCCCAACGGGCGTTTGGTGTGGGTAATCGATACTGCCAGTAACCGAGTCGTGGCCACGATCGCCCTCGGTAATACCCCCCCGGGCATCGCCATTGCCGCCGTTCCCAACGGCTGTGGAGCACCGCCCACTCCAACGCCGGCTTTGCCCCCTTGTGCTGGCGACTGCGATCTGGACGGGTCGGTCACCGTCACGGAGCTGCTCATGGGGGTCAACATCGGCCTCAGGACGACCGCGCTGGTGCGGTTGTCGGGACGATCCCGACAGGTCACCGACCGCAGATTGCCGTTGATCATGGCGGTTCAACGCTGTACATCCTGGACCACGGCGAGGAACGCGGCGCTCTGTCTGCCATCGACACCAGGACCGGCCAGGTCAAGGTGAGACTCGCGGTCCGCGATTGCGCAGAAAACTTTGTCGTGGCCCCGGATGGTAGCGTGGCATACGTCAACGGACCCTGCCAGGTTTCGGTCCTTATACGGGATCTGTCAGACGGCCGCGTGGTTGGGAAGGTTGACGGCCTTGACGCGAGCAGCCTGACGATCACCGCAGACGGCTCGCGGGTGTACGCGCCCGATACGCAGGAGGAGTACGTGTCAGTCATCGACGCGAACAGCAGAACGGTGATAGGCAGGCTTGGTCTTGACCCGACTCGTGATTTCTATCCCTGGCGGGTTGCGGTGACCACCAACGGTCAGCGCATCTACGTTACAACGGTCGGTGGGGCGCTGGTTACATTTGATGCGGCGACCGCTCAGCCGTTAGACGTTATTCAGACTGACCACCAGTCACCCGCGCTCGCGATTACGCCGGACGGGAGCCGAGCGTATCTGGGCGGGTATGACAATAACGGCGAGGAGGACAATGCGCTCTGGGTTCTGAATGTCGCGACAAACGAGTTCGTCAAACTTCTTGATGCGCGGGATTTGGGTTTTGCACCAGTCATCACCATGGCTCCTGACGGTACGCGCGCGTATGTAGCGAATTACTCCACCCTCACCGTCATTCATACCAGCACGAGCGTCGTCCTGAAGCGGATATCGGTTGGAGACGGCCTGACCGGTATCGCCGTCGCAGCGCGACCGGGCTCCTGCCTGGGACCGGAGTATACCCCGCTTCCGACCCGCACGGCGACTCCCACCCCCCGCCCGCCCGTGTACGAGTGTGTCGAGGGCATCCCGCGCCTTCGGGTGGGGTCAGCCGTCGGGGCCCCCGGTGAGCAGGTGGTCATTCAGGTGACTTTGCACACGGCGGGCGAAGACGTCGTAGCCGTGCAAAATGACATCCTCGCGGACGCCGCCGTGGCGAGTCTGCAGTGCGCGACGAATCCCAAGTTGAGAAAAGCCCTTGGCGGCTTCCGTTACACGCCGTCGCGGCTGCGCGCCGTTGTGGTGGGCCTTCCGCTGGTTCCGATTCCCGACGGCGCCGTTCTGTACCGGTGCACCGTGACGATTGCACCGGACGCTTCAGCTGGCAGCCATGCCCTGCTGCTCGCTGGGCTTGTGGTTGCCGGTCGGGATGGGTACGACGCGCTGCCCGGGGCCGGCGTGGACGGAGAAATTGTGGTGCGCAATGACCGCAGCCAGCTCGTCGGTGCCCCGTCACAGCGCGGTGGGAGCGGATGCCAACTCAACGCGGCAGAGACCGGCAGCGTCACCGGCCTGCTTGTGCTTTTCCCCTTCCTTGGCGCCCTCCGTCGCCGCCGCTCCGCCGGGCGGCGGCAATCAGGACACTCGCGTCGATCAGGATTCCCACGGCGATGGTTCGAGCGTCGGCTGTCCGCGCGTGATCTCCTCCAGGAGATCCCAGAACTCGCTGTCGGGCTCAGCCGCCGCGGCCAGGAGATCAACGAACTCCGAGAGCCGGAAAGGCGGCGGCGTGGCCGGAGCGATCTCGCAGACGGGAACTCCACTACGTTCGATCGTAACCCGATCGCCGAGATAACGGACTCGGTTCAAGAGCTCGGAGAAGTTTCGCGCCGCCTCGGTCGCCGAGATGCACCGGCGCGGCGGAACCACTCTCGCTCTCGGTGCCGCCCCCCGCTTCTCGCGTCGCTGAGACTCGCTGCCTCGCTTCGAGGACCGATGTGCCGCCCTCGCTTCCCTTCTGCGCGAAGTCATACAATCTGATTATCCGGTTCGCGCCGGGAAGACAACCCTCGTGACACAGAGGGGATAAGCTCAGGATAACTCCCGATAGGCGTCCTGCCAGTGATGATGAGGTAGACATGAACACGTCTCCTCCAAAGTCTTGCTTGATGGCAATCAGGGCGGGAAGTGTGCGCTCCGGATCGAGATCCACCAGGATGTCGCCGCGGCTTCCCCGCACGGCCCCATCGCACCAGAACGGCGTGAACCCGATCGGGCAGGGTAGCGGACCCGCCTGCGCACCATGCGGTCTGCGCGCGACGGGCAGTGGCCACAGTCGCGACGATGCCTTCCAGGTTGCCGTAGACCAGACGGGAG
>JBHHYR010000312.1:0-3739 GCA_046757585.1 Binatia bacterium | reverse complement strand
GGGGAGGATGGCTGGAACCGCATTTCGTGCGAGCGCGGCGATCCACTCGAAGGCGACGCGGGCGGCCAGAATGTAGGCGAGAACGATGCTCAGTGCGGAGGCCCCGTACACCAACCGTCGCGACGGCGCGATCGACGCGCCCGCCGGCAGGTCCCGAACGAGACCAACAGTCCACATCAGCGCCGCGACAGCGCCTAGTGCCACCGCGGAGATCAGTGGCGTCAGGGTAAGGTAGCCCCGCCACAGCAAGCCGGCTGAGACCCAGAGCACGCTTCCGGTTGCGCCGACCATCCCCAACAGAAGCGCGGGGGTGCTTCCGACGCCCGCCGGCAGCCCGGCTCCTAGGACCATCAATGCCACAAAGCTACTGGCGGCGCTCGCGGACGCGGCGAGTAGGCCCCAGCCAGTCAGCACGACTGTGGGCTCGGAGCCAATACCAGTGATCCAGTCGACTCCGAAGAACCACATGACCAGGGCCGCGCAACCGGAGACGCCGGCGTGGGTGACCAGATACACTTTCCACCGCCCCCAGATTGCGGAGATGTGCCGCTCCCGTACGGACAGCGCGGCCGCAAGCCAGGGTGCAGACGCGAGGCAGAGCGCGGTCAGCAGCGCGTGTGCCCGGAGCGGCGAAAGCGGGGCCCGCGCGTACACGGCAACCATCGCCGCCCACGTTGCCAGCACGACGAACGCGGCCACTGACGCGGCGGAGGACCAGGAGATTCGGCGCGCCCGCGCCAGCTGAGCGCATCCAACGAGACCCGCCACCGTACAGCACGCGGTGCTCACATCGGCAACGACGTAGATCACGATCGACCCTCCCCATCTAGTCGATACTCCCTCCGCAGCCATTCCACAGGAAAAAGTGGCGCTCAGTGCACGAAGATTTGTGCGTTTGTTGACACTTTCATTGCCTTTGACCGCGCATCAGGAACCGCGTGGACGAGCGGGGTGCCGGGCGGAAAACGATACACCCCTCATGCTGGGTCCCTCCTTCCTCTGGTTCCTCAAGGACTCTCAAGAACTTTCCGGTGGTCCTGCGTAACGAAACAGCGTAGCGGGGCTTTCGGCCACGCCGCCTTGGTCACGGATCACGCCCCGGATCAGTAGAACTACGTAGATGGCTGCCACACATCTTTTCCCCTTTGCCCTCTTTACAACTTGCTTCCGGATGAGTTAAGTCATCGGCGCGGGGGAGTTGGGGTGGAACGCGTGTCGAACGGAGGGGCAGTAGATGGACAGAGTACACGCTGGACTCCAACGGAGATTGGAGCACTTGTGCTGGCCTAGCGGGATGGTACCCGACCTGGTGCGCAGCGCGCACATCATCACTTACGAGAGAGGGACGACGATTTTCCACGCGGGCGAACCGGCCGACTTACTCTACCTAATCGTCAGCGGCGAAGTTAAGTTGTACTACGGCAACGCTGAGGGCGAGCGCCTGCTCGTGACAATCGCGCGTGACGGCGACGTGGTGGGCAGCATGCGCGTGCATCCCGCCAGCGCCAACGAGGGGCAAGCGGCGCAGTTCTTTACGGCGCAAGCCTTATCGCGTTGCCGGGTTGCGATCATCACCAACGAACGACTAGCGCGCGCGGCCCGTGGCCTGTCGGCGCAAGAGCTGCTCAAACTCGTCGAGTGCGTCAACGGCGAATGGGAACGGTTTTGTAAGCGTTTCCTCTCGTTCCTGATGATGGACGTAGGCGGCCGTTTGCGGTGTGCCATTACCGAGGTAGCCGATACCTTTGGAATTGCGGACCCGCGCGGGAAACTCATTCCTCTGCGGCTGTCGCACGAAGATTTCGGCGAGCTGATTGGGGCATCGCGGCCCATGGTGAGCAAGCATCTCAAAGAGCTGGCGCAGGCCGGCGTCTTCTACAAGCAGGACGGTCGCTATATCTTCTCAACCGACACAGCCCGGCGCCCGCGCTCGGTACGGCCGCAGGGCAAGCGTGCTCCCGCCGCCGCGGCGTGAGCGCAGCGCCGGGCGTGCTGCTGGTACGCCTGGCCCGCGCCGGCTTGGTGCATAAGCACAAGACGGCGGCACCGTTGGGTTCGAATTTATCTGAATCCCCGTCGTGACCCATCTACACTGCCTGCGGGGTGGCCTTTGCGGGCCGCCGTGTGCGGTATGGCAGTGTACGAGAAATTCTACGGCTTTCGGGCGGCGCCATTTTCGACAAACCCGGATCCACAATTTCTCTTCCTCAGTCCGCGCCACCGCGAAGCGCTTGTCGGCCTGATGTATGCGGTGTGCGACGCGAAAGGGGTCGCAGTGCTCGTCGGCGAAGTCGGAACGGGCAAAACCACGATCGTCCACGCGTTGCTGACCCAGCTAGGGAAGCGCGTTCGCAGCGCTCTCCTGTTCAATCCAAGTCTGTCGCGGCAGGACCTCTACCTACACTTGTTAGCTGAATTCGGGTTGCCGCCGGAGCGTTCCGTTCTCGGTTCCATCCGCGCGCTGCAAAGGTTCTTGCTCGAGCACTTCGAGGCTGGTGTGCGGGTCGTGGTCGTGATCGACGAAGCGCACGCGGCTGCGCCCGACGCCCTCGAGGAGATACGGTTACTGTCAAACTTCGAGACGTCTCAGAGCAAGCTGCTGCAGCTGCTGCTGGTGGGCCAACCGGAGCTGCTCGAGCGATCGGCGATGCGCCGGCTGCGGCAGCTGCGCCAGCGCGTCGCGTTGCGCTTCGACCTCGCCCCACTCCAGTTTCAGGAAACCATCCAATACGTGCGCGCCCGCCTCGCCGTCGCTGGAGTCCGTCGCGATATCTTCAAGCCGGATGCGTATGTCTCGCTGCAGCGGTTCAGTGGCGGCCTGCCACGCGGGATCAACATCCTGTGCGACAACGCGCTGCTCTCCGGGTATGCCCGGGACGAGCAGCACATTGGACGAAAACTGATCTCTCGGGCCGCGCACGATCTCGGCTTATCACCGTTTAGCCGCGTGTCCCTGTGGGCGCGCTTGCGCGCCCGGTACCACGAGCCAACGGACGGGCACGGGCTCCGGGGCGCAGCCGAGATCGCGTTGCGCCCCCTCCAGGTGTGTAAGTGACGACTCGGCATTACTCCCCCCGCAGCGTGACGATCGTGGTAACCGAGCTCGCATGGATTCTTGTGAGCTTGGCCGCCGTCATCGGTCTCGACCTCTCGTGGCAACGAGCCGGCGTACGCGCAGACCGGCTCGCGGCCCAGCTCGCCCTCGCGGGCGTGCTCTACCTGGCTGGTTTCTATTATGCGGATGCGTACAACTTTTCGGAGCCGCAAATGCGCCGGGAGGTCGTGACCAAGGCGCTTCGTGCGGGCAGTGCTCTTGCCGTCGTGTTCGGCCTGATCTTTCTGTGCACCCAGTGGTTGAAGTTCCACTCGACCACGCTGCTGGCGCATCTGGTGCTCACAACGACGTTCGTGATCGTGCTGCGCACGCACATCGACGGGGTCCTCTCCCGGTACGGTGTGCTGACACGCATCGCGATCGTCGGCACAGGACCCGAGGCGCGGGGGCTGGCCGAACAGATGCTGCGGAAGCGCCAGTACGGGCACGAAGTGACATGTCTGGTTGCCACCGATGAGGGGCCACGCAGCATTGAATTCCACACGCCGAATCCCGGAGTGCGGACGATTCCAGTCATTGACGCGGGCTCCCTGCTCCGATTCGTGAGGGGGCACCACGTCAAACGGATACTCGTCGCCACAGCCGACCTCGGCGCCGCCTTGCCGGTGGACGAGCTGCTGCGTT
>JBHHYR010000311.1:0-3754 GCA_046757585.1 Binatia bacterium | reverse complement strand
ATCGCTGGTACCTGGACGATGGTCTCGCGGTCCACCCGGCGGTGGGCGAAGCGGCCCTGGATCGTGTCGAGGTTGTCATCCCACTCGCCCTGGACCCATTCGAGGTAGGCCAGGCGTGGACAGTAGACGTATTCATTGACCATCCTGGCAGGGAGGAGGTCCGGGCACGGTACGGTTGCGGATTCGCTCATGTTCCTCGATTGTTGACTGTCACGTTTCCAAGTTGGGCGGCCTACCGCCACCTGGTGTAGTATGGCGAGGGGGTGTGACAGTTTCGGGCCTATGACGCGGATCCGCATCCAGGCGTGACTTGACGGGAACACGAGCGGTAATACATTTCATGATATGAACGATTTACGTTCACCTCATGAAATATTATCCGACGCTCGCTTGCCGAGAGCGGCAGGAACGGCGCTGGAAGCTGCGCTCGAGGTCTTCCCGGTCGTGGTCGTGATCGGCGCTCGGCAGACAGGCAAGAGCACCCTGGTCCAGTCGCTGCCGGCCCTGGCGGAGCACGCGTACCGGACGCTGGACGATCCGGAGCTGCGGGATCAGGCGCGGCGGGATCCGGCGTCGGTGCTGGCGTTCGGGCGCAACCTCATCCTCGACGAGGTGCAGCGGGCGCCCGACCTCCTGTCTGCCGTGAAGCAAGCGGTGGATCGGGATCGTCCCCGGACGCCGGGACGGTACGTCCTGACCGGCTCGGCCAATCTCCTTCTGATGGAGCGCATATCTGAATCGCTGGCGGGCCGCGCCGCCTATCTCCGGCTGTGGCCGCTCACCCGCCGCGAGCGACTGGGGCTAGGCCGCGCGGGGATCTGGAGCGAGATGCTGGACGCGCCGACCCGGCACTGGGAGCGGATCGTCAAGGAACAGGACGTCCCCGCGGACGATTGGGAGCGGTTGGCAGCGGAGGGTGGTCTGCCCGTGCCTGCTTACGAACTCCGCACGGCGGAGCAGCGGGCGCGGTGGTTCGACGGGTACGTGGAGACCTACCTGGAGCGCGACCTCCAGACCCTTGCCCGAGTCGAGGATCTCGGCGATTTCCGGCGGCTCATGCGCGCCACTGCGCTGCGGCTGGGTCAGGTGGTGCACCAGGCGGACCTCGCGCGGGACGTGGGGCTCTCGCGGCCGACCGCGCACCGCTGGCTCAATCTTCTCGAGACCTCGTTTCAGCTCGTCAGGGTCGGGGCGTACGCGGTGAACCGCACCAAGCGACTCGTCAAGAGTCCTCGGGTTTTCTGGTCCGACGTGGGCCTGGCACTCCACATGGCGGGCAGCGAGCCGGCGGGTGCGCACCTCGAAAATCTCGTCCTCACGGACCTGGTTGCCTGGCGCGAACTCGTGGCACCGCGTCCCGAGATCCTCTATTGGCGCACGGTGAACGGAGAGGAAGTGGATTTCGTGATCGAGGCCGGCCGGCGGCTGCTCCCGGTGGAGGTTAAGGCGACCGGGCGGCCCGGGTATCGTGACGCCCGGCACCTGCTCACGTTCCGGCAGGAGTACGGCGATGCGGTCCACGGCGGGCTGCTGCTGCACACCGGCGAGGAGACGTTCTGGCTGGCGGACGGGGTCCTGGCGGCGCCGTGGTGGCTGGTGGTGTAGGGTCGTCCCCACGTCACCAGCCTCGAGGTCGTTGTTCGGAACGGATGTTGTCAAGACGACTCGGTCGTGTTCCTTGATCTCATCGCTGTCAGCCTTCCTGCGGATAAGCAGTAACAAGCTTGGGTGCGCATCGACTCCGTGCTCAACGATCCAGATCGTGCGTACCATCTCCGTTCTTCCGCCGAGCGTTTCGATCGTCCCATTCAGCGTCTACCGGAGACCATAGAGATACAGGATCGCGGCCACCCCGCTGGGCAACGCCGTCAGAGAGACGAAATCTTCGGTTTCGTATCGCACGAACTGCTTCAGAAAATATTCGCAATGGAATGCGAGCTCGATCACGGGGCGCGCGTGCTTGGTCCAGTCGGCGTTCAGGGCTCGTAGGTCCGGCACGTCGGTCCAGGCGCGTTTTGCATCCTCGGCGATCCCCAAGAACCAGGGGTTGATGCGGCAGCGAACGGGGCAGAGGCGCGCAAAGAGATCCAGCGCGTCGAACGCCGTCGCGTATACTGTGGCCACCTTGATAGACTGGTGGTAGAGGCGATAAACGCCGTCCTCGATTATGCCTTGCGGCCTGGTAAACACATCGGCCAGACGGCGAATTTCCTCAGCCTGCCGGTGCCGATTCGCGTCGAGTTCCTGAATGCGTGGGTCACGCAATTCGGTAGGAAGCGGATTGCCAAGGCGTTCCAGGTGGTCCGCTAAGTCGCTCATGCTCCAAGGCGTTGCGCGTGCGTTAGCGTCCCGAGTACCCCGTCTCTGGGTGCCGCGATGTTCACGCTACCGCCCGCGCCGGCGTGAAGTTGCGATACTTCCCCTCGGTAATCCGCTGGCTCCTGTAGACAGCCACAATTCCTCGCGCTCGCAGCCTGCGTGCGTCCGGCACTGTCGCGACGATCTCGTCGAGTGCGAGCAGGGTGCGGCACACGTCCATGGTGACCGGCCCGCTCCAGATCGGCCAGCTCCAGAACGTGTCCCGCGCGCCGGCTCCAGTGAACCCGGTTGTCACAAGGCGCGCACCCACCGGTGCAGATGGGAAGAGCGGGAGGGCTTCGACCCCGAGGCGGTTTGCCCCTAATACGGTGCCGCCCGTCTTCCGTGCCGGATCCCCACTGGGATCGCGCCACTGGAGAGCATGTCGGATGTCGTCAGCCGGGTCCCATCGCAGGGTGCTGTTCACGAGCGGATCTTCATACGTCCAGGCGTCAAACAGCGCCTTGGCAAGATGCGCCCGCGTTGTCGTGGCCACGATGTTGCGCATGTTGCCCAGAAAATGCTGCCAGCCGGCACCGCTCATGGTGCGAAATGCTGTATCCTGAACCACAGGGTGCTTCTTCCCGTCAGTCGAGGTTGTGACTTCGCATGCGAATGCGGCGGCAAGGTCGGCCCATGTTCTCTCGTCTGCGCTCGCAGGTTGCCGCGCTTCGATCGCGTACGTTCGGTACTCGTCCGGGGGTACGATCAGATTGTCCCAGCGGGCCAGCGCCGGATGGTCCTTCAGCCGGGCAAGTTGCTTCTCGAAAAGGTCAAGGAGGTAATCTTGAGTCAGGGGGCGACGCGACCGCAGTTCCGGCCGCCACGCTCCGGCCTCTATCACCCAGCGCATCCGCACAGTCTCACCGTTCGTGGCCAGCGTCAGGGTCCTGAGCGTTCCCACCGCCGCCAGAAACGCTAGCGGATTGCTCCCGTCGAGTCCGGTCATCACGAGCCCGTTCACGCCAGCTTCTCCGTAGATCCGGCATTGGTCGCCCAAAGCGCCTTCTCGTGCCGCTCGCTCGCCTCCCAGTCGGCCAGGCGCAGCATCGCCTCGATATACGCGAGCCCCCACCAGCCGTATCGTCGCGTAAGTCGCCAGAACCGCTCTGGCAGGCCCGAGTCCAGCCGATGCGGTGGCACCAGTGCCCGGCGCTGTTCCGTCGTCAACCGCTCGGCAACACCGCGGCTGGTCACCTCCAGATCGGGAGGATCCTCGTCGAGAACGATCGGCGCGAAGGGACGCGCATGTCCGTGGTGTGACGCTATCAGGTGCAACACCAGGTCCGAGTTCGTGCCATCTAGCAGCTCGCTGATGGTTTCGGCCGCCTGGCACGAGGCCAATTCATGCCGGAAGCCCTCTGGAAGCCCAGAGAGCTGCAGCGCCCGCCTGCGC
>JBHHYR010000310.1:0-3754 GCA_046757585.1 Binatia bacterium | reverse complement strand
ACACAGCGGTCGTAGCGCATTGTCCGCCCCGTTGTTGTCGATCTCCAGGCTGCCGTGCTCGGTGTAGCGAGTGAGGGCGTTCCACTGCCGCAGCGCGTCGCCGATCGCGTCGCCCAGCGGGCTCTTCGGCAGCGTCGTGACCGCAATCTCCTTCAAATAGTCGTGGATCCTCTTCAGAATCGGCCGCGCGTTCTCCTGGCGCAGCTCTCGGCGCTGATCGTCGTCGAGCTTGTTCTTCTTCGCACTGCGCTCGAGCCCGTACAGCTCCCCGATCCACACCACCACCTGCGTCGCCTCCTTCGGCGAGATCCTCACCGCCTCCGTGAACCGCCTGCGGGCGGGCGCCCAGCACCCCACCTCTTCGATCGGTAGGCTGCGGTACACGTCGTCGAAGGCCGGTGCCGCGTCCGCCTGCAGAGAGCCCCGGAAGTGGGTCAGCCCCCGCAGCGGCCCCTCACTATTTGTGGCCCACGTGAAGTCGTAACACGCACTGGCGTCGGAGCCCCGGTAGGTCCACACATGGCCCTTGCGGTACGACGGATTGGCCGTGCGATCCTGTACCTCGCCGCCGGTATCGTCGCTCTGCACCCACTTCGAGCTCAGCACCTCTGCCGCGATCTGCGTGGCCACGGGTTTGAGTAAATCACCGACCGCTCCGCACCACTCCGAGCGCGTCGCGCGACTGATGTCGATCCCGTGCCGGGGGAAGATCCGCTCCAGCCGGTACAGCGGCAAGTGGTCCCCGTACTTGCTGGTCACCACGTGGGCCAGCAGTCCCGGCCCCGGCCGGCCCTTCTCGATCGGACGGGCCGGAAGCTCGGCCTGTACCACGCCATTCTCGCACGTGCGGCACGCGTACTTCGGTCGGATGTACTCCCGGACCACGAACGAGGCCGCGGCACGTAGTCCAGCTCTTCGGTACGGTCCGCGCCGATCCTCACCTTGTCGGTCTTGCAGCTCAGGCAGCACCGGTCTGCGGCGGCCGGCCGTAGCTCGCCGATCTCGCGGGGCAGATCCGTGGGCAAGGGCCGGCGTCCACCTCGTTTGCGCCGCGTGTGCGCCGGCACTTCGGTCAGCACGCACTGCTCACCACCGTCCTCGTCGCTCGCGCTGTGTTCGACCTGGCCGGCGGCGCTGGTGAACGCCAGTGCCTGCTGCTCCACCGGCACCCCCTTTTCGCTGCGCCGACCGAATACATACTTACGCAGCCAGTGGAGCTGCTGCTCGAGCGCCTCCACCCGGCGACGCTCCTCGCTGACTTGCTCGTGCAGGATGCGTTCACGTGTGCTCGACTCGTCGCTCTGCTCGCGCAGCGTACCCTCGCGCCGACTCGAATGATCGAGGTCGCTGAACCGCGCTGCGATCAGCCGGTGCGCGCGCTCCAGATCCCCCGGAAGAGGCGCTGTCGTGTCCTCCCATCTCACGTCCTCACCACCACAACGACACCGCCGTGGTGTGGTGCACATTCATCGGCGACGAGGAATATCCGCAGCCCAACAAACGTGCATGCGCTGCGAAAACACTTCGCTCTTTCCTCGTCGATACCACCGACGATCGCGCACCTCCGCCGTGTCGATCCCTTCGAGCAGCATCAGCAGCTCGCGCGCTCCGATCTCGGCACGCTCGGGCACGCGAAACGTCCCTTCCTCCAGCCGCTTGTACAGCAGGCAGAAGCCCGACCGGTCCCAGTACCAAACCTTGGCTCTCTCCCGCCTGCGGTTCACGAACACGAACAGGTGCCCGGAGAACCGATCGTGCGCCAGCACCGACTGCGCCAGCGCGCACAACCCGTCGAACGACCTCCTCATGTCCGTCGCGCCCGTGGCGACGAACACACGTACCGCCGGCGGCAGGCGCAGCATTCGCGCAGCGTCTCGAGCAGGGTTCGCAGAGAGCCCCGGTCGACGTACTCGGGCACTCGCACTGTCGTTCCGTCGCCGAACATCACCTCGAATGTCACCGCTGACGCCGTGTGCAGCGCCGCTCTGACCTCGGTGAACGTCGCCGACCATTGGGACCGCCCTGCGCGAGCTGGCCCCGACGTCCGCCGCCTTCCTGCGCGAAGACGATTCCCGCCGACGCCGAGACGTCGCCGCCACCGGTACAGCGTCTTGCGACTGACGTGCTCACGATCCGCGAATGTCGACAGCGCCAGCCCGCTTCGCTCCCACCGCTCCAGCATCGCGCCCATCTTCTTGCGACGCTCCCACCGTTTCCCTCTGTTCGCCATGCGCCACCTCGACCTCGATTCTCCGAGGCCGGGCATGCCTCTGAAAGAGTGGGGTTCGTCGGACGCTTACGGAAAAAGCGAGGGAGTTATGAGAAAAGTGGAAGGATGAGGGACGGCGTACGCATTTGAACGTCGTGGCGCTCACCCGCCGTGGTCAGATGGACGCTTGGCTTTGTCCGAGCCGGATCGTGGCCGCGGTCGGGTGGAGCGCCCTGTTCGGCCTGCATGCTCGCCTTCTGGCAGGGTGATTTCCACGACTGGTTCACCGTGCCCAAGCAGTTCGATCGCATCCGGAAGCGCCCGCGAAAGGATCGACCAGAGGCGGGCGTTTGCCATGTTCCCACACCGTAGCCACAAAACCTGTGGCGGCGGGCCGAGCCGACCTACGAGATCGATGAAATCCTCGTCCTTCGTGAACACTACGACCTTCGCCTTGCGAGCCTGGTCGAAGATGTCCGGGTCTTCCGCCTCGCGCAGGCCCAGGTCGCGAACGTGTACCGCCTCCAAGGCGAACTGCCGGCGAATCCAGCGAACAGATACTTGGCGAGATGTGAGCGTCCACCCAGAGGATCACGGGAGGACCACAGCATGGCTGACACGGCTGCTGGCAAATCGCAAGCAGGCATAGACGTCCTCGAGTTCAAGATCGGGATGCTCCCTGACGATCTGCTTCGGCGTCATGCCCGACGCAAGAAGCTCCAGGACATCCGATACGCGAATCCGCATGCCGCGAATGCACGGACGCCCACCGCATTGCCGCGGGTTGACGGTGATGCGATCCATCAGCTGAGCCATGCTCATCCTCTAGCACAGGTCGGAGGTTCAGCCGAACGGCTTGGCGATAACGCGCCGGCGAACATACCTCCGCAGCAAGCAGCGCAGCTCAAGTCGGTCGCGTTCATCGCCTGGTTAGCGTGCCTCGCTGGCTTCGCGAGCGAAGGACTTTCGCAGCGCACGAAGCGCGCTTGCCGGGAAATCGACAATGACGAAATCGGCGGGATACAGGTAGTCCTCTCCGCTCTCGTCCACCACGCGCAGATCGCCATCCTGCGCCGCGTCTGCGTCGGGGACGACGCGGTAGATCTTCCGCAACTCCAGCGATGCCGGGTAGTCCGTGTTGTCCACGCAGATCGCGTACTTCTGACTACTCTTGGCCATGATCGCTCCTAGGATAGATTCCGCTTTCGCTTGAGTTCCTTCCTACCGATGCCATGCGCTTCGTACCAATGCCATTCTGCACGCCGAATCCGCCCGCTGGCAAGCAGTATGGTGGCAACGCCCTTCATCTTGCGCCAGCGCCTCTTGCTCTACAGCCGTTGAAGACGCCGGAGATCGCGGATCTCGCGGCCAGCGGCGATGCTGTGGACCTCCACAATCTCGCTGATGATCTCGAACCGCACGACCCGAAAGATGCCACGGTGATGAGAGACACGCTAACGTCGTGCGCATGAGCCGCCGGCGCAGCGGCCCTCGCGATGGTAGCCACGCTCATGCCGGTCGCCTCGACGCGCTCCTTAGCAGCCC
>JBHHYR010000309.1:0-3763 GCA_046757585.1 Binatia bacterium | reverse complement strand
GCTCACGAGGATGTCGGCGGGGGGTTCGGAATCCATGGCCGCAGTCTACTGCGCCGTTCCCACCACCGCGACGCCCCAATGGATCACGCCACCAGATGGTCGCGCTACCGCTCCGTCGGCACCCGCTGCTTCAACTCCTCGTACCGTCCTAACGAGCCGCCGCTGTGTACTACCTTGCGCTCCCGGGTCTCGAGATCCAGCGCGGCTATACCCGGGGCGAGGTCGTCTTGGAGCTGGCGAAGGTCGACGTTCAGGTCGCTCGCCGTCTGGTAGCGGCGGTCTGCATCCTTGCCCAGTAACTTGCGGACGATCCGGTGCAACTCCACCGGCAGCACCTTGATCGCTACCTTGCGCCCCAGACGGGTGTCTTCGGCGAGGTACACCTCGCCCATGCCGCCGGCGCCGAGCGGCTCGAGGATCGTGTAGTGACCGAGTGTTGTTCCGACCAAGATGATGGCCTTCTGTCGGGAGAAGTAGGCGCACCATTGTAGTCGGAAGGTGGAAGCGGCCTACAGGGGCGACACGCAGAAAGGATTCGCCAGTCTCTTGGCCTCGCATTTGGTCGACTGGCTGTGGAAACAGAGCGCCGCTTGACGGGGGTGTGTTTGTGTCCACATTGCGCCCGCACCCAGGCCCTTTCGTTACTGTAGTGGCCCCAGTATCTGAGGAGTTGTTGGTGGGGAGCCCGTCCTCACTTCCGCAGCCGTTGCATTGCCTCCAGGGCCCAGGCCGCCTGCCGATCCGTATGGCAAAGGTTGCAGGCGTTGGGCACGCCGTGCTCCAGGGTCGCCTGTGGGTTGGGGATCGAAAGGCTGTGCGAGGCAAGCTGGGTCATCAGCATCAGGCCCGGCACCAGGGTGTAGCCGGTGTTGGCCGGCATGTGGCAGGCAACGCAGTTGGCCCCGGAGCTGTCCGCGGCGTGGCGGGTATGAGAGGGGAAGCCTAGCTCGGCGGCGTGGCAGCCAGGCTGCGTGCAGAGGCGGTTGTCCGATGTGGGCAGGCGGAGGCCGCGGGCGTGGTCGGGGTGGCAGGTTGTGCAAGAAAGCCCGGCGCGGTAGTGGGCCGTGGACATGAACCCGTTGGTGATGGTGTCGTAGGAGCGATGCTCCCCGTCGGGCCAGAAGCCGTTGACGTGCCGCCAAGAGGGAAGCTCGTCGTTCTTATCGGGGATCTCTTCGAAAGTGTCCCCGAGCCGGTAGGCTCGTGGGTTGCCGAAGCCGAGGCCGTGGCAGGTGCCGCACAGCGCAACCTGCGCCTCGAGGGAGAGGTCCCGGTCGAGGTCGGGCAAGGGCGCGGCACCCAGGGTGCGGACGTGATCCTCGTTGGGTCCGTGGCAAAACTCACAGGCGACGGCGTTTTCCATCCAGGCCGTGTACCTTGCCACATGCAGTGGGGGATCTGTTTCCGGCAGGATACCCCAACTTCTGCGGGGGGTTCCCTGCACCGCAAGGCCGGTGGCGTGACAGTTCCCGCATCCCAGCGCCCAGGGACGCCAGCCCGACATATACCAGCGGTCGGCTCGATCATCCCAGACCACCGGCAGGACATACACTTCGCCCTTGGGTAGCCGCGTCAGATAGGCCTGGTAGAAGAAGCGGCCCTGCACGAAGCTGATCGGAAACCGGTAGGGTGGCGGAGTCGACGGCTGCAGGTAGTTGTCGATGAACGGGTCGCTGCGGTCGAACTCGGCGACATAGCTTCCGTTCTCACGCAACATCCTGACCGTGTTGGGCTGGTCCGCTGGCGTGGACCCATAAGGGGTGTAGACGATCCCTGTCACGACATTGTTGTCGCCGAAGTCCCCACGTACATTTTCAGGGGTGGCGGCAGCAGCTGTCTTGGCGTGGCCCGATTCCAGCCACTCCTTATAGTCACGTAGGTGGCACTTGCTGCAGGAATCAGAGCCTACCCAGCCGGCCGGAAAGCTGCCGCCAGAACCCATGCCGCTGGCGCCCCATACCCCAGAAGGCGTGCTGTCGCGAGGGCTGACGACGGGGACATCGGTACCGCCTTCTTTGGCCCTGAGGGGGGTCGTAGCCACCGAGGCAGTACGTACCCGCGGCAGCAGAGAATCCGTCGTTGCCTGCCCGGCCGCCGACAGCCTCAATGGCTCTCCCATGGCTGCCGAGATCAGCACAACACGGCCGGCACCCGTCCGCCCCCCGGGACTTGCTCCTGGAGAACCGACCGCCCAGTCGGGGACTCCGTCCGCATCGATGTCGCCGACACTGGCCAAGGCAGCACCAAACCGATCGCCAGGGGCCGTCCCCGTCAGCTCCAAGATGGGACGGCCGCTGGAGCCCGAGACCAACAACACCCGCCCGCCTCGCGCTTGGCCCCCGACGCCGGCCGCGGGAGCACCGACGAGCCAGTCGGGAACTCCGTCGCCGTCAACGTCGCCGGCGGCAGCGAGGGCAGCGCCGAGTCGCTCATCGGTCGTGGCTCCCTCGACGCGGGCCAAGGTCTGCCCGTCCCCGCCCGACACCAACACGGCGTAGCCCGCCCGGAGGTGGCCGTTGACAGTCGCCCGTGGGGCCCCCACTGCCCAGTCAGGTATACCGTCGGTGTCCACGTCGCCGACGCCGACAGTGGCTGTGCCGAGGAATTCGCGGGCTGCCTCGCCGCCACGCTGAGCCAGGACTTGCCCTGTGGAGCCCGATACCACCAGCGCCTTGCCGGCAGCCGGCCCCCGCTCTGTCCGGGCCCAAGGTGCTCCCACCAACAACTCGGCGACACCATCGCCGTCGACATCGCTGAGAGCAGTGAGCGATGCTCCCAAACGAGCCCTTTCCTGCCGGTGGGCGAGAAAAAGCAGGACCTCTCCGGTGCTGCCCGAGAGGACGGCGATTCTCCCCGTCTCGATCGCCTTCCCGCGGTTGGCGCCGGGGGAGCCTATGGCCCAATCCGGCGTGCCGTCGGCGTCGGTGTCGCCGACCCCGACAACCGTTTCGCCGAGCCGGTCGATAGGCACGGCGCCCTCTAGGCCGGAAAGAATGGTCCCGTCGGCGCCGCTCACCAGGAAGGCCCGCCCGACCACGGGCCGGCGCCCACTCCCGTAGGGCGCGCCCACGACCCAGTCCGGCACGCCGTCGTGGTCGACGTCGCCGACGCCGGCCAACGATGTCCCCAGGTGAGCGAGGGGCTCGCTTCCCTCGAGCCGAAGAAGCCAATGGCCTGTCGCTCCCGAAATCAGAGTGGCAACGCCCGCCCTGTCCCGGTCCCCTGGATCAGCGCCGGGCGCGCCCACCGCCAAGTCGGGCACGCCGTCGCCGTCCACATCGCCGATCGCCGCCAGGGCATACCCGAACCCGTCGCCGGCCGCCTCGCCCTCGAGGTAAGGCCCAGCGTTGTCGGCTTGACGGCGGGCCAAAGCGCCGGAAAGGGGCAACAACGCCGCCAACGCCACCATGCCGACGAGCGTTGCCACCATCCGCCAGAACTGCGAGAGGGAGTTCAACGCCTGCCTTGTACGCCAGGGCCTTTACGGCCCCGCTTCCAGGAAGCTGCTGCGATGCGATCGACCTTACCGGCCCTGCCACGAGAAGTCCTGGTGCTGTCAGAGGCCGACTTCGGTCGCGCCGATTCTCTTCCGCTCTCCTTGGGGGGCCGAAAAGTCTTTAGTAGAATCTGGATAGCGATTATGGGATTTTGCATGGGCACGGTCAACATGCGCTGGAAGCTCCGCTCTTGCGGGAACTTCGCTTGGTGTTCCCATGTGGCCACCGTTTTCCTGCTCGCGAGTGTGGCGCTGGCGGCCCCTGCC
>JBHHYR010000308.1:0-3785 GCA_046757585.1 Binatia bacterium | reverse complement strand
GCGTAAAGTCTGCGCCGGGCCATGGCAACCATGCGGTCTCAGCGAGAGGCTCGTGGCGTGGTACGTCAGGGGACCGAGCGGTCACGGCAGTCCCCCGGCTGGTCGGACAGCTCCGCTGCGGCCGCCCCTCATCGCGACGCGCACGCCCCAGCGACGAGACTTCCGGCTTTTCGCCCGTTGGTTCGGACAAGTGGAAAGCCCGGTCAGGGTACAGCTCGTCGCCTTGGCGCCTGGTCGGGTCATCTCGGTCGGCGCCGCGGACGAGACCCACGTGGACAAAGGAACTCTCCTGTTCACCCTTGGGGGCCCTCAGATTGAAAGCCTCCTCGCGGTTCTGCAGCAAGACGTGAGCACTCTGCGCGAACGGGCGAAGCTCGCCAAACACATGCTTAGCCTCAAACGGGGATCCTTGGCGGAGAAGATCGCAACGCAGGAAGAGCTTCTCGCGGCCCAAGATGCGCTAGCTGGCACGCAGGCCGAGCTAGGGACAGCCACCCAAGAGCTCCGTCGCTTGCAACGCGCCATTCAGGTGCGCGCGCCGTTTTCCGGCACCTTCAGCCACCGCCGCGTCTCTCTCGGGCAGGAGGTCGCCAAGGGCGACCGGCTTGCCGATCTCGCCGACATCAGCCATCTCCGCGTGGTCGCGTCGCTGTTCCCTCCACCAGGCGCACAACTCGAAGGGACCCAGACGATGATCGACCAGCGCGCTGGGGCTCCGCTTTCCGGGACCGTCGTCAAAGTCCTTTCGCAGCGAACCCCTGAAGGGGCGACGGCCGTCTGGATCGAGGGGACGGATCTGAACCACCGCCTGCACCCGGGTGAGACGGTGAGCGGAAACATCGTCGTGGCGGTACACCGGCACGCGCTGGCCGTTCCCCAGGCCGCGATCATCCGGGATGAGCACGAGCAACCCTACGTGTTCCTCGAGCGGCCTGACGGCTATCACAGGCAGCCCGTACAAACCGGCGTGGTGTCCGGCGGGTGGGTCGAGATCACCTCGGGCGTCGAAGACACCGACACCGTGGTGGTCCAGGGCGCATACGAGCTCTTCTACCGACGCTTCAGCACGATCTACAGGGTGGCGGACTGATGCGGTCCGTTCTGCGGTGGCTGGTCAACAACCCGATTGCCATCGTCGTTGCCGTGACAGCGATCGCTCTGGCCGGAGTCTACGCTGCCCGTCACATGCCGGTTGACCTCTTCCCGAACCTCGACGTTCCGCTGGTCAATATCATCACCCATGCCCCGGGGGCCGCACCGGAAGACGTTGAGCTGCTCGTCACGCGGCCCATCGAGAGCCAGCTCCGCAGCATAGCGGGCATCAAGCGCGTCGCCTCGACGTCGGTCCAGGGCATCTCCCAGGTGACAGCGGAGTTCAGTTGGGTAACCACCCTGAGCGATGCAAGGCAGCTCGCCCAGGCCCGGCTGGCGCAGCTGCGGGGCATCCTTCCGGCGGGCATCTCTCCATACCTCGAGAGCGTTGGCACCACGCTCCAACAGATCTCGGGCTATATCATCTACCGGGGAGGAGATCCTCGCACCCTGCGGAGCATCGTTCAGCATGGCGTGGCCGGCCGGGTGATGGCCGTCGAAGGCGTCTCGTCGGTACAAGTTCTGGGCGGCGAAAAGCCAGCCTTCTACGTCGCCGTCAAACCGGAAGCTCTTGTACGGCTGCACCTGTCCATCACGGATCTCGTCACGACCCTCCAGCGCCACAACGTCACCGCGGTCACCGGGTATTTGGACCGGGCCGGGCGCCAGTACCCGATTCGGGGTGATGGGCGCCTGAGGACTCTCGATGATCTGCGCGCCCTGCCGGTAGTCCAGGGCGGGGCACAGTCCGTCCTGCTCGGCGCCATTGCCCGGGTGTATGCCGCGCCTGCACCGAGGCACTACGCCGTCCGGGGCAACGCCCTGCCCGCGGTGGCCGTCATCATCCGGAAGCAGCCGGGGGCAAGCACGGTCCGTGTGGCGGCAGCCGTTGACCGCACCATGAACAGCTTGGCCGGCCTCCTCCCCCCCGGCACCCAGGTCAGAAAGTTCTACGACCAGTCGGAGATCATCAAGGAGGCAGAAGCCGAAATCGCTCGCGACGTGATCATTGGAGCTCTTCTTGCTGTCGTGGTTCTCTACGTTTTCCTCGGGTCACTGTGGCCAACGCTGGCGGTGGCCGTCACAATCCCCATTTCGTGCCTTGCGACGCTCGCCCTCATGCGCTGGTTCGGCTTGGGCCTCAACGTGATCACGATGACCGCGCTCGCACTGGGCATCGGACTAATCGTCGATGATGCCATCGTCGTAGCCGAGAACATCTCCCGGCACGGCCGGGTGACTGCTGCACCGCAGGCCGCCAGTGTCGCGGGAACGCTGGAAGTCGCCGCGCCCGACGCGTCCGGCACATTCACCACCGTCGCCGCCTTCCTTCCCCTGCTCCTGGCGACCGGCCTGGCCGCGCTGTTTCTGCGACCGTTCGGCTTGACTCTCAGTACTGCACTGACTGTTTCACTTGTTTTATCCTTGACATTGGTCCCGGCACTATTCGCGCAATCGAAGGCCGTTCCCTCGAAGGCAGCGGACTTTGTCGGCCAACGCCTGATCCATCGGCTCGATGTCGCGCTCCATGCTACCCTCCGGGCCTCGTTCCGCCACAAGCTCGTGACCCTGGGCGTGGCTGTTCTGGCCTGCTCCGCAGCGGCGCTCACGGTGCTCCTCGGCACGGCGTCTTTTCTGCCCCCGATTGACGAGGGGGCACTCCTCATCGAGTACATCATGCCGCCCGGGACTTCCTTGGCGGAAAGTGACCGGATCGGCGACGCTCTGGACCGGATTGCCCTGTCTGATCCCGGCGTTTCCTCTGTCTACCGGCGCACGGGGTCACCCGTAACCGGGGCGCAGGTCGAGGGTGTCAACCGGGGCGAACTGTTCATCAAGTTGACTCCCAAACGCGTCAGGCAGCGATCCGCGGGAGACGTTCTTCACGCCCTCAAGGACGCCTACTCCCGGTTCCGAGGGGTCGTGTTCCTCTACCACCAGCCAACTCAGGAAAAGATCGACGAGAGCTTGTCTGGCCTGCCCGCCCGCTTCGGCGTCACGATCTACGGCACCGATTTCGACACACTGATCGCACTGGCGAACCAGGTCGAAGCGGTGCTCTCCAAGGATCCCGCCATTACGGATGTCATCAACAACACGAAGGTCAGGATCCCGCAGATCAACGTCCGGATGAACTATCCACGCTTGGCACAGTACGGGTTGGATCTCCACACCGTGCTGAACACGCTATCGGCGGTCCGCTTCGGTGTGGAGGCGACGCGCATCGTCGGGCGAAAAGCGGACATCGCCGTCCTGACAAAGATGGACCTTGGCACACCCCTGGACATCCCGCGCATGAAGCAGCTGCCGATCATTGGTCGTGCCGGCACGGTCGTGCCCTTGCGGCGTGTTGCGGACATCACCGTGACGCATGCTCCGGCGGCGGTTACGCGCTTGAATGGTCAGCGTGAGATTACACTTCTGGCCGAGGTGGCGGGCAGCCTTCCCGCGCTTGTCGGGCGGCTGCGAAAACAACTCGCCCGTGTTCCCCTGCCGCAAGGCTACAGTATCGAGCTGAGCGGGCGGTACAAGCTCCTGCGGGAGGCTGCAGCCGAGTTCACTCTGACCGTGGCGGCGGCTTTGGTGCTGATTTACCTCATCATGGCGATGCAGTTCCGCTCCTGGTTGCAGCCCCTGCTCATTCTCCTGACCATTCCGCTGTCACTCGTGGGTGCCTTGCTGGGCTTGTTCGT
>JBHHYR010000307.1:0-3785 GCA_046757585.1 Binatia bacterium | reverse complement strand
AGCCGCCCAGCCGTCACAGCGATGACCCGAAACCAGACGCCGGGGATTACCGTGACACTGGGCCCGAACATCCGCAAGGAGGCGTCGTACGGATACGGCTGGTTCATCCGGACGCACGAGAAGTGGAAGTATTGGGATGGTTCGCTCCAGTCGGAAGGCGAGTTTCACCACCAGGGTGCAAGCGGCGTGCTTCTCTGGATCGATCCGCGGGACGAGATCGTCGGCGTCTACTTCTCCGTCGACCTCGCGCAGACCCCTGACCTGGAACCCCTCTGGAACGCCGATCTCTTCCAGAACGTCATCTCATCGGCCGTTACTGAGTGATCCGAGCCGACCGCTGCAACAGACAGCACTGCTCGATCGGGCCTTTCGCTACGCAGATCCGCTTACGGAGCAAGGCTGAATGCTTGACAAGCGGTTTGCCCCCGCCGTATACGGCTCCGCCTGAGATCTCCAGCAGCCTGTTGAAAAACAGGCGGCTGAATCGCCTGAGACAGTGCCGTGCGCTCATGGCCTCTTTCGGCGCCGGGTGGCGCCAGTGCGTGACCGCATGAGCTGCTCTGCGTCCGCCAGGTCCTTCAGCCGCCCGGTAGCGCGCTTGTTCTTGAGGAAATCCTCCCTCCCGAGGACGGCAACGGGGACATCATCGAAGGTGGCTCGTAGGCACCGCCGCCAGGCCGGCGCGAACACCACGCCGGTGATCTCCGTCAGGATGTCGATCCGGAGCGGGGGCAGGCCGATCTGGAAGACAACTCCTGGGGTAACCAGGTCGCTCACCGTGAGGTCATGCAACGGGGCGCCGAACGTTCGCAGCGCTTCGTAAGCCCTGCGGGCGTTGCGCGGTGTCGGCGCGACCCACACGTCGAGGTCCCCGGTCGCGCGAGGCCTCCCGAGGACGGCAAGGGCGTACGCGCCCACGATCAGGAAGCGGACGTCATGGTCGACGAACGCGCGTAACAGATCGCGAAAGTCCTTTGCGACGTCGATCTTCCCGTCAGCCATGCAGCCTCCACTGGTGAACGCTCAGCCGGAGTGTCAGCTCGAGGCGCTCGTTGATGGGTACCTGCTCCCAGAACGCCTGGTCCAACGCGTCCACTTCAGCGGCCGCGCGCGAATTGGGGCGAATCACGCGTCCGGTTGCCCTTGCCAATCGTCGCTCTCGCTCGGTCCGATTCACGGATTTGATCCTAGCATCTTTTGCGCGAAGCCTGCAGGGGACTGCGGCAGCGGGCTTCCCGCGGCGGCCCGTGACGACGCGCTCTCCCTGGTAGGCAACCGGGTTCAGCGTTTCGGCGGAATTGTCTGGCCCTGTTCTTCGCGTCGAGGACTGCAACACTGGCTCACCGATTCACACTTGCCCCGTTCGGCCCCATCGTGCAGAATTACAGAACGGGTACCAAGCTCGGTGTGGAAGATGCCGGGGACGGATTTGGGCGGCGCTCTTGAAGGCGTGAACGTTCTGAGCGTGCGCGGGTTCGCCCGGCTCAAGCTCCACTGAGCCCCGATTTCGGAGGTAATGCAGGTGACCCCTAGGGCGCTGCTCCATGATCTGTGCTTCGGTGAGGGACCCCGCTGGCACGACGACCGGCTGTGGTTCTCGGACATGCACGACCACCGGGTCCTCGCCGTCGATCTCGAAGGCCGGCAGGAGACGATCTGTGAGGTTCCCAACCAGCCTTCGGGTTTGGGCTGGCGACCGGACGGCAGCCTGCTGGTGGTCTCCATGCGGGACCGGAGACTGCTGTGCTGGAACGGTGAGCGCCTCGATCCCTTCGCCGAGCTCTCGCAACATGCCCCCTTCCACTGCAACGACATGGTGGTAGATCGGGCCGGACGCGCCTATGTAGGCAACTTCGGCTTTGACCTGTACGCAGGCGAGACGCCACGCCCCACGGACCTCCTCCGCGTCGATCCCGACGGCACGGTCCAGGTCGCGGCCGAGGATCTGCGCTTCCCGAACGGAACCGTGATCACACCGGACGGCCGCACGCTCATCATCGGGGAGAGCTTCGGCCCCTGCCTCACCGCCTTCGACGTCGCCGACGACGGCAGCCTCTCGAACCGCCGGGAGTGGGCATCGATGGAGGGCGCAGTCCCCGACGGCATCTGCCTCGATGCCGAGGGCGCCATCTGGGTCGCCTCCCCGGTGAGCCACAAGGTGCTGCGCATGCGCGAAGGTGGCGAGGTCCTGCAGCGCATCCCGGTCGAGACCCAGGCCTTCGCCTGCATGCTGGGCGGCCCCGAGCGCCGCCACCTCTTCATTTGTACCGCTCTCGACTCCCACCCTGAAAAGTGCCGCGACACTCGCAGCGGGCGCATCGAGGTCGTCGAAGTGGACGTCCCCGGCGCGGGGCTTCCATAGCGCGCAGAGCCGGGGCGACCCGCGGAACCCACTCGAAGATCTCGCGCTCAGGGCACGAACACAGCGCGGCGCAAGCCGCGTCGCAGTCTGCTTGACAGCGTGGTACCCAGTCGTCTACCAAGGAGGCTCTGCATTGAGGCGCCAGTGAAAGGCGGCGGCGCGCGCTGTGTGTCGCGGCCAAAGGGGGGCGGTGTCTTCGTTGGAAAGCGGGGTAGCGGTCGCACGTCAGCGACCGAGGCTCGAGTGGTGTCGATTCCCGTACGGCGCCCCCGTAGCGTGCACAACACCGTCCCCGGGCGCGCCCTGCGGAGCTGCGGAAAAAGCTCTGGTTGGTGCCCGCCAGTAGGCGTCCATGGGTTGTCGGATCTGCGAAAGCATCCACTCCCTACCGAGACACCAGTGCGCCCGGGCCCCGCCGTGTCACCCGGCTCCGGGGCCTGACGAAGCACGACCATTGGTCACCATCCCGCATACACAAGGAGGTCGAATCGTATGAAACCGAGAGGCAAACACTGGACAGTTGTTGTCGTGGGCTTGATCGTGCTGGCAATGCCGGCGGCCGTGACCGCGCAGTCAGCCAAGGTGCTCAACGTCATCGCCGTCAAGGTCAAAGGGGATGAAGGGACGTATCTGAAGAAGGTCAAGCAACTGGACGCCGCGATAGACCGACTGAAAACTGGAGGAACCATACGCGTGTGGCGAGCGGCGCTGGCGGGGGACAATGTGGGGACGATTTTCGTCGCGGTTGAGCACGCGAACCTCGAAGCGTACGCCAAAGCGACGACCAAGTTAGAAGCTGATGCGCAGTGGCAGAAGCTCATCAAAGATTTGAACAAGAGCGGCATCAGGAAGATCGTCGGCAACAGCCTGTTGGTTGAAATCACACCGTGAAACGTACAGCTTGAACGCATCGTTCAACAAGTACGCAAGGGGGAAGATTGCGGTCCGGCGCTAGGAGTTGGAGGAAGTACGGTGTGAGGGTGTGACGTTGTTAGGTGAAGTCGGCACGTGAGCGAATGAACTGCCGGAAGTGTGGTCACGAGAATCGCGAGGGGGCGCGTTTCTGCGGAGAATGCGCGGCGTCCCTGGCGCCGGACATTCCGTGTTCGGCGTGTGGAACGATCAACCCGACGGGACAGAAGTTCTGCGACGAGTGTGGTGCTTCACTGGGAGAGGCAGTCGATAGTCGACCGCCGAGAGTCAAGGGTCCCAACCAGTCCTCCTCCCCGGCCCACCTAACAACTAGCACCTTCACAGCCAACACCCTGCCCTTGAGTCCCCGCAGCTACACGCCCAACCATCTCGCCGACAAGATCCTGCAGTCCAAGTCCGCCCTCGAAGGTGAGCGCAAGCAGGTGACGGTGCTGTTCGCCGACGCCGGCACGGGCAAGAGCCGGCTGTGCCTGGAGTTCGTCGAGCGCTG
>JBHHYR010000306.1:0-3824 GCA_046757585.1 Binatia bacterium | reverse complement strand
CTACAAGAGGGCCTCACCTTCGGTCGTCCCACTCGCCCCTACGTCCCCAAGCCCATCATCTCGACGCCACTGTCGACAACAAGTGGGCCAATCGGCTCCGCGAACGGCTTTCCCGTGCTGGTCTTGAGGTGTGGGATCCGAACCGTGAGGTTCTTCCCGGTGAGGATTGGTCAGGGAAGATCAGCGGAGCGCTCCGCGATTCCGATGCAATGGTCGTGCTGGTCTCCCCGCAGGCCGCCGAGTCCGACTCAGTTCGGCGCGAGATCGAGTACGCGCTCGGGTCGGCGCGCTATGCACACCGACTGATTCCCGTCGTCATCCGCCCCACGAGGAAGTTGCCGTGGATTCTCGAGCAACTGCAGGTGGTCCCACTCAACAATAACATCGAGCGGGCCACCCGAGAGATCGTCAAGCGACTGGAGCAGGGTCCTGAGCGCGGCAAAGAGGCGCTGGCGGCAGCCCGCTGAAATCTTTCTCGCGCACTCCGCACGCGAGGCCGCCTTCGTGGCGAGGCTTGCCGAGCGGCTGCGCTCCGATGGGCTGCTGCCTTGGTACAGCGAGCGGCATATCGTTAGGTGCGCGGCAATGGCACGACGAGATCGGCGCGGCCCTTGAACGCTGCGATTGGTTCACCGTGGTACTCTCGCCATCATCGGTGCGATCGGGATGGGTCAAGCACGAGCTGCTCTACGCGCCTGGCGAGGCACGTTACCGGCGCCGCATCGTACCGATCCTCTACCGGCCTTGTCAGGTCACTCGCCTCTCGTGGACGCTGCACAGCTTTCAGCACGTCGATTTCACAAAGGGATTCAACCCCGGCTACGCGGCTCTACTTCGGGTCTGGGCGCACCCAACAGCCTCGACTGGTTCGAGGCCCCGCCGGAGCCGCTCAAAGTAAGCCGAAAGGAAGCCGACGGGCGTGCGGTGCGGCGAGGGACTGCAACATGAAGTGCTCGAACGCGAGCGCCCGGCGGCGTTCGTGGACGCGGACAGCATCAAGACCCGCGGATGGTAGATGGCGAATCGCTGATCGTTCTGGCGACATGCCATACGCGCAAAAGAAGGAGGTAGGCCGTTCGCCGGCAGGGACGAGCTTCGTCCGCTTGCTTAAGACGAAAGTCGGTCTGCCATCGGCATGTGGGTTCCCTCCCCTGTGAGCACCCTTCGCCGGGTTCAGGGCAGGCTTCTGCGAACGGGGGAGGCTTAGGGAGGAGGCGGACCCCCTAGAACCGCATCGGCACACTGGCAAAGCCGTGGACGTTGCTCATGTGTCCCCATTCGAGGCGTGCCTCGTCCACCATGCTTGAACCGCGTCTCACGGCGCGAGCGTGAATCCCTCGGCGGCTGCAGCCGCGCGCAGCGTTGTGTCCGAGCAGGCGAAGGAATTGTACGCTGGAGCGACCTCGCGAACGATGCAGGCGCTGGCAAGCTGGATCGCGTCGTACGCTTTGAGCGGATGCGTCGCAACAAGCGCTGCCGCACGATCGAGCATCGCGGAGGTAACGTCGACGACGACGAACCGCGGCGGCGCGTTCAGCGTACCGAAGTAGTCTGCCTCGAACTCTGCGATCAGAGCGCGGGCTTGCTCGTCGTCGAGCTCGCCCATCCGTTGCTTCTTGCGGATTGCCGCTGGGACCTCGACGCGCGCGATTCGCGAGACGACGAGGACGTCAAGTGCACGGATGGCCTCGCAATCGGCTTCATCCGCGTACAGCTTCACCAACGCCGACGAATCGGCAAAGGTGCTCAGCGACGGTCCTCCGAGACGAGCTCGCTCAGGGCCCGCCCCTTTCCTGCGGCAGCGCGCGCCTGAGCGACTACTGCGCGAGGTGGCCGGCGGGGCCTGCGTGGAGCTTCCTCGGCGAGGAGCCCGGCGCGCGCGAGTCGCTCGCGTATCGCCTCGGCCTCTGCGGACGGAGACTTACGGCGAGTCAGCGCCGCGCGCAGGGCGGCCATTGCCCATTGTGTCACGCTTTGCCGGCTGGCGCGCGCCGCAGCTTTCATTTCGCTGGCAAACTGCTCAGAAACTCGCAACGTTAGTTGGCTCATGGGCCCATGATCGCTGTACCTAGGGGCAGCGTCAAGCAGGTTGCCGTCGTGTTCCCGACCCGCGCCATTCGGAGCCTGGGGACGTTCCTGAAAAGATGAAAAGAGCGCTGACCCGGTCCGCGGAGCCTTATTCGCCGACTCCCAAACGTGCAGCGGTGGTTTGTCAGGGTCGGCCATCCTGCCGCGCACCGTCTCGGGGGCGATGGTCTATGGCCCAGCGGAGTAAGGTGTGGAACCACCGATGAACACCGATCGCTTCCAGTGCTCACCCACCAGCGCTACTTCACCCTACAGCTCCAACGGTTTCCGGCCAGCCCCGCCGCCGCTGGGGCTCGCGGAGATCAGGAGGTCTGAATTTACCGCCCGCCTAGGGAACGACATCGAGAGGCTAACCACGCTTCAGGCGGTAGATTCGGAAGTCGGAGTCGATCGAAAATACACGCGACATCGATCGGCTCTCCGCCACGGCGACCAGCGACGCGTCCGCGAGATCCATCGGCGTGTCGGCGTACTTCTCCATCAGCTTCGCCATGCGATCGATCTCTGCGGCGGTGACGTTGTGCAGGACGAGCCGTCTATCGCTGCGCAGCTTCCACAGGGCGGCCTGGTACGGGTAACCGCCGACCGAGCCGAGCAGATACATTGCCTCCGTGAAGCAGGGCCATGTTGTGAGCAGCGGCGCGGCCGGAAGCTGTGTCAACACCGCGACGCACTCGGTGTGGTGGCGATCGTCGCTGTCGAGAAGCGCCACCAGCGGCCCGGTGTCGGTCAGCGTCACAGCCGCCCAGCCTCGCGCTTCTGCACGAGACCGTCGGCGAATTTTTTCCCCGCGTTTTCGGACATCCGGGCCCCGCCCAACACCTTCTCGCCGCTATGGAGGACGCCAACGTACCCTTCAAGGAAATCCGCCAGCGTCCGGGCCTTCTTCTTCTCGGCTGCTTCCCGGTCCATATCCGACTCCGCGGAAAACCGTTCTCGCAGGCTGTCCACCGCCAGGACCTCCGGCGTCGTGCCCAGTTCGTGTGCTCGCGCGGTCAGGGCGCGCTCGATGTCCGGCGGAACGCTGATCTTCATGGCGTTGTACTGTAGCGCGTTCAGCGCTGAGAATCGACCGGAACCGCTTGCGGCCCCGCCGTGTCCCACCGCACCTGCCGTCGCCGCCCGCCTCCGGCGGTTTGGTTGCTTGCCCGCTTGCCCTCGGCTCGTCAAAGGGCATCTCGGAAGGCCTTTTTCAGCAGTAGTCACGACCTTCGTTCACTGACGTAGGGTGAAGATTGGCGCACTGCCGGCATGTGGGTTCCCTCCTCCTGTGAGCACCCTGCGACGGGCTCAGGGCAGGCTTCTGCGAACGGGGGAGGCTTAGGGAGGAGGCCACCTCAGCCTGCCCTAGAACCGCATCGGGACGCTGGCGAAGCCGTGGACGTTGCTCATGTGCACCCGTTCGAGGTGCGCCTCGTCCACGTCGTACTCGGGAATGCGGGCGTGCAGCGCCTCAAGGCAGACACGACTTTCCAGCCGCGCCAACGACGCACCGAGGCACCGGTGCACGCCGTACCCGAAGGCGAGCTGGATCAGGTTCTCCCGGGCGATGTCGAAGCGGTCGGGATCGGTGAACGCGCGCTCGTCGTGGCACGCGGCACCGGTCAGCAGCAGGACGCGCGCGTCACGGGGCATGGTGTGACCGTGGAGCGTCACCTCGCGGGTCAGGGTGCGCCCCTGATACTGGCCACGGGGGACGATGGTGCCTTCGTTGCGCATCGCGGTCGAGATCACGG
>JBHHYR010000305.1:0-3838 GCA_046757585.1 Binatia bacterium | reverse complement strand
CCGCCCAGCGCCGCCGACCTGGTGCCCGCCGGCAGCCACTCGCGATCGGCCAGCTGCGCCACGCACCACGGTGCCGCCACGGCGAGCAGGATCCAAGACTGGAAGTACAGCTTGAACACGGTGTTCATACGGTAGAGCTTCTCACCGTACGGGTCTTTGATGTAGACGAACTCGCACGCCAGCAGCGCGATGCTGGCCGCAACCAGAAGCAACAGCGGACCACGGCGTTCGCTGTCCTCCGTCGCATACGCGCACACCACGGCGGCACTACCGAGGGCGAGCAAAACGACGAAGACCGCGTTGCCCGCCAGGTAGGCAATGATGGTCACCAAGATTCCACCAGCAACCACGAGCTGCCCTTGTTCGCGTGTGATCGACAGCTTCGAACCCAGTTCGCCAGCCAGGAACAGCGCCGCCGGCAGCAAGAGTGCCCCGAAGACGATCAGAAACTCGACCAGCGAAGTCTGAGCGAACCTGTGCCCGACTCCCCCAGGCGGGGCCGCGAAATGCAAGTAGAACGGTAGGTACAGGAGATAGGCAACCACCAGCATGGCCCCGACAGCGAAGCCGAGCCTCAGGCGCGCCCACGACACTAGCGGCCGAAGGGGTAAGCGGCGTCCCATCAGGAGAAACACCACCAGCGTGCCGACGGGCAGCTCCCACGGGCTGATCACCACCATCGACGCCAACACGAACGTGACTGGCACGTACGGCCAGAGGTCTCGCCAACTCCTCGCCGCCTCAGCTCTCCGCGCCTGTCCAAACCGTTCCGGATCGAGCAAGAGTGCAAGCAAGAGGATCGTGACCGGCAGGACGATGAAATGTGGATGCAGGTCGCCGTGAATGGTCGTGAAATACGGGAATTCGTTGATCGTGTCTCCGTGACCCACCACCCTGGACGAGCGCCAGTAGTCGAAGTGCGTGAAACCGCCCTTCTCCCACAGCTGCAGGAACCCATCGAGGTTGCCGATCAGCATGGCCACCGCGCCGGTCAGGCATGCAAACGGCAGCCGCCGGGTGAGCGTCAGGCCAACCGCCGCCACTTCGGCGAAGGCGAGCCCGGCCACCGTCACTACACAGAGGTTGTAGGCGATGTGATTGGCGACCGGGGCCAGGCGCGTAAGGTTGGCGAGCATCAGGTACCCGAAGTAGTAGTAGTTGATCGACTGACCCGCCATCCAGGGATCCTGCGGTGGCATCAGGTCGGTCCGGGTCAGCGTATTGAAGAAGGCAAAATCCATGTACTTCTCAGCACCGAAAATCTGCGGGCCGAGCGAGCGCTGCCAGGCAAAGAACAGAAAACCGAAAGTCCAGAAGGCGTCGTGGATCAGGATGAGACGCACACCTGGTCCGCGCAGCCAGTCGCCGAGCGCGGCGCGATGCATCCAACCCAAGTAGAGATTGCCCAGGGCGAAGGCGCCTCCAGCCAGAAGCAAGGAAACATGAAATGGCAGCCCGGCGTTGGCGAGCAACCAGGACACGTACGCGAGCAGCAGCAGCGCAATGGTCTTCCCGAACACATAGCCGTGCCCGCTGCTAGGCGAGAAGAGGCAAAATGTCAGTGGGAGTGCGACCAGGCCGAGGCCTTCGATCACCAGCCACCAGACAACCAGCTGCCCCATCTCCCTCGCTTTCAGCGGTCAGTAGTCGACGGCCTGCAGCGGTGCCGCCGGCAGACCTTCCACATTCACTGCTGCAGGCTGATAGCCAAATGTCGGCTGACTTGAAAGGGATCTCCGCGGCACGCAGCAGCCTGCTCGCGGTCGCCTGGCCGCTTGGGGACACCACGACGTGCTCCGGGCCGTTCGGCCGCGAGGGGCAGCGCAGGCAGCAACGGGGTGGAGCGTTCGCCCTGAACAGCGCGCGTTACGACCGCTCGCTGGGCACAGAGAGCTCGCTGTGGGTTTCGAACGTGCTCAGTGAGCCGCCACTCGACTCGATACCGTGCGCCTGCAGTTCCAGATCACCGGGATTGCGGCAGTGTGCCAGCGCTTCCTCGTACGTGATGCGGCCGGCACGGACCAGGGCCATCAGCGACTGATCGAAGCTTTGCATCCCATGGCTGCTGTGCCCCTGCGCAATGAGTTCGGGCAGCTCACGTATCCGTTGCTTTTCGATGTACTCGCGTGCCCGCGTAGTCCCCACCATCACTTCGACGGCGGGCACTAATCCGGCGCCGTCAGCACGGGGCAGCAACCGCTGACTCACCACGCCCCGCAGCACGCTGGCAAGGACGATGCGAATTTGCTCCCGCTGGTGCTCGGGAAAGGCGGCGACCGTCCGCAGGATCGTCTCGGGCGCGTCAACGGTGTGCAGCGTGCTCAGGACCACATGGCCGGTCTCAGCAGCCATGATCGCCGTCGCGCTGGTTTTCAGGTCACGCATTTCCCCGACCATGATGACATCCGGGTTCTGCCGCAGCGCCGCCTGCAGCGCGGAGGGAAAATCGTTGACATCGTTGCCAATTTCACGCTGGCTGATAACCGAGCGCTTATCATGATGAACGTATTCGATCGGATCCTCGATGGTAATGATGTGGGAGGCGTGCGTTTGGTTGATGTGTTCGATCATAGCTGCGAGCGTCGTGCTCTTCCCGCTGCCGGTGGCGCCGGTGACGAGAATCAGTCCGCGGCGCTCTTCGGCGAGCTGTTCCACGACCGGCGGCAGGTTGAGTTCGGCGATGCCCCGAATCCGCTCTGGGATAGCCCGGAACACCATGCCGATCCTCCCCCGCTGGCGATAGACGTTGACACGGAAGCGCCCGGATCCTTGCGAGTCAAAGGCAAGATCCGCATGCCGCTCGGTGGCGAAACGCATCCGGCATGCATCGTCGCGCAGGACACAGTCCGCAGCCTCCTGCAACGCCTCCGGCGTCACCGATAAGGCTCCCTCATACGGCACGAGATCGCCGTAAATCCGAAACATCGGTGGCCTACCGTCTTTCAGCACCACATCGGAAGCGTGCTGCTTGACGGCTGCCTCGAGAATCTGTGTCAGGTCCATCACCGTTCCCCTACCATGCGTTCGTTCGCGGTGGTTCCGCCCGCTCGTGAAGCGTTTCAACCAAAGACATGTTCGCTCGGAGTCCCTTGCAACTTGGGTGCCACGAACCGCCAAACCAGTTCGCTCGCACAACGCCTTGCAACGGTCGGATTTCCGAACCGTTTCGGACCACAAGTGTCACTCGGTACCAAGCTTGCGGGAAGCGGGCTTGCCGGTGCGCGGACCGCTGCCCGCGAACGCCCGCGTCACTTCACGAAGAAGGCGCAGAGTGCGAAAGGGGGGACTTGAACCCCCACGGGTGTTACCCCACAGGATCCTGAATCCTGCGCGTCTGCCAGTTCCGCCACTTTCGCGCGCGCGGGAGAGAAACGGGAGAGTACTTAGCGTTTTCTCCCGTACAGGGTCAAGGTGAGGTGCTGCGGAACCGGTACGCCGTTACGGCCCGGCCAGCGGTTCGAGGAGCAACTCCGGAGTCACGAACGCAAACGCGGCTCCGGTTCGCGCGAGCTCGTCGACTTCGGCCGGCACGCTCGTAGGGGCCTCCGGGAATGCCAGGACGGCGAGCTGAACCGAGAGGCTCCGCAATGGCGCGGGCGCCGCGACGGCTACCGGCGCGTCGAACACCGGCGCAGCTGGTGACCCGCTCAAGGTGAGGTCCGGGCCGACGGCCCACGCACCTTCGGGCTCGACTGTCCGCACGGCGACACGGAAGACGGTACCCTCCGCAAATCCGTTCGGCGCGAACGGGATCAAGAAGCGGCAGCTCTCATCCGTGTCGCTCAACGTGCATGACAGCGACGTTGTCGCATCGATGCCGGTGTCGACATGCGGTCTG
>JBHHYR010000304.1:0-3854 GCA_046757585.1 Binatia bacterium | reverse complement strand
GATCGTGCGCGAAGGATGGACGCGAGCCATAAGCTGGCGGCACAGCGGCAGCAGAGCGGCGCGTTTGCGGTGAGCCAGGAAGCCGTAGTAGCGAATGCGCTGGAAGCCGCTGGGCAACACGTGCAGCAGGAAGCGACGCAGGAACTCGTCGAGGTCGAGCGTCATCAGCCGTTGCTGGTTGCCCTGGGCCGAATCGCGCCAGCGGAACGTGACTTGGCCTTGTTCGAAGGAAACCAGACGCTGATTCGAGATCGCCACACGGTGGGTGTAGCGGCTCAGGTACTGGAGCGCCTGCCCCGCTCCTCCGAAGGGCGGCCGCACTTCGACCACCCCCTGGGTGCGGTACAAAGTCCGCGCACAGGCCTTGAAGTCGCGCGATCGATTCAGCGGCTGGAACCGTCCGTGGAAACCTAGCCCGGATTTCTCACCAGGAGATGGCAATCAGGCTGCTTCCTGTGGCATAAAACATTTGTTAGCAGAATGTTCCAGCCACCAAGAGCAACGAAAGGAAACAGCCTGATGTCTACAGAGTGTACCCAAACCTCGTTCGTCTTTGAACCCCACGGCCGCCGTCAAGTGGTCGCTCGCTTCGACGGCGGCGCCATCACCTCCGATGCCGGCGCCCTGCTGCTGCGCCAGGTCGACCAGCGCCTCGATCTGTTGCCGCGGCTGGCCGCCTGCTTCCACGACCGGCGCGACCCCCAGCGCATCGAACACAGCGTCGAGCAACTCGTCTCGCAACGCGTCTACGCCCTGGCGCTGGGCTACGAAGACCTCAACGATCACGACGAATTGCGCAGCGATCCGCTGCTGGCGCTGCTCGCCGGCAAGACCGATCTCGACGGGCGCGAGCGCAAACGCGAGCAAGATCGCGGCAAGGCGCTGGCCGGCAAGTCGACCCTGCATCGGCTGGAGCGCTCCACCGAGAGCGCCGACCGCTACAAGAAGATCCGCTGCGATTTCGACGGCGTCGACCGCCTGTTGGTCGACCTGTTTATCGAGGCGCACCCGACCGAGCCCGAGGAGATTATCCTCGACGTCGACGCCACCGACACCCCCTTGCACGGGCGCCAAGAAGGACGCTTCTTCCACGGCTACTACAACCATTACTGCTACTTGCCGCTGTACATCTTCTCGGGCGAACACCTGCTGTGCGCGCGGCAGCGGGAGGCGAACCAGGACCCGGCAGCCGGCCTGCAACCCGAACTCGAGCGCATCGTCGAACAGATCCGCGAAGCCTGGCCGGGGGTGCGCCTCGTGGTGCGGGGCGACTCCGGGTTCGGTCGTGAGGAGTTGATGAGTTGGTGCGAAGCCAACGGGGTGGAGTACGTGTTGGGGTTGGCGCGCAACGAGCGGCTGCGCACGCTCATCGAGGAGGCGATGCAACAGGCCGCGGCGAAGCAGCAGCAGAGCGGACAGGCGGCGCGCGCGTTTACGGAGTTTGCGTATCAGACGCGGACGAGTTGGAGCCGGGCGCGGCGGGTGGTGGCGAAGGCCGAACAGCTCGAGGGCAAGGAGAATCCACGCTACGTGGTCACCTCGCTGGGGGCCGAGCGTTGGAAGGCGCAAGCGCTGTATGAGGAACTCTACTGCCAGCGGGGCGAGATGGAGAATCGCATCAAGGAGCAGTTGAGTTTGTTCGCCGACCGCATGAGCACCGAGACGATGAGGGCCAATCAACTGCGGCTGTATCTGTCGTCGATGGCGTATGGGTTGCTGCTGGGACTGCGGCGGCTGGGGTTGGCGGGCACGCGGTGGGCGCGGGCGCAGACCGAGACGATCCGGCGGGTGTTGTTGAAGGTGGGCGCGCGGGTGCGAGGGACGGTGCGCAAGGTCTGGGTCTCGATGGCGAGCGGATATGCGTATGGGGAGTTGTTCGGGGAGGTGCATGAAGCGCTGCGGCCGCCGAAAGTGAAACCGGTAGGAGTTTGAGGAGCAAGGAGAAGCGCGAAAACGGGCCTGGGAGGGTCCGAATGGGGAAGTGTGGGCCAACACGGGCCGAAGTCGAAAAACAGCTTTTCGCGGACAGGGTTGGAAGGCTGGTGAGGGTGCGAGCGGGGGTGGCGGCGCTCGTGCGAGCGTCGATCACCCACGCCGCGCCGACGGATCACCTGTTTTCGCCCTTCCGCTTTCCTCGTGAGAAATGCGGGCTAGCGGCAATACTCTTCATTTAAGTATCTTAAGACAGGATGCGAAGTCGATCCGCTTACGGGACAGCGCGCCACGCGGTCGCAGTGGGTAGCTGCTCATCTTGCGCTTGACGCCACGCGGTCGCCGCATCCCCCGGCTCGAGTGCACACGCTCGTCCAGCAACTCCTGCAAGACCGCCTCATGAAACGCTGGCCGGTCCCGAGGGGGGGATAGCGACCGCGCGGGCCAGCTTGCGTCGCACCACCCGCACCGCGTGCAGGTACGAGAGTCGATCCGGATCTTCGTCGGCGCGCACGGCCGCCTCGTGCAGCAACCCGCGGATCGCGAAATGCGCCATCAGCAATCCGTAAAACTCTTGCCGCACCAACGTAGGCGTCTTGCTGCGCAGCACGATCCGGGCGCCGCGCAAATGCGTCTTGAGCTCGTCGAGCGCCCCCTCGATCTCCCAGCGTTCGCCATACAGCGCCGCCAACTCCTCGGCCGGCGCCTGCGCGGGATCGAGAATCGTCGTCACCAGTCGATAGAACTCCTCGGCGTCGTCGAGGCCCTCGAGCTGGTACTCGATCACGCGCACCGCGAGCGGGTGGCGGCGCTGGCGCCGGTCGGTTTCCGAGGCGTAGATCGCGCTGCGGTAAGAGCCGTCGGCGAAACGCTCGAGCACGTCCAAGCGTAGATGCTTCTTGGCCCGCCACAGCAGTTGCGCGCCCGTCTCGCGCGCTTGTCGCCACAGCTCGTAGCCGAGGAAGTTGCGGTCCGCCAAGCACAGCATACCCTTCTCGAGCGCCGGCAAGACCTGCTTGGCAAGCGTGATTTCGCCCGTTGCGCAGGGCCCCATGCGGCTACCGAACAGCACGTGCGTGCCGTTTTCCAGCAACGAGACGAAGCGCAGTTGGGGGAACGCGCTGGCGCCCCGCGAGGCGCCCGGATAGCCGAACGCCGCGCGGTTGGCGGCCTGATCGGCAACATCGAGCGTCGAGCCATCGAGCGAAACCAAGCGCCATTCCCGATAAAACGATCCCGGCGTCTTTTTCGTCGCCAACGGTCGCACCAACTCGTCGTGGAGCCGCTCGACCGGCTCGACGCCCAACCGCGAACGGGCTTGCGAAATCCCCGAATCGCCCGCCACTTTGAGCGGCGTGGCGGGATCGTGCAGCCACTGCAATCCTTCCAGCAGGCAACGCAGCACCTCGCGGTAGGACGACTGCATATACAGCGCCAGGGCGATGACGTAGTAGACCATGACCGGCGCCGGCAAGTCGCGTTGTCGCCGCGAGGCCCGGCCGCTGTCTCGCAAGACGCGGTCGACCGTGCGACGCGGGAACCAGCGTGCGATCACGCCCAGGCTGATGTAGTCGGTCAGGCGGCTGCCGGGCGGCAGCGCTGCTCTCGTTCGTGCCATCTATGGCCTCCTGTTCTCTCAAACAGAATACCACAAAAATGTTCTAAAGTGAAGAGTATTGGGGCTAGCGCCGCAACCGCGGCTGCCTGCTCCTGGAGGCAAGGTAGAACATGCGTCCCGCGCCGTTGGTCATGCCGAGGTCGCGGGAGGCGTCGAGTGCGATGACCTGAGGGAATCCGGCGGCAGACAGCGCACCGCGGATCTGCTTCTCGCTGAAACAATACTCGTGGATCTCGATATGGCGCCGCCGCCAGAGTCCGTTCTCGCGCCGGAACATGGTCACCTTCGAGCGGCCGACACGGCC
>JBHHYR010000303.1:0-3929 GCA_046757585.1 Binatia bacterium | reverse complement strand
GCCATCGAACCGCACGAAAGCGGAAAGTGCGAGGAAAACCCCGGCCCAGCCCGCAAGGCCGCGCGCACCCTCCTGAAGGGCTCGGAACAGCAGCAACAGCCCCGACCAGATGAATAACTGCGTGTAGATCTCGCTCAGGGTGATGCGCGCCGTCCATAGCTGGCTGGGATTGAAGGCCAGGAACAGCGTCGCCACTACCGCGTAGGACTGGGGCACAGCCAGGCGGCAGATGCCGTAGAACACGGCCAAGGATAACAGGGCGAAGACGGCGTTTAGCCGGAACAGACCCTGGTGCCCGAACGTGGCGAATGCTTGCGCCAGCCACGCGGAAAACAGGTGGCCGAACTGGGGGGTCATCGCCGGCTGGGTCTTGTAGAAGCCAGGGAATCCGACCCACGTATTGGCAAAGATAGGGGTGGCGTCGTCCGGCCAGGGATACGGCACCTGCAGCTGGCCGTGATGGGCAATGTACACCGCCAAGCCGGCGTACACCCCCTCGTCCCGGCCGCCGTAAATGCTCTGTGCCGGATACCCCAAGTAGAGTGCCGCAGCGACGAGCAGACCAAGTGCCAGGACCCAGTTCCATACCGCCGTCCCGTGCTTCTGAAGGCAAGGGGCAGTCCCGGGCGGCCGTTGGGCCGGTGCAGGGTTCTGTCCCTTACCGGCCCTGGTACGGGCGGCAGGTTGTGCTGGTGCGGAACCCTTGCGCCGGTCTTTCTTCCCGCTCTCGGGCATCGTCGGCTTCTCCCTCGCCCGCATTGCCGCGGGAGCGGGTGGGGGTGAAGGTTCCCCGTCTCTTTTCCGGCGGGCTGTCGAGCGTAGGACCGCGGCGCCGACAACGAGCGTGACACCCCAGCCGAGTAACCCTACATACGCGCCCCGGTAGATGCCCGCGACGACACTGCCCAGCAGTGGCACCGACCACACAACGAGGCCGGCGACGGTCATCAGAGCAAAGGACGTAACTCGTGGAAGTGTGTTTCCGCCCAGGCGGGAGTTGGTACGCGTGAACACGGCGTACCCGGTCAGCGGCACGGCGGGCCACACGCCGGCAGCGGCGAACATGGACAAGAGGCCCATCCTACAGTGTCAAATCAGAACCGGAAGAAGGCCGCAAGGACCACACGCCGGCAAGGGAGGGAGGACAATTTCGGATTACGGATTTCGAATTTGCAACCCCTCTTCAAAGAGGAAGGGGGGGAATTTCGGATTGCGGATTTCGGATTTCTCTACTCAGTTTCCTCTCCCTGGCGGCGAGGGAAAAGGAGCACTCTGTCTCTCCCAAAATCAGCCATTGGCCATCAGCCTGAGGTCCGCAATCCGCAATCCGAAATCCGCAATTCAAAATCCAAATTCCCCCACCTCATTTTCGACGCAAGGCTCGGGGTTCCATTGTCCGGCGCTGGCAGCTAATGGCAGGGTAGGTGAAACGAGAGCGGTTACCGGGAGGAGATCATGCCGGACAAGTTCACGACGTTGACCACTGACTTGTACGACTATCTCGTCAGGCATCGCAGCGAACGTGACCCGGTCCTTGCCGCGTTGGCGAAGGAGACGGCGAATCTCGGCCCGATCAGCCTCATGCAGGTGGCGCCGGAGCAGGGTGCCTTCCTGACGCTGCTGGCGCGGGCGATCGGGGCGCGCGCGGCCGTCGAAGTCGGTACGTTCACGGGATACAGCGCGCTGTGCCTGGCACGCGGGCTCACCGATGACGGCCGGCTTCTGTGCTGCGACGTGAGCGAGGAGTGGACCCGGATCGGCCGCCGTTTCTGGGAGCAGGCCGGGCTGGCTCACAAGATCGATCTGCGCCTCGGGCCCGCTCTCGACACGCTGCGCAGCTTACCGGTGGACACGCGGTTCGATATGGCCTTCATCGACGCCGATAAGCTGAACTATCAACGCTATTACGAGGAGATCCTGAGCCGACTGCGCCGCAACGGCCTCATCCTGTTCGACAACGTGCTATGGATGGGCCAGGTGCTCGACGCGGCCACGACTGACGGGAGCACGCAAGCGATTCGGGAGCTCAACGACTTCCTGGTGCGCGACCGTCGCGTCGAGGTCGTGATGCTCCCGGTTGCCGACGGACTGACGATCGCGCGCAAGTGCTGATTGCGCTGGAACTGCGGTCACCGGAGGCAGGGCGCCGCACCCGCAGGGGAGGATTAGGGGGGCGTCGAGGCCGTGGTGTTCAGATGGGGTTGTCCGGATCGCTGTGGCCTGCTTTCTTGCGACGGCTGCGGCGGATCAGCCGGCGGCCGCCTTCCCGCAGCCGGTGCAGGAGGCGTTCCGCCCAGACGAACTCGGTGGCGAGGATGGCGAGGCCAACGGGGATCACGATGAACGCGGGGCCGGGGAGAGCTATCATGGCTGTGCCGATGGCCAGGACGGTGAGGCCCACTACGAGAATGATTAGTCGGCGCGCATGCCGTAAGGCGCGCGATGCCATCCCCGGCGGGTGTTGCCTGGTTGTCACGCGTTTGACAATAGCTGGGCCGCCGATTTACGCAACATGCATGCACTGCGCTGACCGGAAACCTGTACGCCCTGGTACGGCTGTGCGGATAGGCTGACCACCGAGACCCAGGGGTACAGGCCGAAAGAGATCGCATCGCGAAAGGAGGGTTCCGTGAAACTTGACACTGGCTTGATGGCCGCATCGTTGCACGATGTGCCTGCCGCAGCGAAGGCGGCCGAGGATATGGGGTTCGACGCACTGTGGACGGCAGAAACCAGCCACGATCCCTTCTTTCCGCTGGTGCTGGCGGCTGAGCACACCAAGCGCGTCAAGCTCGGCACCTCGATTGCCGTAGCGTTCCCGCGCAGTCCCATGGTGCTGGCGGAAATCGCTTGGGACCTGCAAGCGCAATCGGGCGGCCGGTTCATTCTGGGCCTCGGTACACAGGTTAAGGGCCACAACGAACGGCGCTTCGGCGTGAAATGGGAACATCCGGGGCCGAAACTGCGCGAGATGATTCAAATGATCCATGCGATCTGGGATTGCTGGCAGAACGGGACTCGCCCCAACTTCCACGGCAAGTTCTACAACTTCACGCTCATGACCCCGTTCTTCAATCCCGGCCCGCTGCAGTATCCGCGGCCACCGATCTATATCGCCGGTGTGAACGCATACATGTGCCGGCTGGCGGGCGAGCTGTGCGACGGATTCCACGTCCATCCGTTCCATTCCATCAAGTACCTGGACGAAGTGACGCTGCCCAACATCAAGCGCGGCCTGGCGAAGAGTGGGCGCCCGCGGAGTGCCTGCGCCCTTTCCAGTACGGCGTTCGTGATCACGGGTAAGAACCGTGACGAGATCGAAGCGGCCAAGGGGCCGGTACGCCAGCAAATCTCCTTCTACGCCTCGACACGGACGTACATCGGCGTCCTGGAAGCCCACGGCTGGGGCGAGACCTGCTACCGGCTGAACGAGAAGGCGGCGAAGGGCGACTGGGGCGGCATGGCAGCGGAAATCACGGACGAGATGCTCGACGTGTACGCGGTGACCGGCACGTATGACGAAATTCCGGACAAGCTGCGGAAGAAGTATGACGGGTACCTCGATCGCCTCGCGTTCTACCTGCCGTTCGCGTCCGGCGATGCGGAGCGGTGGCGCCCGATCATCGCCGCGTTCAATGGTTAGGCTTGTTCCAAAGATGAATGGGAGATCGAACAGGAGCTTCGTTCGGGAGACGGTGCCGCGGCAACCACGGGTCCCCTCCTTCGGCAAGGGAGGGGCAGGGAGGATTTGATGGGGCCTCGCAAAATCCCCCTCGATCCCCCTTTGTCAAAGGGGGAAGCAGCAATATGGGTTCCTCTTTGTCGAAGTCTGTCGAAGGGGAAGGTCGCGGCTGGCGCGCATGTACCTCCCCCCGACCCCCTTCGACAGGAGGGGGGCAGGTTGCGGAAGATGTCGCTGTGATTCCGCA
>JBHHYR010000302.1:0-3956 GCA_046757585.1 Binatia bacterium | reverse complement strand
CAGCGTCTGAGTTTGACTTGTCTCACTCGCTCCTACGTCCCCGTTGCCGCCCCCCACTCGGTCTCGTCGAAGTGAGTCGGTGTTGGCGGGTCGAGCAGCTGGTCCCCACCGTCGGCGTGCAGCTTGCGAGCCGCCTCAGCCCAGCCGCTACGGGGCGCCGGCCGGGCCGCAATCACGATCGTGTTTCCCCGCAGCTCCAGCACCACTTCGTCGGCCAGCCCCGCCTGATCGATCAACGGCTTTGGAAGCCGTACGCCACGCGAATTTCCGATGCGCACGAGTCGAGTCTTCATGACGGACTTACAATGGACCTACGCCGCAGACCAGTCAAGCATTCCGACCCACCCAACAAGACCGCAGAAAGACTCGGTTGTAAAACGCCGACGCGCCTGTGGTTCATCGATCGACGCGACGGCACGTTCACGGCCAGGTGCACGGTATGCAGGTCGCCTCGAGCGGGCGGAAGGGGTCGAGGACGGTGGTCGTCGTGCCGTCTTGGGCGAAGGTGGTCTGCAGGCCGGTGACGATCTCGGTCATCGGCGTCGGCGGCGACACAACCTTGTCGCTCAAGGGGGGATTGTCCTCCTTATACGCGTAGCGGCCCGGCTGCGCCACGTCGAGATAGTACAGTTCAACGTGGTCGCGGGCGGCGGCATTGCTGGCGAGCTCGATCATGTCGGCCTTGTCCCTCACCACCAGGAAGGTGATGGTAAACCGATCGCCGGTGACATAGGTGACACCGATATCCGCGGTGAAGACGACGCCCCACGGGCATTGGGCGGGGGCGGCGCAGTGCCATTTGTAGGAGCGCGTCCACCAGTTGTTGACCGACGTGGATGACTTGCTGGCGGAGAAGGGGACCGAGGCCAGAGTGTTGTCGGTCTGAAACTCGATCGCGACCTCGGCCAGCTCCGGTAGGGGAGAGCACACGGGCGTGCCCATCGGGTCGAGAAGCGGCTGCAGCTCGTAGGTGACCGAGTATTCGATGGGAGCCTTCGGCGGCGTCGAGCAGCGGCCGACGAAGATGCCGCAGTCCTGGCAGGTGTCGGGAAAGGTGCAGTCGCTGTCGGTGGTGCACGTTGGCAGCGCGACGGAGCAAGCGTCCGCGGGCGGCGGGGTGCCCAGCACCGCCTTTCGCTCGACCAGTGCCAGGTCATAGCAGAGCTCGCTGCAACCCTGGCAGAGAATGGCGCCAACATCGATGCGGAAGTACATGTTGGTGCCGTCGTCGTCCACAAAACCGCCCTTCATGTCCTCCGCAGGGTCGTTGTTGGTGCTATCGTCCAGGTCGTCAGTGGCACTCTGTGGGACACCCGCCCAGTCCGTGACGTCGCCGTCCATGGTCTTGGCACCGCCCGGCACCGCCCTGGCGGTGCCAGCAACCGTGGTGCCGGCAAGAATAGCCGCGAATACAACCGCAGTCGTCGATGTCCGCGTCCTCCGAAGTGCCCGAAAGGCCACCAATGAGAGAACGAGGACCAACAACGCGATGGCCCAGGCACCGAGAAGGGGTACGTCGGTGGCAGGCTGCGATTGAGGTTGCGGTGTCGGGGTATCCGTCGGCGGTGCCGGCACCGCATCCGTCGGTGTTGTTGTCACCGTACCCGGCGGCGTTGCCGTCGCCGTTCCCGTCGGCGTTGCTGTCACCGTATCCGTCGGTGTTGCCGTCGGCGTGTCCGTCGGCGGAGGAAATACAATCGGACCGCCGGACGGGGCGGTGGCCATCACGTCGCTCTCTTGCGACACCCCAGCCGTGACGGACTGTGTCGAATAAAAGACCAAGCGGGCCTGCCCGGACAACCCGAGCAAGTTCAGCGGCGCAAAACCCTCGATGACGTCGCCACCACCGATTCCATTGTTCTGTCCCACGTCCCAATCGCCCTCGGAAATCACGCTCGCCGGACCCATCGTCGTGCCCGTGCAGGTAGCGACGGATATCCGAGAGACGAAGGGATTGGCGGAGACAGGTACGGTGACCAGCCCCGTGCTGGCGTCGACGACGAACTCGATCAAGGTTTCGAAGCCCTGGGGCAGCCCCGCGGTCTGCGGGAGGTCTGTGCTCAGATCACAGCCGGTCGCCGGATCATTGTCCGTGTCCATCAAGACGAAGTACGAGTAAAACGGCGCATCGGCAGCCGCAGGTGGCGTGGACGGGAGCAGGGTCAAAAGGGCAGCGAGGACGAGCGAGATGGATTTCGGCATTGCTTCTCGAGCCTTCTTCATTCTCAACGCCCGCAACACCCGGTCGACTCGAGCAAGCTTCGAATCGGGCGCCAACTTGAGTGGCGAGCACCCCGTCTAGAAGGTTCCTGGCAGGCCGTTTCCCGCCCCATCCAGCCTGCCGCCGTATACATATCCCCAATCCCCAATTTTGTCGCACCTCCGACGGAATCTGTCAACCCGAGACGGTCAGCCTGTGGGGTCGTCCGATCACGCGCCTCCACTGCGACGCCTGCGGCTGGCCGCGCGGGCGGCGATCGAAGCAAGCTTCGTCTGGCGGTGGCTCTTTCCGGGTGGGGATCTCGAGCCGCAGTGGTCCAAGCCCGCACACCCGGCGACAAACATTGCGGCGCAACGGTTTCCGCGCGAAGGTGAGCGTATTCAGGAAATCGAGCAGTCCGGGGATCGGGGTCACATCTGGACATTGGACTTTAGGCCTCTGATCACCTTCCCGGCTCTGCCCTTGCCGGCAGCGAGGGCGGCCGCCCAGGCGGCGGCTTTGCTCACGGCATAGGGGCTGACGCCGAAGGCGCCACCGAGCTCATGCTGCGTTAGCCCGCACTGCTCCCACGCCAAGGTCATCGCCACGCGCCGCGCCCAGCTAGCACGGTCCCCCGGCGCCGCAGCAACGTCTCTTTGTCCACCTTCGCCCGCCGACACACCTGGGCGAGCACCACCGACAGCGACGGCCGGGCGCCCCGCTGCGTGCGGCCGGTGACCTCGGCGATGGGCCCGGCGGCCACGCGCCGCCTCATCCGCTCCACCCAGCGGCGCGCGCCCAGCAAGAGCTGGCCTTCGCCGGCTGCCCCCGGCGCCCCCACTGTCCCATGCCTCTCTAGCAGAAAGTGCGCATAGCGCCGTTGGGCGGCCCGCCGGCGATCGACCGCGTCGCGGTGCACGGGCTTGCGCTCGTTCCTGCGTGCCGTCACGTGGTAAAAGGCCCCTGGGAACTCCACCCTGAGGGGGCGTGCCACGGCCTGGTCTTCGACCGCGCCTTAAGTCCATTGTCCAGACGTGACCCCAATCGCCTCCGGATCCGTCAAGCGCAGCGTCACTCGGGGCTCACAGCGGGCCGCCCACATTCTCGCCGCCGTCGGCATCAATGACCGCAACCCTCCGACGGCTTCCCGCACCTCCCGGGCCCGGTGTAGGGACAATCCGAAAAACTGACTTCAACAATTTCAACGACTTGCGCGACAAAGTGTCAAACATGGGCTAGGAGGCTAGGACCCTCATGGCCAAGCTCCTCCTATTATCACGGCATTGCGTTCCTTTTCCTGCGCAGCCGCATCCGCGTGCAGCTCGACCCGGACGGTCGGATATGGATCCTAAAACGCGGTGAGAACTTCCCGGTTCGCGAGAATGCGGATCAACCAGGTCTCTTCCCTCTGTGGCCGGAGGAGGTCGGCACCTGTTAGCGACTCGATCACTTGTTTCGGGGTCGGGGTGAGAAGCGGGTCAGGACTTTCCGCTGAACGTTCGCAGCGCCGCCCTGGCTTCGGCGAGGATGGCAGGGGAAAGCCAGAGCGAGGACTGCGCGAGGCGCGTGAGGGCTGCATCGGCTGCGGCGTAATCGAGGTGGCGCTGGGCGGCGGCCCAGAGCAGTACGCCAAGCGAGCCGTGCACCTTGAGGCCCGCGAGGCCGGCGATCAGGCGCGCCTCGGTGTCGTCGGTCAGCAGCCAGTCGGCGTCGAGCTGGCGTGCGAGCAGGATCGCCTCGGTCTCGCCGGCGCCGA
>JBHHYR010000301.1:0-3990 GCA_046757585.1 Binatia bacterium | reverse complement strand
GCGCCTCTCTTCGTCAAGGACGATCTGTTCTTGTGGACCGGCGTGACGCTGCACCAGCTCGACATGGGCGGCCTGAGCCCGGGCGGCCTCTGCCCGGGGGCGCGCGACGCGTACGCCGAGCCCACCCTGTACCCGGCCGTGAAGATCGTCGAGCACGGACGGCTGCGCGCGGATGTCGACCGCCTGCTACGGCGCAACTCGCGACTTCCGGACATCCTGGCGCTCGACATTCGCTCCATGATTGCCGGCAACAACGCCGCGCGGCGTGACTTGCGGCAGCTTGTTGATCAGTACAGCCCGGCCGTGGTGCGGTCGGTCATGATCATGATGCAGCTAGACGCCAGCAGGCGGTTCCTCGCTCGCTTGGCCACACTTCCGCGCGGCCGCTTTCGCAGCCGTGACTGGTACGAGATCGGCGGATCGGCGCCAGAGCTGCAGGATGAGGTGTACGAGGTTGACTGTACGCTGACCAATACTGGCGAAAAGCTGATCTTCGACTTCAGCGGTACCGCGAAGCAGAGCACTGGCTTCGCCAATTGCGGTATCGGTGGCTTACGCGGAGGTGTGCTCGGTGGCTTGCTGGAACAGATCGCTTACGACATCCCGTGGAACGCCGGCATCCTGGCGCACATCGAGATCGTTTCCCAGGAAGGCACGACGAACAATCCGACGTTCCCGGCTGCAGTGAGTGATGGAATCACCGAAGGGGCCATCGCCACGGGGATCGCCGCAGGCGGCTGCGTTGGCAATATGATCCTCGCCGACGAAGGTCTGCGCGCAACGACCGTCGGCGGTGCCGGCAGCGCCTTCCTCGGCAACACCATGGGCGGGCTCGATCGCAACGGCAAGTTCTGGGGAACCTTGTTGATGGACGCCATAGGCATGGCGGCCTCCGGCAAGGAGGCGCGTGATGGTTTGGACGTGTGTGGCTCCGGCGGCATTCCATACACCCAGTACGCGAACGTCGAGACCAACGAATTGCACTACCCTCTTCTCTATCTCTTCCGCCGCAGGGGTGCGCACAGTTTCGGGCACGGTTATCGGCGCGGTGGGCGCGCGCTCGAGTATGCGCTCAAACCGCACAAGACGCCTTTCGTCTATCTGCTGCTTTGGTGTCATGGCGCAGAGTTTCCGAACAGCGCGGGAATCGCCGGCGGCCAGCCGCCGAGCGCCGCAGTGTTCCGCCTGGCGCGCAGCACCGACGTGCAAGCGCGTTTCGCGAGGCACGAATGGCCGGCCGGGCCCGAACCGTTCGCCTGGGAAGCCCTGGCCGCCAAGAGCGAATCATACCTTGGGGAAGACGATATCATCTACTTTGGGGTTCCCGGCGGCGGCGGCTACGGCGACCCGTTGCGCCGGGAACCGGAACGCGTGGCCGCCGACGTGCACGCGGGGGTGATTTCCCAGGAAGAGGCGCAACGGATCTACGGCGTCGTGCTCGACCCGAGCAGCGCAAGGCTGGTGGCCGTGGCCACCGCCTCGCGGCGGCGCCAGAGGATCAAAGAACGACTGGAGGAATCCCGCTGGGTCACGGGCTGGCTGCGCCTCGAACCCGGATCACCTCCACCGCCGTCTGCCGCAAGGGTATCCAAGCCTGGGGGCATCGACGGCACCCTGCGGATCCTCTTCCGTGTCGGGCTCGACCTGGCGGTGGCGTACGACGACCGAGGTCAGTGGTTTTGGAGCTGCGCGGCGTGTGGCCACGCTTACTGTGGGGTGACTGACAATCCCAAGCTGGAGGCGAAACTGTCCATCACGCATCTGCGCCAGGCCCACCCCTTGGCGCAGATGACGCGCCTTGACAACCCGCGGTTTTTCTTCCGGCGCTTTTTCTGCCCTGGCTGTGGGGCACAGTGGGCAACGGAGGTAGCGCGCGCGGCCGACCCAATCCTGTTCAGCGCAGAGTACGATCCGGAGTGGCTCGCCTCATTGCGGCCTGAAGTCCAGCAACGCTACGCGTCCGGCCCTCGCGCCCACCCCCCACGCCTCGGACAGCCGGCCTTGGAGGTAGAATGATGGTCCACAGGGGAACCGACACGAGCGATCTCCAGAGGAGCGTATGAACTTCGCTGCACCGCTGTTCGAATGGGCTGAGCGTGAGCCATACCGGCGCGCCGTGGTGGTGGGCGCGAGGGAATACTCCTATGGCGCACTGGCGGAGCGGGCGAGTCAGTTCGGCGCGGCGCTGCTGGCAGCCGGCGCCACGCACGGAGATCACGTGGCTCTCATGATGAACAACCGCGTCGAGTTCATTATCGCTTACTACGGTGCAGCGAAAGTGGGCGCGATTATCGCCCCCTTCAATACCTTCCTCAAGGGCGAGGAGATCATCCATCAAGTCAACGACCTCGGAGCCGTCGCCTTCATTGGGAACGATTGGGCAAGTCCCGAGTTCGCCCGCGCGCGCGCGGCGATGCCCTCCGTATCGCTGTTCGTCGTTACGCAGGCGCAGCACGACGCGACGCAATTCGATGACTTCATCGCCGGGATCCCTGACACCGGGCCCCTCTATGACGCCGACCAGGATGACGTCGCGCTCATTTGCTATACGTCGGGCACCACCGGCAAACCAAAGGGCGCGATGCAGACGCATCGCAACATCATCGCGTTCATCCAGGCGACCGTGGCCACGCAGGACCCGGCGGTCGAGTACCGCCCGCTGGTGTTCGTCCCCCTGTTTCACGGGTTCGGGGACCATTGCATGATGAACCAGGTGTTCCACACCGGACGCGACTTCGTGCTGATGGACCCATTTGATCCGGAAGCGATCCTCACGGCGATCCAGACCTACCGGTGCACGAGTTTCGGCGCGACGCCGTCCATGCTCTGGGGTCTTCTCCATTATCCCAACCGCGCCCGCTTCGATACCTCGTCGCTCCGTGACGTCGTCACCGGAGGCGCACCGGTACCGTTCGAGCTACTCGAGCAGTTTCACGCGGCGTTCGGCGTCATGCCCCTCGAGGGGTACGGCTTATCGGAGGGGACCGCCGGCTATACGTACACGCGGGCGGATCTGCCGCGGCGGCCCGGCTCCTGCGGGGTTGCTCTGCCAGGCGTCGAGATCCGAATTGTCGGCAACAAGGGCAAAACGCTCCCCGCCGGCAGTGTTGGCGAGATCGTCGTACGCAGCCCGTTCAACATGAAAGGATATTGGCGCCGGCCGGAGAGCACCGCCGCGGTGTTACAAGGCGGCTGGCTACGTACCGGCGACGTGGGCCGGCTGGACAGCGACGGGTTTCTCTACGTCGTGGACCGCAAGACGGACATGATCATCATGAGCGGCGAGAACATCTACCCCAGCGAAATCGAGGAAGTCCTGCTACGCCACCCAGCAATCGCCGAAGCGGCAGTCGTCGGTGTCCCGGACCAGCGGCGCGGCGAAATCCCGAAGGCCGTCGTGGTGCTGCAGAGTGGCGCGCGACTCACGGAGGAGGACGTGCAGGCGTTCTGCCGCGAACGACTGGCGTTCTTCAAGACCCCGAAGTTGGTCGAGTTCCGGGCGTGGTTGCCGAAGAACGCTGCGTTCAAGGTGCTGAAAAATGAGCTCAAGAGCCCGTGCTCGTGAATCACGCTCTACGAAACCGCCGTACGACAAGGGAGCAGAGATGGAGGATATCGACACCGCAAAGCGGCGCTGGCAGCAGGAGCAGCGCATCGGGGAACTACCGCGCCTGGTCGATGCGATGGGGTACGAACATCAATCGCTGTACACGCCCAACGGTGGCGCCGCCAGCTACTTAGAGGCGTTGGGTTTTCCGGGAGAGTTCCCGTTTACCCGCGGCGTCTACGGCGCGATGTACCGCAAGGCACCGTGGCGCATCAACCAGTACGCCGGATTCGGTACTGCCGAGGACACGAATCAGCGCTGGAAGCTGCTGCGCGAGCGGGGGCAGATGGTGTTCAACCTCGCCTTCGATCTTCCCACGCATATGGGGTACGACTCGGACGACCCGTTTGTCGAGGACGAGGTGGGCCGAACCGGTATCACGA
>JBHHYR010000300.1:0-4004 GCA_046757585.1 Binatia bacterium | reverse complement strand
GCTGCTAGGGGTGTAGCCCTACGCCAGTGAGCCCCGTTTCCTCGGGAATTTGGAGCATGCAATTCATGTTCTGAACCGCCGCACCGGCCGCGCCCTTCCCGAGATTATCGAGGGCGGCGAAGGCCACTACCCTGCCCCGGCGCTCGTCGACGTCGACACCAATGTGCACGAAGTTCGAACCTGCTACCGACGCGACGCTCGGGTAAGGAAGATACTGCCAGCTCACCTCCGTGTGCTTCTCGAGATGAATGACACGGACGAAGTACTCCTCGTGATAGAAGTCCCGGTACAAGGCCAAGGCATCAGGACGACTGACGGAACGGTTCAGGAAGCCGTGACACGCAGCCAGAATGCCACGCGGGAAGGGGGCATAGTACGGCGTAAAGTGGACCGTGACCCTGGAACCCGCCAAGCCGCTCAGTTCCTGCTCCATTTCGTACGTGTGCCGGTGATCCACGACGTTGTACGGAAAGGCCGAGTTCCCGATTTCACTGTGGTGCGTCGGGACGCTCGGCTCTGCCCCGGCACCGGAGGTTCCGGACAGCGCATCGACAATCAGGCGGTCCAGGTCGATCCACCTTTCCCGCACCAGGGGCGCGAAGCCGAGAATTGTCGCGCAGGCGAAGCAGCCCGGGTTAGCGACGAGACGCGCGCCGCGGATCGCCTGGCGATGCAGCTCTGGGGTGCCATACGGCGCCTCCTCGACAAGATGCCAGCGCGGATGCTTGGCATGGTAGACCTGCTCGAAGAGGTGCGGGTCCTTGAGGCGAAAATCCGAACCGAGATCGATCACCTTGCTGCCCTGTTCGAGATAATGCTCCGCGCGGGTCATCGATTCACGTGACGGCAGGCAGAGAAACGTTACATCAGCAGGCGGGGCCGCATCCTCCTGAATGAACGTGAGGCCGGACCCGAGCAGGTTGCGATGGATCGCCTCGAGCTGCTTGGTCCCGCGCGACGTTACCCAGGCGATCGTCGCATGGGGGTGCCTCAGCAGGAGACGGAGCAGCTCGCCTCCCGAGTAGCCGGAACCGCCGACTACACCGACTGAAATCTGGTTGGCTTGCACCTTGTCGCTCCTTCGTTGAATTTACCGGGAACCTGACGCAAGTGAAAGCCCCTGTCCTTTCAGTCCGCAATGTTCTGAAGCTCGGTCTCGGCGGCAAAAAACCACACCCGCAAGATGGTGCGTGCGAGCAGGAACGTTTCACCCCATGCCAGGGACAATACGACCCCCGGGGACGAGTCCGTCGCGACCAGCATGCCAACCGTCTGGTAAACGGCCCAGACGGCGATACCGCTGGCAGTCAGTATCGCCGCGAGTGGCACGGCGCGCCATTCCCGTTTCCCCACGAAACGGATGGCCCACACGTACGCCCGGACCGCCCCAGCACCGGTCGCTGCGCTACGAATACGAGCGTGGTCATGCACCGTGACGAAGAAGAGCAACAGGACAGCGCCGGCAACGGCGCCAGCGGCAACGGCCCAGTAGAAGCTCATCTCTGACGGACTTTCCGCCAGCCAGCGGGTCAGGCCGCGACCGATGAGAAACGCGACGCCCACACTGATCGCGTTCATCACGGTAGCCAGCAGCCACAACCGCGCGTACGCCGGGTACAGGCTGAACCCCCGCCGCATACATTCCCCGGTCCCGGCATCATCTCCGACCGCCACCACCGTGACTGCGTTCAACCACACCCCGACCAGGATGAAGAAAACGGCCATGACTCCAGCGGCGACCAGCAGCATCCGTAAGCTGTCACCATGGTGAACGAACAGATCGACAAACACGTTGACGTCGAGGTCGGCGAGGAGCGTGCGCGTTGCGAGGGAGCTGTCGAGCGCCATGGAAAGCCAGGACCACGCGACCGCCGTGAAACCAAGGCCAGAGAGAAGGTTTACCAGCAAGAGAACCAGCACGAGCGCCCACCGGCGCAGGGCGGTCCACAGGCCCGCGACGTATGCAGCGCCCATCCCTACAACCCGCTCAGGAAGTGCACGAGGCTCTGAAACCAGAACCCCCAGCGACCTGCAATTCTCACGATGCCCCGTGTTCCCGCCGTACGCATGCGCGAGTTATTGAGGCGGTTGACGTCCAACGGCATGGTCCGGTTGGGATCGGCCACCGCCCATCTGACCCGTTGCGTGCCCGTGTATTCAAAGCGTTTCCACCGGTCACGGCCGTCCCAGTGCTCGTTGGTGACAGTGCCGTCGTCAAAGACGATCTGCACATCGACGGGCATACGCACCGACCCGAGACGTTCAACCACAACCTCATTGTGGTACCGCCGTGCCTGTGGCGCTGCGGGTACCGGCGTCTTTTCCGCCTCGACCTGTCCATCCACGAACGGATAGCCGGCAAGGCCCGTGGTTTCCTCCGCTTCGACGCTGGTGACCGCATAGTCCAAAGTACCCGTTCCGGCGATAACCTGGTCAAAGTACCAGGTCAGATTATCCCCCGTACTTTGCTGAATCGCCTTGAGAAAATCCTTCCCGTGCGGGTGCCGAAAGCGCCAGTGCCTGAAGTATGCGGCAAGGGCGGTTCGCAGCCGGTTCTTCCCGAGACGGGCATCAAGCGTGTCGAGGACGAGAGCAGTCTTGCCGTACGAAACCGCGCTGTAGCTGGGGCGGTCAAGGAACCGCCACGCGCGCCGGACCATGGGGTCGTGTTGGGCGGAGCGCAGGTACAACATCCGGTGTATCACCGTACTGTCTACACGCAGGCCGAACAGGTCCACATAGCTTGCCGAGCCATAGACCGCGTCCATGATCTGCCCCTCGACGTATGAATTGATTCCTTCATCGAGCCAGGCTTCTTCAGCCTCGTTGCTCGCCACCAGACCGTACCAGAACTGGTGGCCGGTCTCATGGACCGTGACGAACTCGGGGAATCGCAGCCAGCGTGGCATCCACCAAGCGGTTCCCACGGTGATGAGGGTGGGGTACTCCATCCCACCCGCCCTGCCCCCGCCCGGACCAGGATCGACGATGGTGAGCTGCGGGTAAGGGTACGGTGCGACCCACTTCTCGTAGTACGCCAAAGTCGCCTTGGCAGCCGCCAGATGCCGCTTAGCCTGGTCGAAGTGATTGGGCTGCACAAGTAAGCGGATGGTGGTTCCGTTGACGGCGTCTTCCACCACGCGAAACCGCGGGTCGATCGCCCAGGCAAAGTCGTGCACGTCTTCAGCAAGGAAGTGCAGCGTTTTGGTTCCGTCGTCGTTCGAGTGGCTATCCCGCCGGACACCGGTTGCCCCCACGACACCGGTGCGCGGCACGCTAAGCGTCACATCGTAGACGCCAAAGTCGGCATAAAACTCCGTGGTCGCGTGGTACTGGTGGCAATTCCAAGCACCGTGCTCGTACACGCCAATCTTGGGAAACCATTGGGCGACAAACGCGAAAGGCCCTGCGTAGCCTGCGCGAGCGACGATCTTCGGCAGCTTGGCGACGAAATGCATCTCGACGGTTACGCTCTTGCCCGGAGCGACTGGGGAACGCAGAGGCAACCGAAAGACGGTCCGGTCATCCATGTTGTCGTCGTCGGGATGCACGAACTGCATGCGTGCGGTAACGTCCCTGCCACCGATCCGGATCGTCGTGACGCTGATGTAGCCCCAGGGATGCGGGTGCAGCTCCAGCCAGTTCGTCCATGATGCACCCAGCTCGCGGATGAAGGTCGAACGATTGTTGGCGAACGCGTTCAGGTAGAGATGGAAGCAGAGATCCCGGGCACGTTTGCGGGTACGATTGCGCCAGGTCAACGTTTGGTTGCCAATGACCGTCTGCGTCGTGGCCTCGTAGGCCGCCTTGATCCGGTAATTAACAACGCGGGGTTGCACACTCTGGGCTGCAGCTACGCCCCCCGCTGCCAGTGCAACCACAATTGTCGCGGCGCGGAGCATGCTGGAGGCCAGTTGCTGGCCACGCCCCCCGCGTCTGAGGTCTGCGGCGTTGCCCATGGTCAGCAGCGGCACCTCGAAGCGTCTCTTTCCAGACGTCTGCAC
>JBHHYR010000299.1:0-4016 GCA_046757585.1 Binatia bacterium | reverse complement strand
GAACCAGTCATCGGAGAGCCAGAAGTACGGGCGAAAGCCGATGTGTCGTTCTTTGAGTTCGCGGTAGAGCTGTGTGATCTGCGCTGCGAGGCTCGATCCCCGGATGCGCACGCGGAGATCACACAGCCGTAGGTCGAGCAGCTGCTCGTCCGGCCAGCTCGCCCACTCCGGCGGCCCCCCTGGCTGTCGGCTCGACGCTCGCGGGACCTGTGGTGCAAGTGCGTCAGTCACCAGCATCGCGCTCCAGCCCCGGGAAGGGCCCTGTTTCTCAACGGCCTGTTGACACCCGAACGCCAAGCATGGGCGGTGTGTCGGAGACGGACCACGGCGCGAAACATACCGAAGCCCCGCAGCAGTGCAAGACCCGATCCGGTACCGCAATCACCGGAGCTCGGCAGTGCGGGAAGAGCTTACCTCAGGCAGGACGGCCGGACGCCGCGCCAGCCACTCCAACAATGCGCGCACCGCCTCCACATTCGGCAACCGTCGCGCGGCCCCCGTCTGCGTATCGGCACTGCCCACCCGGAAGGTGATCGCCAGACCGGCCAGAACCCGAAAGGCGTCTTCGTCGGCCTGGTCATCGCCGACGTAGACGACACGGACGCTCTCGGACCAGGCGGCACCGTATCGCATTCTGCCGATGTGCAGCACCGCCTGGCCCTTGTCCCACCCGATCGGGGGATGGGCTTCAAGGGCGCAATGCGCGCCGCGCGCCTGAAAACCCGCCTTCGTGATCAGGTCGCGCGCCTGCTCCGCCACTCTCGCCTGCTTTGCAGCTTCCACGCCGCGGTAGTGGAAAGTCAGCGTCGCACCCTTCTCCTCCGTCCACGCTCCCCGCGGTGCCATCTCCGCGAGCTTCGCCGCCAACTCCGCAGTCTTCGCCTCATAGTGGCGGAGGTCCTCGTGGCAGAAGGGCGGGAAATCTGGCCCCGCAATCTCGAGGCCGTGGTTTCCCGCGTACGTCAAGTGGGGATGGTTCACCATCTGGCGAATGTCGTCGAGCGAGCGGCCACTGATGATGACCACATCGGTGTCACTGCGGCGTGCACAGGCATCGAGCGCGCGCCGCATGGGCTTTGATAACACAGCCTTGGCCGGATGGTCGCGAAGCGGCGTGAGCGTCCCGTCGTAATCGAGGAACAGCACGAGGCGATGTCTGCGCAGGAAGGGGCCCAGCCAGGCCTCGAAGTCACTATCGGCGGGCGGGTGGAGCCCGACTTGACCGCCGAACGCCGCGCTGAGGAAGTCTTTCACCCACCAGTACACGTTGTAGCGGCGTTCACGCCGCCGCAGGGCCACGAGACGCGATCGGCGTTCGGCTTCATCCATGGTCAACGCTCGATGGATCGCCTCCGCCGTCCCGTCCACGTTGTAGGGATTCACCTGAATTGCCTCGCGCATGGTTTCGGCAACCCCGGCGAGGCGCGACAGGACCAGCACGCCGGGGTCGGCGACCTGGCAGGCCACGTACTCCTTCGCCACCACGTTCATACCGTCTCGCAGCGGCGTGACCAGGGCCACATCGGCGTCCCGGTAGAGCGCAGCCAGCCGCTCGGGCGACACGGCGCGGTACAGGTAGCGGATCGGTGACCAATGGGCGGTCGCGAAGCGCCCGTTGATACGCCCGACGAGCTCGTCGACCTGCCGCTTGAGCTCACGGTACTCGCTCACCTGGAAGCGGCTGGGCACGGCAAGTTGCAGCAACACCACCCTTTCGCGATGCTCCGGGTGGCGCTCGAGCAGGCGTTCGAAAGCGAGCAGCCGTTCCGGCATCCCTTTCGTGTAGTCGAGCCGGTCCACGCCGAGGACGAGTCGCTCAGCCCGCAGGGCCGCCGGCGCCGCACGGGCGCGGGCCTCGAAGAGGTCGAAGTCGATCCCCAGTGGAAACGCGCCTACCCGCACGGTCCGGTCGCCGTGTTCGAGGAGGAACTTGCCCCGATCGACGCGTGCCCCGAGCAGCCGTTCCACGCAGTCGAGGAAATTGCGCGCATAGGCCTCGACATGAAAGCCAATCAGATCACACCCGAGCAACCCACTGAGCAGCTCCCGGTCCCACGGCAGAAGCCGAAAGAGGTCGTAGGGTGGAAAGGGGATGTGTAGGAAGAACGCGATGCGCGCCGAGCGCAGGAGTTCGCGCAAGTACAGGGGTGCCAGCATCAGGTGGTAGTCGTGGATCCAGACCAGACTGGCACCCGCACCGACAGCGGCCGCGCTCTCGGCAAAACGCATGTTGACGCGCTTGTAGACCTCCCATTCACGCCGGTCGAAGCGCGTCCGTCCCGGAAAAGAATGCAGCAAGGGCCACAGCGTCCGGTTGGAAAAGCCATGGTAGTAGCCGGTCACCTCGCCTTCCGTGAGCGGGAGGGCACGGATGTCGTACGTACCGTCTGGGATCGCGAACGTCTCGCCCGCGCGCAGCTCGATCCCCGGCCACCCAATCCACGTGCCGCCGCGCGCTTCGAGGACCGGTTCGAGCGCCGAGACCAGCCCGCCGGCGGACCGGCGGCCTTCCAGGCCCCGTGGCCCGCGGTGTACCGTGACCGGCAGGCGGTTGCTGACAACCACGATCGGCTGCTCAGCCGTAGCGTCTCCTCTGCGAGCCGCACGTTCGGCTTGGCTATAACCGCGCTCCATCTGGTTCCCTGTGCGGTCCGCCCGGGCATTCGCAGCGGACCAGTGTCCGCTACTTTGCCCAAAGTCTCCCCGCAGCGCAATGCGCGGGCGGGACGAGCAATTCAGGGATCGCGGGTCAGTGGTAGCGAGCCGGCTGGCGCGGCACGCGCGCTTCGGCAACGAGCTGCTGCAACGCCGCTTCCAGCTCCCGGCCGTTCACCTGAAGCTGCTGCTGCACCTCGCGCAGCCGCTGGTGGCGGGGGCTCTGTTTCGCCGTAAAGTAGCGGCGCTGCAGCTCGCTGCGTTCCGTGAGCAGGCGGTCCGTCTTGGCGAGGGAGAGGAGCCGCACCGTACCGCCCTGGCGGTCCGAAGTGATGGAGATCAGACGGCTCAGCAAACCCGTATGGTGGTTGGCAACCGCGGTCGCCAGGGAACGATTGCTGATCCTGTACAGATAGAATGCCGCTCGCAGCTCCTGCAGTGCGACGTCAACTTCACCTCGCTGCATCAGCACATCGCAGCGGCGCGCCCGCGCGACGTAGCGCGCAAAGCGCTGGCGCTCCAGCAGCCCCCCCAGCGGCAGGCTCGCCGCGTTGAACAGGAGCCCGACGAGGTACAGGAGCAGCCCGACCGAGACAAAGACCAGGACCGTGGCCAGCAGGGCGTTCAGCATGCGGGCAGCCTCCGCCGCAGCTCGCACAGCCGCCGGTACCCGAGCACTCGCGCAACGCTCCTCTGTCCTTCGCGCATGGCCGTCACCGTTGAGCTGCGGCACGCTAGCCGCCAGCGTCGAAATGATCAAGCGGTTGTCCCACACGAGCGGCCCGGGCTGCGGCTGCCCCGACGCACGGCGCTGCAACATTGACGGCAGCCGGCCTGGGCGCCTATGGTCGCTGCTTGGAGGACCGTATGACCCAGCCCTTTCATTCCGAGCATGACGTCTTCGTCGGGCGTGACATGGGGGGGCACGTGTACACCGTAACACCGCCCCTCATCCGCAGGTACGAGGAGGGGACCGAGGATCGTCATGCGTGGTACCGCCACGCATCGCCGTTCGGACCCCCCGTCGCACCCGCCCTGCTTTTTCATTCTGAGGTGTTCAAGAACCTGTCGTGGTACCTGCCCAACCTCATTGGCAACCTGCACGCCAAGCAGGAGTGGGAGCTGTTTCACCCCATGCTGGTCGGCGACACCGTGCACACCCGCTCGACCGTGGTCGAGCGTTATGTGAAGCGCAACCGCGAGTACGTCGTGAACGAGGTTCTGATCACCGACGCGACCGGTCGGTGGCTGCAACGCAGCCGCACGCATCAGAGCTTCCTGATCGAAGAAGGGCGCCCCGGCTTTGTCGTCGACAAGGAGCGCGAAAAGCGTCCGGGACGAACGTTCGTCGTCGGCGAGGG
>JBHHYR010000298.1:0-4027 GCA_046757585.1 Binatia bacterium | reverse complement strand
ACAGGGGGGAAGCTGATGCGATTCCACCCCAGGGAGCGCCGGGACGATGCACGTGGTGGTGATGGACCGGGCGGGGCAGGTTCGAAACGCCCCTGTGTGATTCGACGGGCAGATCGGGTGTCCGTCGAGACTGTATTGCGTTGCCCGGATCCCCGAGAGGCCCACTCCAGGCAGCGTTCAAGAAGATCCCCCGGATGCCCATTGAAAGCACGGTACCGGCGGGCGGCCCCGGGGAGAGATATAGTCAAGAGATGCGAGCGGCCGGGAGGCAAGCAGGGAGATGATCGAAACAGTTCTGCTGGGATCGATCTCCCTCGGGGCGGCGCTCTGGCTCGGCGTGCTGGTGCTGCCCTGGTTCCCGTGGCTCATCCGGGAACGGCTCGAACCGACCGAACTCCCCCACCCGCCTGCCTTGAGCGATGTCACCGCCGTGATCCCCGCTCGTGACGAGGCGGCACACATCACAGAGACGCTGGAAGCCTTGTTCGGTCAAGGGGCGGGGATCCGTGCCGTGGTGGTGGATGACCAGTCCGGCGATGCGACCGCCGCGTGCGTCGAGGCGGTCGCACGGAATCATTCCCGCCTGGAGCTGGTTCGCGGCACCTCTCCGCCTGAAGGCTGGACCGGCAAGCTCTGGGCTCTACAGCAAGGGGTGGCAAGGGTGCGGACCCCGTGGGTGTTGCTCCTGGACGCCGACATCACGCTGGCTCCGAACATGCTGCCCGTCGTGTATGAAAAGTGCCGCGCGGAGGAGATCGCATTTTTTTCCATCATGGCCAGATTACGCACAGCAAGTGCATGGGAACGGCTGCTGATGCCCGCGTTCGTGCTCTTTTTCAAACTACTGTATCCGTTCGCGCTCTCGAATGCCGGCAGCCGACGGGTTTCCGCGGCTGCGGGCGGTTTCATCCTCTGCCGTCGCGCATGCCTGGAAGAATCGGGGAGCTTTGCCGCGCTGCGCGGCGAGATCATCGATGATTGCGCTCTCGCGAAGCGGGTACGCGGCACCGGCGCGCGCACCTGGATCGGGCTCTCACGTGGCGTGCTCAGCCGGCGTGCCTATCCTCATTTGAACGACATCTGGCAGATGGTGGCGCGCACCGCCTTCAACCAGTTGCGCTATTCCGTGCTGCTGTTGTTGCTGGCGACAGCGTTGCTGCTCGCTGCATTCTGGGCCCCGATCCTGGGGATCATCGCCGGGCCAGGCGCCTGGCCCGTTGCCGGCGGCGTCGCCTTGCTGGCGATGGTGGCCGTGTATCTGCCGACGCTCGCCTATTACCGACTCAGTGTCTTGTGGGCGGTTCTCCTGCCCCTCGCCGGAAGTCTTTATCTGGCCATGACCTGGACATCCGCCATCCGCTACTGGCGCGGGGAGACAAGCCGCTGGAAGGGAAGAAGCTACGCGCGGTCGAGTCGCAGGCGGCGCGAGGAGCGTTCTTCGGCGTCTTGACGCTGTCCGATCCCGTCGATAGACTTGTTTCTCCGCGCCCGGGATGTCCTCCGATGTTCTTCCCATGATGTCGCCATGAGTGAGGCTGTGGATCTCGATCGGTTCCTCGAGGAACAGTTCGGCCATACAGCGTTTCGTCCCGGCCAGCGGGAGGTCGTTCAAGCCGTCCTCGCCGGGCGCGATGCGCTGGCGCTGATGCCCACCGGAGGCGGCAAGTCCCTTTGCTACCAGCTTCCGGCATCGATCCTGGAAGGCGTCACTCTGGTCGTCAGTCCTCTCATCGCGCTCATGAAGGATCAAGTTGATTCTCTTGTCGCGCGCGGATTCCCCGCCACGTACATCAATTCGAGCCTGACCCCTGCTGAACGCGCGCGCAGGCAAGAAGGATGCCGCGCAGGTCGTTTCCGACTGGTCTACATCGCTCCGGAGCGCCTTCGCAGCGTCGCTTTCCGCGAGGTGCTCGCCGCCACACGGGTGGTGCGGCTGGCGGTCGACGAGGCGCACTGCATCTCGCAGTGGGGCCACGACTTTCGGCCCGATTACATGCGACTCGGCGAGCTACGGGAAGCGATCGGTTCGCCGCCGACCCTCGCCCTGACCGCGACGGCGACCACGAGAGTGCGCCGGGACATCGTCCGGCAGCTGGGCCTGGTCGAGCCCGGCATTTTTCTGGCTGGTTTCGAGAGGCCGAACCTGTTCTTCTCGGTCCGACGGCCGCGCTCGGTGGCCCAGAAGCTGGAAGCCTGCGAGGCTGCCGTCTCGCAGCTCGGCGGGCCGGGAATCATCTACGCCGCCACACGCAAGAACGTCGAGCGGATCGCCGGGCATCTGAGCCGGCCCGATCGGCCCGCTGCCGCCTACCACGGTGGCCTGCCGGATGACGCGCGCGCCGAGACCCAGGATGCCTTCATGCGGGGGGAGGTGGCGGTGATGGTTGCCACCAACGCCTTCGGCATGGGTGTGGACAAGGCCAACATCCGCTTCGTCCTGCACTACGACATCCCGGGCGGCATGGAGGCGTACTACCAGGAGGCCGGCCGCGCCGGGCGCGACGGCAAGCCGGCGCAGTGCTGCCTTCTTTATAACTACGCCGATGTTCGCATCCAGGAATTCTTCCTGAAGGGGGCGAACCCCTCCTTGGAGCTTATCGAGCAGGTGTACGCTCGTGCCGGGCAGGGAGCTTCGCTGGCCGGTGTGGACAGCAACGAGATGGCGGTGGCCACGGCGGCCGGGATCCTGGAACGTCGCGGCCTGCTGGAGCGCGGGCCGGGCGGGATCTGGAGCCTTCGGGGATCGCCGGTCGCGGCCGGCGCGTTACCGCTCGATCGCGAGGTGCTGGCGGAGAAGGCGGCTCACGATCGCGAGCGTCTGGCGGCGATCGTGCGGTACGCGGAGACGCGCACCTGCCGCCGCAAGCTGCTGCTGGAGTACTTCACGGACAGGTCGGCGCGCCAGAGCTGTGACGGCTGCGACAACTGTCTCGGCTGGCACCGCCGCCCGGCCCGGTCCCTGACCGCGGAGGAGGTGCGCGTGGTGCGCATCGCGCTCTCGGCGGTGGCGCGCCTCGATGATCGCTTCGGAAAGTCACGCATCGCGCAGGTGCTGGTGGGCTCGGCAGCCGAGCCGGTGAGACGGTTCGGACTGGAGCGATTGCCCACCTACGGGAAGCTGCGCGGCATGCCGGCACGTGGCGTCGGAGATCTTCTCGAGAACCTCGCGGATGCCGGACTGCTGCAACGCCGTGTCCTTCACTCAACAGGCTCCCTGGGCGGTGCGGTCCTGTCGATCTCACCGGCAGGTCGCCGCCTGATGCGCGCCGAGACGGCAACGATGGATCTCGACTGGCCCGGGTCGCTGACCGCTGTGCCGTCCCGGGCGCGCACGCGGGCCCTCACCGATGCCGCGGCCGTGCCGGGGCAGGGGTCTGCCCCCGACCCGGCACTGCTCGAGGCGCTCAAACAGATGCGCCTGCGCCACGCGAGGCAACGCAGCGTGCCGCCCTATGTCGTGTTCCACGACCGCACGCTGGAGGCGATCGCCGCCTCGCGCCCGTCGAGCCGCGAGCAACTCAGCGCCATCACGGGCATCGGGCCGGCGAAACTCTCGCGATACGGCAAGGAGCTGCTGGAGGTGGTGCGGGCAGCCCTGCCGCCGGCTTGATCGGAAAGACGGCTCCGATTCCATGGCGCCCACGAAACGCTCGGGGGCCTCATCGAATCACGTTTCAACGCAGTGTTGTAGGCGCAACCACCACGCTCAGCCGCCGTCCGGAGGGCGGCCAGCAGTATGGGGTTGTCAGGTCGGGTTCCGAGGATCCTTGGGCTCAACACCTGTCTCCCCTCCATACCGCGGGAGCGAATCCGTGATCGTCCACCAGGACGCACGATGATCAACGTAGTAGTGGCCAGAGGGATCTCGGTCGATTTCACCCTCGATGTTCGCCAGCGCCACATGAATCTCCCCCGGCCACCTCGGCCCTTCGAAAAAAAGCGTGCTCCCGCACCTGCTGCAGAAGCTCCGGGTGGCCCCGGTGTCTGTCAGATAGCGATGCAGGGAATCAGCACCGGATGTTGTCTT
>JBHHYR010000297.1:0-4118 GCA_046757585.1 Binatia bacterium | reverse complement strand
TACCGTGGGGGCCGGCGTGGTCAGCACGATTGCCAAGTGAGGATACACGGCCATGACGGCTCGTATCGTAGCGTGTCCCCGAGGCCCGCTACGGAGCAGATAGGCCGCAAGCGCGAAGGATGAACGAGAAGATCAGAATACGTCTGAAGGCGTACGACCACCGGCTGCTCGACCAGTCCGTGAAGGATATCGTGGATACCGTGCGCCAGACCGGGGGCCGGGTCGCGGGCCCGATTCCCCTACCCACGCACATCGAGCGCTTTACGGTGAACCGCTCGCCGCACGTGGACAAGAAATCGCGCGAGCAGTTCGAAATGCGCACCCACAAGCGCTTGCTGGACATCCTCGAGCCGACGCAGCAGACAATTGACGCGCTCGGGAAGCTGGACTTGGCGGCGGGGGTGGACGTGGAGATCAAGCTGCAGTGAACGCCGGCGGATGGAACGGCACGCGAGACGTACGAGAATGACGGTACCATGCTGGGACTGATCGGAAAGAAAGTGGGGATGACGCAGATCTTCAGCCCCACTGGAGAGCTGATCCCCGTTACGGTCATCCAGGCCGGCCCGTGCACCGTCTTGCAAACGAAGACGGCTGCTACTGACGGCTACGTAGCCGTGCAACTCGGGTTCGCGGCGCAAAAACCGCAACGTGTGCCGAAACCGTACCGGCAGCACTGCCTCAAGGCAGGCCACGGCGTCTTCGCGGTGATACGGGAGTTCTTGCCGCGCAATGACCACGCCTACGCGGTCGGCGAAGAGGTGACGCTCGCGAGCAACTTCAAGGCGGGTGATCGGGTCGATGTGAGCGGAATGACCAAGGGGCGCGGCTACACCGGCGTGATCAAGCGCCATCGCTTCGGGGGCTTTCCCAGCAGTCACGGGACCCATGAGTGCTTCCGCCACGGTGGGTCGATCGGGAACCGCTCCTATCCGGGACGTGTCTTCAAGGGCACGCGCATGGCTGGCCAGTACGGTGCCGACCGCGTGACAACGCAGAATCTGGAAGTGGTGGCCGTACGCCCCGATGAACACCTGCTGTTGGTACGGGGCTGCGTGCCCGGAGCTCGTGGCGGCGTGGTGATTATCCAGCCCGCGGTGAAGGGACAACGGCGTGACTGAGCCACTCACAGTGCCCGTCGTCTCCCAGAGCAACGAGGCGGTCGGCGAACTGGCTCTGTCGGCGGACGTTTTCAACGGCCCGGTACGCAAGCATCTGCTGTACGAGGCGGGGAAGATGCAGCGAGCGAATCGCCGCGCTGGCACCGCGGCGACCAAGACCCGGAGATTCGTGCGCGGGGGCGGCAAAAAGCCCTGGCGGCAGAAGGGCACGGGCCGGGCCCGCGCGGGCAGTACGCGCTCACCGTTGTGGGCCGGAGGGGCCACGGTCTTCGGACCGCAGCCGCGCGACTACACGTATCGAATGCCTGGCTCGGCCCGGAAGGCGGCGCTCCGCTCCGCCCTGGCTACCAAGGCCCGCGAAGGAAAACTGCTGGTCCTGGACAAGCTCACGCTGCCCGCGCCGAAGACGAAGCTACTCCTCAAGCTGCTCAAGGATCTGGCGCTTGAAAACGCCCTGGTCGTCATTCCCACCCGTGACGATGCACTCGAACGAGCCGCCCGTAACCTGCCGCTGATCAAGGTGCTGCGGGCCGAGGGTACCAACGTGTATGACGTCTTACGGTACGACCGCCTGGTTCTCACGCAGGATGCCGTGGCGGCCTTGCAGCAGAGGCTGGGCGGATGAAGGACGCGTTCCAGGTGGTCGCCTCCCCGCTGATCACGGAGAAGGGGACGTTGGTCAACGAGCAGGGCAACCAGTTCGTGTTCCGTGTGCATCCGCAGGCGAACAAGGTCGAGATCCGGCGGGCCGTTGAACGGCTCTTCAAGGTGAAAGTCGAGAATGTGCGGACGCTGAACTACCTCGGCAAGCACCGGCGCGTTGGGCGCTCGACCGGGCAGCGGTCGCGCTGGAAAAAGGCTTACGTGACGCTCGCGCCGGGGCACCGTATCGACTTTTTCGAGAGCGTATAGACGATGGCGACTCGACAGTACAAACCCACATCGCCGGGGCGCCGGTTTCAGGGTGCCATGGAGTTTGGTAACCTCACCAGCAAGACCAGCAAGGCACCGGAGCGGCGCCTGCTGGTGCCGCGGAAGCGGACGGGTGGCCGTAACGTACTCGGGCGTATGACGTTGCGCCACCGGGGCGGGGGCCACAAGCGCCGCTATCGCCTGATCGACTTCCGGCGCGATAAGGACAAGGTTCCCGCCCGGGTCGCGGCCATCGAGTATGACCCGAACCGCTCGGCACGGTTGGCGCTGCTGCACTACGCCGACGGCGAAAAGCGCTACATCCTGGCCCCCGTGGGACTGGCGGTGGGTGACACGGTGGCGGCCGGTGAGGGCGCTGATATCACGCCGGGCAACGCGATGGCGCTGCGGCAGATTCCAACCGGCACGATGGTGCACAATATCGAATTGAAGCCGGGTCGCGGCGGTCAACTCGCGCGCGGAGCCGGCGCCGCTGCACAGTTGATGGCTAAGGAGGGCACCCGGGCGCTGTTGAAGATGCCCTCAGGCGAACTGCGTTACGTGCGCCTGGCCTGCCGCGCCACTGTGGGGCAGGTTGGAAACGTGGAGCATGAGAACGTATCGCTGGGCAAGGCCGGCAGAAACCGCTGGCGCGGCCGGCGGCCCCATGTGCGCGGTATCGCCATGAATCCGGTCGATCATCCGCACGGCGGGGGTGAAGGACGCTCGAAAGGCAACCAGCCGCAGTCCCCGTGGGGACAACCGGCCAAGGGTTTCAAGACCCGACACAACCCGCGTACGGATCGGCTGATTGTGAAGCGCCGCAAGCGACGATAGGAGGATGGCTATTCACGCTCATGGCACGCTCCGTAAAGAAGGGACCGTTCGTTGATGCACATCTGCTGCGCAAGGTGGACGCGATGCAGGCATCACGGGACAAGCGGGTCATCAAGACGTGGTCGCGCCGGTCGACAATCACTCCGGAAATGGTCGGCTACACATTCGCGGTCCACAACGGGAGAAAGTTCATTCCGGTCTTCGTCTCCGAGAATATGGTGGGGCATAAGCTCGGCGAGTTCTCTCCCACCCGGACCTTTCATGGACATTCGGGAGACCGTAAGGCTGAGGTCAAATAGCCTGGTGGGGCGTAGGTAGAGCATCGGGATGGAAGCACGTGCAGTCAGCCGACATCTACGGATTGGACCGCGCAAGGCGCGGCTGGTGGTCGACTTGATCCGTGGCAAGAACGTCGATGAGGCGTTGATGATTCTGGACTTCCTCCCCAAGAAGGCGGCGCACATGGTGGCGAAGACGTTGAAGTCGGTCATCGCCAACGCGGAGAACACGCAGCGCGTCGACGTGGACCGCCTCTACGTGCGCCGGGCGACCGTGGACGAGGGAATCACGCTCAAACGGTTCCTGCCGCGCGCCCACGGGCGCGCCACGCCGGTGCACAAGCGGACCAGTCACATCACCATCGTCGTTGACGAACGGACGAGAGGAGTTTGAGGGACGGATGGGACACAAGGTGCACCCGAAGGGGTTTCGGCTGGGCGTCATCGAGCAGTGGGATTCCAAGTGGTTCGCTCGCCGGGACTATGCCCAGCTCCTGCACGAGGATCTTCGGGTGCGGAGCTTCCTGAAGGGGCGCCTGTATCACGCCGGGATCTCGCGCATCGAGATCGAACGTGCCGCCAACAAGGCGAAGATCAACATCTTCACGGCGCGCCCGGGCATCGTGATTGGCAAGAAGGGGGCGGAAATCGACAAGCTGAAGGATGAACTGACGCAACTGACAAAGCGGGAGGCGTTCATTAATATTCATGAAGTGCGCCGCCCGGACGTGGACGGGCAGCTGGTGGCGGAGAACGTTGCCCTACAGCTCGAGCGCCGGGTCGCGTTTCGCCGGGCCATGAAGGAAGCAGTAGGCCGCGCCATGCGGATGGGTGCTCTGGGAGTGCGGGTGCAGTGCGCGGGCCGCCTAGGAGGGCATGAAATTGCGCGGACCGAGTGGTATCGCGACGGACGCGTGCCGCTGCATACCCTGCGAGCGGACATCAGCTACGGGCTGGCGGAAGCCAAGAC
>JBHHYR010000296.1:0-4141 GCA_046757585.1 Binatia bacterium | reverse complement strand
AGTTGATGTGCCCATAGGGCAGTGTCCCAGCGGAGCGAACCGTTCGGATTCAATAACACTATCGTTGCCGCCGCACGATGATAGAGGGCCGAATCCGCGACCGTTTGCCCCAGCATCGGAAGGTACACAACACACGCGCCCGCGACGAACCACAGCAAGCCAGCGCGGCTGCGCCAGAGCCGGCGCGGATACACGGCCGCCAGGTACACAAGTACCGCGACGCCGATCGGGACAAAGGTGACGGACGAACGGTACGCCAGCAGCGCCCAGCCGCTCAGCAGACCCGATAAGCACCAGTGCCAGCGGCAGCCGCGTTTGAGCCCGACGGCGGCGCAGTACACGGCAAGGACAAGCGGCGCAACCGGATCCAGCACGTACGGCTGACGTGAATAGAGTAAAAGCGCGTGATTAACCGTGACGAGCAACGCAGCGATCAATCCGATTCGCCGGTTGAAGAGAATCGCCCCGAGCAGGTACGTGCCCCAGACGATCACCACACCGGAGATGGCTCCGAGCAGCCGCAACACCCAATAGTGCGTGCCGAAGAGTTCCAGCCCCGCCGCACAGGCTACGATCCAGGGTCGGCCTACTGAATAGACGCTGCCGAAAAACCGCTGCCAGTTTCCCCGCAGGGTATGCAGCGCCGCCTCTCCATAGATGCTGTGGTCATGATGTACGATATCCGGGTAGTACCCGATCTGCCAGAAACGCGTAACGATCGCTGCGAGCAGCACGAGCGCGAGGAGTACCCAGACGGACCGTGAGGTGCGCGCTGGCGTAGCGCGCGGAACGGGCGGAAACGCAGCCACAACGATCCAGATCTGCGCCATCAACCAGAGTGCAACTGCAGTCGCCTGCTCCGCGGGAAAGTGGCGTTGCACGTACAAGCAACCGGCCAGGCTCCCCAATGACAGGACAACCAGAACAACCAAGCGGCCGCGTCCCGGACGGCGCACCGGTGACCGCCAGCCCGACGGCACGAAAGAGGACAGCGTCCGCGAGCAGCCGGCGATCGCGTTGAGGACCCGCAAGGCAATCCCTCCGGCGATGCAGCCGACCGCGAAGCGCCACGCACCTTCGGAAAACCTGTGTCCTTGAACGAGGCTGCTGATCCCACTCCAGGCAAGGAGCAACGCAGCCGACAGTACGCCTACCCACACCACCGCTCGCCCAACGTGAGTCGCTTTCCTGTACCTTGGCCCCAACTCGATCGGCGTCAGCGCTATTTCGCCATCTGCAGGCTTGCCTTCGGGGCTACCCGCCCTGGGATTCCACGCAGCACGGAGCTCTGGTCGCCGCAAAACTATACCGACGAGAAGGGCGGAGAACACTCCCAGGACGGGTACAGGCAACCCCCGCTGCCGCCACGGAATGTGTGGACGCCGTCGTGCCCGCGCCGCCGTCGCGTTGAGCACAGCGCGCTCAGGCTCCCAGAGCAACCCAACCAATAAACGGCCATCGGGCGACATGCTGGCGCAGCTCGGCCGCAACTCAGGCTGGAACGACTTCGTGGTACCGTCGGGAAACTCAACCCAGACTCGGAAGTCCTCTGGCGAGACGGCAACCAGTTCACCGTTGCGCCCAATACGCGTATCCGTGACGTGATGCAGGCCAGGAATCGTCCGCAGGCTCCGATGATCCGCGGAGAGTATGCGTAGCTGATGGCGATCGAAGTCCGTGGTGAAGATGGTCCCGTCGGGTCCGACGTCGAGCGACCAGACTGATGCGAAGTACTGCTCCGGCTGCTCGTTGATCCAGCGGCCGGACGCGTCAACGTAGCCGCGTGGCTTGGATTGCCAAACGACCGCCCCGTTCGGCGTCGTCTCGACGAGCCAGCCGTTGCCCTCGTTCCTCGCAAGCAGGATGCGCCCGTTCGCCAGTGGCACCCCAACCTTAATTCCCTTGACGGGCCGTCGCCACTCGACGCTGCGATCAGCTCGAATCGCAATTAGGTCCGTCATGGACGTGATGAGGAAGCCGCCGCCCGGACGGGGCCGGGCTCGGATCGGGGAATCGCCAATCGGTTCGTTCCACTGGATCGTACCATCGAGATCGACCAGCATCACCCGGCGTGCGCCCGCATCCGCGAGCAGGACACGGCCGTCGGGCAACACGGTAACGTCCGTTGGCTTCTCCAGACCGACGTACTTGCGGAGCGGCTGGAAGTCACGGCTGTACGCCACGACCATCGACTGGCCGGTGCCCAGTGCAACGGAGGGGACGTTCGGATACGGCGCTGCCAGACCCACCGTGGCCACCAACGCAGTGATACAGAGAACGCCGGCGAGGTGTCCCGCGGCATGAAAAAGGGCCAAGCGCATGAAGCGGTTTCTGCCAGTGTGGATCGGGCGCCGCAAGCCCGTGGGAGCCGCATGTGCGCTGAGATCACCGGTCGGCGCATCCTTGAACGTCATACAGGGCTGAGTTATGGCTAGCGGCCGATTTGCCGTACCAGCGACACGACCCGCAGTCATATTGTCTTGTTGAGACCGCCACGTGATCAAAGTTGAGCCCCGTAACGCAAGATGGTGACTGCTATCTCACCACCTTCCCGTGGCGGTGACCTGTGGAGTCGCAAGCGAGCGCGGTCAACTGGGATGAGCAGATACCGGGCCTGTGAGCACGCATGAGTGTCCGATTCAGTCCGTTTGGGTGCGCCCGCCTGGCCATGCGGGCACTCCTCGCAGTGTGGCTGTTGTTGGGCACTGGGGCCCGCGCCACCCAGCGGCCCAGCCAGGACATTCGCGTACGCGGCGGCGGCGGCCGCTACATGCTGGTGCGCTACACCACTGATGGCACCGTGCTGCAGCGGTACACGGGCTTCGGGCGCATTTCAGACATCACCTCGTATGACGGCAGGACCGTCCTAATCGCCGAGCAAGAGCGCGATACGATTTCGGCGATGACACTGGACGGCCAGATCGTGTGGACGATTGCCCTGCACCGGCCACGTTGGATTCAGGTGCTCGGGCCGAACCGATTCCTGGTGTGCCAGGACGATCCAGCGAGAGTCGTGGAAATCGATCGTACGGGCAAGGTCTTCTGGCAGTTGGCAAACCCTTTGGTTGACGCCGCCGGCGCCGTACGCATGCCTGACGGCAACACTGCGGTGGTGGAAGGGCGCAGCACACACCACGCGGTGCACATATTCAGCCCTGAAGGAACGATTCTCTGGACCGGCAGAGAACACTTGGCCCAGCCCCGGGGCTTAGTGCTGCTGCCGACAGGTGAGCTCGTCACCTCAGGATTCGACACCGCGCAGATGGTCTTCTTTCAGCCCTTCACCACCGAGGTTCGCGCGATCGGGTTCTGTTGCCATGCGGAGGGGCCCCGAGTCACCAAGGGTGGCGATTTGATTGCCGTCACACCGGAACAACAGCTGGTCCACGCTTGGACGACGACTGGGGACACCGCTTGGAAGTTCAAAACATTCTATCCACCGTACCACGTGGCACCACTAGCGGACGGCACCGTCCTGGTTGCTGTTTTCCGGGTCCCGGACCGTCAATGCCTGCACGCGGCGCGGGCGCAATCGGTATCTCAGCGGCCGCTGGCACCCTACTGGCGCTGGCTCGCGATCGGCATCGGACCAGCGGCGCTTGTCGTTCTCATGTTCCAAGCGCCAGCCGTGCGGCGCTGGCGGTGGTCTACGTCCAATGCCGGGGCGGCGCTAGCCGGCGTCAGGGCCGACACGCGGGCGCAAGGAGGCGGTCACCTCTCGACGTTGCGGCGCGTTGAGATTGGCGTCTACACGGCGGCTACGACTGCGCTAGCCTTCGTAGCTGCAGTGGTTCATCGGAACCTCCTGTCTGAGCACACCGTCCAGTTCTGGCCCTACGCGCCCCTGGTCGGGCTCGGGGGGCTGTTCCTGGCGTTGCTGCAGTACAGGACGCCGCCACAGAACAGCGACTGGACCCTGCGCATGACACGTCTGGCGCGCGCGCCACGACCCACGTGGCGCATGTGGGCACTGTGGATCGTCGGAATCGCGCTACTCGCCGGGAGCCTCAAAGGGGTCTTGGATGCGCACGGGGAATGGGTGCTAGCGCCCTGGAGCGCTGGGCTGGTGCTGCTTGCCGGAGGCGCCATACAGGAACCGGCGGCCCGATTGCACATTCGTTTTCGAACCCTTGCGGCCGGT
>JBHHYR010000295.1:0-4174 GCA_046757585.1 Binatia bacterium | reverse complement strand
AACACAGGGCTCAACACGGCGAACATTCAGGATCCCTGGCCCGACACCGCCAACCAGGTCTTCCATCGCCGCACGCACGACTTCGCCTTGCTCGACATGAACCAGGACGGCTGCCTGGATCTCTTCCAGGGTTTGTGCCGCGGCTACAAGGTGTTCATCCAGAACTGTCCGTCGACGGGGACGCCATAATGCTGCACCAGGCGTGGGCATGCCAATCAAGCGGTGCGAGGTCGCTGCACGGTGGCCCTCGCGGGGTCCGGCTGCCAAGGTGGCACGCCAGCCCGCAGCTTCCCCTCGCTGGGGCGATCCTTTGCTTTGCCCTGACCGGCGCACTGCCATCGGCCACCGCAGCCTCGTGCGTGGGAGACTGTGACGGCAACGGGCAGGTGACGGTGGACGAAGTGGTCCAGGGCGTCAACATTGCGCTAGCCTCGGCTGGTCTCGAGGACTGCGGCGCGTTCGACGCCAACGGGGATGGGCGTGTCACCGTCGAAGAGCTTGTTGGCGCGGTGACCAACGCGCTGGTGGGTTGCGCGCTGCGGACCCCGACCGCGACGCCGAGCGCAACCCCGAGTCCGATGGCAAGCGCAACGCCAGGACCCCCCGCGCTGACACTGGTTGACATGAAAGAGGATGGCGTGGACGGCGTCGAAGGGATCGCACAGGCCATTTCCGTCGTCATCAGCCGAGATGGGGCGCACGTCTATGTGGCCGGTCAAGGGTCGCGTGGCATCGCCGTGTTCCGCCGTGACCCGCATACTGGGACCCTGGCGTTTGTCGAAGCAGAGTTGTCCGAGAACGGTGTTGCTGGGGTCGCGCAACCGACTCGCCTGGCACTGAGCCCCGACGATGCCCATCTTTACGTAGGCAACGGTTCCGCTGGCATGGCAGTCTTTCGGCGGGACGTCATGACCGGGTCGTTGGCTATCGTGCAGGAGTTACCCGACATCACGCTAAACGGGTTCGTCATCAGCCCGGATGGCGCACACGTGCACGGCACTTCTGGCAACGTCGTCTTGCGACGCGACAGTGCGAGCGGCACGCTGACTGTAATCGAAAAGTCCGAGACTGCTTTCGCTTTCGGATGGTCGCTCGCGATCAGCCCCGATGGGACAAGCGTGTATCGGACAGATCCCTACGGCGGCCCGTTCGTGGCCTTCCGGCGCGACCCGGCGAGCGGCCACCTGACCATGGTCCAAGTGCTCACGGGTGCGGGTGCCGCCGAAGCGGTGGTGAGCCCGGACGGCGCCCATGTCTACGCGACGTTGTGGCGCAAGAACGCGGTCGTGGTGTTCCAACGTGACGCCACTACCGGAACGCTCAGCTTCGCGGAGCAGCACGATGGGCTACGGGCGGCAGGCGCCATCGCCATCAGCCCCGACGGCGCGCAGGTGTACGCCGGCCGGCAGATTCCGCTGCAGATAGTGATGTTCGGTCGCGACGCCACCACGGGGCGGCTCACCTTCCTCAGCGCGCACGACACCTTCCCGCACTCGGACGTCAAGTCCATCGCCGTGAGCCCGGACAGCAACTACGTTTACGTCGCGGGCGGGAACTCGGTCCTGACGTTCCGCGTCAACCGGGACCTCTGACTGACGGCTCAGAGACCTGATCCGCAAATGCTGTCAACGAGCATCCGCTCCAGGCCAACGCTCCCTGACGTCGATGCGGAGTTCAAGGATTCGTGCAATGTCTGCTGCGCGGACGTATTGGAGCGGTGCACGCACGCCAATACGTGCAGTCGCTCCCCTTCCACCGCGTGCACCTTTCCGAATCATGACGTTTGCGCAGAGGACAACGTGTCTTGCGGGGGACGATGGTGCTCTTGTTGCGCATCAGACCCCCGGTCTGCCGCTATCGAGAGGAACTGCAACAAAAGGACCATCGTCCCGTCGCCCCCAGTCAACGACCGGGTGCGAGCCGTGCCAATGGTACCACCGCCCCCGGACCCGGCCCGACGGTTCAGAAACTGAAGTCCGTCCGAGTTCACCGATGCAAATTGTTTCCCAAACTCTGCGTCGCCGATGGGCAACCTAGCAACGTCTTTCATCCCTGATCCACTCTCAGCACCTCGCACCTCCGGCTTGCGGTCTCGCAAGCCGAACCGGCTCGCAAGTCGCTGAGGGTGGGTCACTTTTACGGCGTTGGGTGGGTCGATGTTCTAGCGTTGTTTCCAGACGAGTCGATGCCGACCCGCTCGAGCATGTAGACGATCCTTGCATCTCCCTCGGTTTATCATGATAATGCGAGGGTGATCCGCCGGGCCCTTCACCTGCCGCCCCGCCCAAAGACCTCCTTCTTCCTCTGGGGTCATCGCCAGACGGGAAAGAGTACCCTGCTGCAGGCGCTGTACCCGCGCGCTCGCCGGATCGACCTATTGACGTCGCGCGAGTTCGTGCGCTTCTCCCGGGACCCGACCGTCCTGCGGGAAGAAGTCGAGGCCGGGGGCGAGCGCTTTGTGGTGATCGACGAGATTCAGAAGGTTCCGGCGCTCCTCGACGAGGTCCACTGGCTGATCGAGCATCGTGGTCTGGCCTTCGCCTTGTGCGGGTCGAGCGCGCGCAAGGTCCGGCGGGGTCACGCCAACCTGCTTGGCGGACGAGCGCTGCGCTACGAGCTGCATGGGTTCGTCTCCGCCGAGCTCACGGATGACTTCGACCTGGTCCGAGCTACCAATCACGGCTATCTGCCCCCGCACTACCTGGAGGAGCAGCCGGCTAGCCGGATTCGTTCCTACGTCGAGGACTACCTAAAAGAAGAGATCGCAGCCGAGGGATTGACCCGCAACCTGCCCGCCTTCTCCGGATTCCTGCAGGCGGCGGCGCTCGCCGATGGCCAGCTCGTGAGCTACGAGTCGATCGCGCGTGACTGCGGCGTGTCCGCCTACACCGTGAAGCAGTACTTTCAGATTCTGGTCGACACGCTGCTCGGCCGCTTTCTGCCAGCCTTTCGGAAGCGGCCCAAGCGACGTGTGATCCAGGCGCCGAAGTTCTACTTTGCGGACGTGGGCGTGGTGAATCATCTCGCTAAGCGCCACGCGCTCGAGCCGGGCGCGCCGCTCTTTGGCGCGGCCTTCGAAAACTGGGTGTTCCACGAGCTGTCTGCCTACCGCGCGTACCACGATTTTGCATTCGAGATCGCCTACTGGCGGCTCGCCAGCGGCATTGAGGTGGATTTCGTCCTGGGCGACCTGCGGGTCGCCATCGAAGCCAAGGCGACACCGCGGGTGCACGTCGATCACCTGAGAGGCCTGCGCGAGTTGGTGCGCGATCATCCGCGGGTCCGCCAACGGGTGGTGGTGAGTCTTGACGAGCGTCCCAGACGGACCGAGGACGGGATCGAGGTGCTGCCCGCCCGTGTCTTTGCACAACGACTGTGGGACGGCGAGCTGATTGTGGCTTGAGATGGGATGCCTCCGCGACAGAGACGCCCCGTCCCGTCTCCGTCACACCGTCCCCCCCCACCCATTCCTGCGGCGGCACCGAGCCACTAGTGGTGGTGAGCGTAGAGAGGGGAGACGTAGTCGCTCTGGTCACGCACCAGAGGAAGACGGCAACCTGGGGATGACGGATTAAGTCAAGCAAACGGGTGCTGAAGCCGCGTGGGGAAAACGCCCTGTGCGGCGGTCGTGGGGCGCGGGGCAGCGATGTCGTCGTGGAGCAGGTCAATGATGGCTGGTTCGAGCAGAGGGAGGATCTGGTCGGCAAGGGCGACGCCGCACCATATCGTCTGCTTGGAGACGCGCAGGGCGTGGGCAACTGCGCTCTGCGTGAACCCGCAACGCCCAACCGAGATGCACGCGACCAGGGCGCGGGCGATCATGGCATCGCGCCGGCGGCTAGTGCTGCCGCCGTGGTCTGCGACGATGCCGGCGCGCAGCGGGTTGAGGTGGATGTAACACAGCAGGTCAAGGAAGTAGGATTCGTCCTCAAACCGGGTGGACTTGACGCGATTGTCGAAGAGATGCCCGCAGCGGTGGTGGCGGCGGTGGTTGAAGGAGGGGACGGAACCGCCGAGCAGGCGGTGCATCGTCTTGGCAATCCCCGCGGGTCCGCTGCGTGCGAGCATGTGCCAGTGGGCGGAAAGGAGGCTCCAGGCAGAGAAGGTGGTACCTGTTGCGGGGACGAGACTGCGGAGGCGGTCGCGGAAATCGGTTCGGTCGGTGTCGTGACGA
>JBHHYR010000294.1:0-4179 GCA_046757585.1 Binatia bacterium | reverse complement strand
GATGCGCAGGGTGTCGTGCGCCAGCAGCTCAGCGAGGTAAAAGCCAAGCTCGAAGCGTCGCGTCAGGCGCTCAGTAAGTACCAGAGTGAGCACGGGATCCTCAGCCTGCCGAAAGACAACACGACGATTACCCGCGAGGCGCTGCAACAGCTGAACAAGCTGCTGACGGAAGCGCAGGGTGAACGCATCGTTGCCGAAGCCAACTACCGGAACGCGGCGAGGATGGCTCCGGATGGGCTGGCAGCGGCCTTGCCAGACGCAGGGCTGAAAGCGCTGCGAACACAGCTGCTGGCGCTGGAGGCGAGCTATGCGGCCCGCTCCCATGACTACGGCCGCAACCATCCTGACATGATCGCGATGCGTGCCCAGATGAAGGCCCTGCGCGATCAGTTGCGCGCTGCGGCGGTGCAGGCCGGCGGCCAGCTGCGGGCCGTCTTCGAAGCCGCACGAGCAAAGGAGGAAGGCCTGCGCGCCAGCTTCGACAAGATCAGTAAGGCCGCCAGCCACGAAGATCGCACCCTGGTGCAGTTGCTGATCTTGCAGCGTGACGTGGATACCAACCAGGAGCTGTACGCCAACCTCTTGCAGCAGGCGAAAGAAGCGGATCTGACCTCAGGCGTGTTTCGGTGGACCAGCGTCAAGCTCGTGGATCGTGCCGTCGTCCCCAACACTCCGAGCTATCCGCGCACCGGGCGCAATCTGGGGTTCGGGTTGCTATTCGGCTTGCTTGCGGGGGTGTTTGCGTGTCTCTTCATCGAGCGCATCGACACGAGAATCCACACGCCCGACGAGGCAGCCGCGTTCCTGCAGCTGCCGACGTTCGGTGCCGTGCCGGATTTCCGGCGGCTGTCGAGCATGGGTGGCTACGGGCCGCCCGTGGTCTCGTCAGAGCAAGTGAAGCATGCCTCGCGTGAGATGGTGACCCTGTTGCACCCGGCCTCGGCCGTCAGCGAAGCGTATCGGAGCATCCGCACCAACTTGCTCTTCTCTTCCCCAGGCAGCCCACCGCGGACGATCCTGGTCACGAGCAGTCAGGCGGAGGAGGGTAAGACGGTAACCGCCGTGAACCTGGCGGTGAGTCTGGCGCTGTCCGGGGCGCGCGTCCTGATCGTCGATGCCGACCTGCGCAAGCCGGGCTGTCACAGCCGATTGCAGGTGGTGCGCGAGCCAGGACTGAGCACGGTGCTCACGGGACAGTGCGACCTACCTGCTGCGCTGGTGGTTTCGCCGCTGTTCTCCAATGGAAACGGCAAGGGACACCGCACAATCGGCACGATGTGTGTCCTGCCCGCCGGACCGTTTCCGCCGAACCCCGCAGAGCTGCTCGGCTCGGGAGTGATGACCGGGTTGCTCGAAACCCTCAAAGAGCAGTTCGAGTTCGTCCTCATCGACTCGCCGCCGGTGTTGCCGGTGACCGACAGCGTCGTGATGGCCGCAAAGACCGATGCGGTGCTACTGGTCGTGAAAGAAGGTGAATGGGGTCGCGACGTGATCGGGAAAGCGCTGGCGCAGCTCGATGCAGTCCGCGCCCGAGTGTTAGGTACGGTGCTCAACTGCGTGGACGTTACCCGCGGCGGCTCACAGTACTACTACTATCGGCACTATTACGGTGGGTACTACGGACAGGCGACCTGAAGATGAACCCGTCTCCTACACCGCCCCCTGTCCCTCAATCTCTTTTTGTGTCCCAGAGGGGAGGGATCGAGCGCAATGAGCCGACGCGGGGGCACTCGGCTGGTGCGCTGAGGGGCATGCACAGTACCGTGGTGGGAAAAACACTCACTGGCAGGTTTCCTCGGCCGGATGGGAGGGAGATGGGAGAAGCACCCGCGGGTGGGTTCCCTCTCCCGGATGGGAGAGGGTCAGGGTGAGGAGGACCTAAACGGGTTCCTTATCCTTTTCGTTTCCAGAAGGTGCCGCAACCGCGTTCGTGCCGTTTCCCCTCTGATGCTTCAGCCCCGGTCGCTGCAGAAGTTTTGTGATCGAACCGCGCTTGGCGCGGTGGTGGTCTTGCTCACAGTGCCGGCGCTGGGGGGTGGCGGGCTGTCTCAATGGAGCCGTACGGGAGCACAGTTCACGGCTGCCGGGGTGGCTGTCATCTGGAGCACGCGCGTGCTGATGTCGGGTACGCACCCTGTTCCATCCGTCATGCTCAGGCGGGCCGTACCCTGGGCTCTGGTGTTGGCCGGCTTGCTCGTGCTGCCGTTGATTCCTGTCCCGGCGCCGGTCGTGCGGTGGTTGGCGCCGCGCGGCTACGCCGTGTACGCCACGGCCCTTCCGGGGTGGCCGCACGAAATTCCGTTTGCAGACCTGTTTGCGGCAAGGGGGTATGGAGCGCCTTCGTTGAACCTCACTACCTTCGTGCCGCACCCGCTTTCGTGGCGACCGTTGAGTCTCGTGCCGTACAACACGTGGACGACTCTGCTGGCAGGCCTCAGCTACATCGTGCTAGGCGCAGCTGTAGCTGCGTATCCATGGACCGACGGGAATCGGGCGCTTTCCAGTTTGCTGGTGGCGGTCACCGCTCTGGCTGCTTTCGAGGCCTTGTACAGCTTCGTGCAACAATCGGTCGGCGGCGGAAGGATCCTCTGGTGGAAATGCCCACCGCATGCGACCTGCACTGGTACCTATCTCAATCGCAATCACTATGCGGGGCTGCTCGAAATGGTGCTTCCGCTCATCGCGGCACAGGGCGCGGTGTGGTGGGTGATGCAGCGGAGGGCGGACCCCGCCTTCCGAAGAGGGCCGCGGTGGACGCAGCGGTTGGCGCACGGGCTGGATCAGCTGTCGCAGCCTGCAGCGGCCCGTGGGGTCGGGCTCTGGTGTCTTGCCCTCCTCGTGCTAGCGGCGTTGGCGTCATGTGGATCGCGGTCTGCGTTTGGAGCGAGCGCCGGGGCGTTTGCGCTCACGATGTGGCTCTATCGCCGGCGTGGTGGTGGGAGCCCCTGGCGCCGGGCCGGGGCCACCGGCGCCGTCGCGATCGCCGTCGCGCTGTGGTTCACGTTTCCTCAGTTCCGTGCACGCCTCGGAACCGGTGATATCGCCCGCCTGCCGATTGCCGCGGATACGCTAGACATGATTCGAGACTTTCCGGCACTGGGTGTCGGGCTCGGAAACTTTGGCGCCGCGTTTCCCTTGTACCGCAAACGCACGATTCAGCGGTGGGCGTTCGGGGTCAATGTAGACCACGCTCACAACGATTATCTGGAGTGGCTCGCGGAAGTCGGGCTGCCGGCGGCTGGCGTTGCTCTTGGCCTGCTAGTGATGCTTGGGCGGTACGTGATGCCGAGCCTGCGCAACAGCCGCGGCAATACGCGGGAGTCACTCCTAGTGTGGGGATTCGCCACAGGCGCAGTGGCGCTGCTGCTGCACTCCTTGACGGATTTCAACCTCCACGTCCCAGCGAACGCGCTCGTCTTCGCATTCCTCATCGGTGGACTGCTGCGACTCACCCGCAAGAAGCGCTGGCGGGAGGGTTCGCTCTCCTGGAACGGAAAGACGTGGGAGCAGCACCTGCCGCTGTCTTCCCTCTCCCGGATGGGAGAGGGTCAGGGTGAGGGGGAACTCAATGGATTCCTTCCCTCGCAGTCGGCGGAGAAATCCGCATCGAGGGGGAAAACTGTACGTAGTATGGCTACTATCACCTTGGCGCTCAGTGCGTGGTGGGGGGTATCCACCTGGCAGCGCTGGGATGCCGAGGCGACCTTTGGGCGCGTTTATCCGGACAGCCCGTTGCGGTCCCTGCTCGCGCGACCGGAAAGGATGAGCGATGGCAAGGCGCTGGCACTGGTACGGCAAGCGGCGGCGCAGTTCCCGGCGGCGCCGCACATTCAGCTCGGGCTTGCCCGCCAGTTGGAGGCACAGCCGGTTCGGGCGACGACCGGCGGCGGTGCGGTAGACTCGCAGGCAGCAATCGCTGCGTTCGTACGGTCGCTATGGAACGCGCCGCTGCAGCCGCACGTGCTGCTGGAACTTGAGCGAGTCGCTGATCGGATCGACTCCCCGGTTGGGAGCGTCGGGTCGCCTCCGCTGTATCAGCTCCTGGACCGTGCCACTCGGCTGGCTCCCTACGACCCGGCGATGCAGCTGGAGGTTGCCGACTGGTACCTCCGGAGATGGGTTGAGTTGCCCGCAGGGGTGCGGACGCATGCCGTGAAACAGATTGACGCGGCATTGTCC
>JBHHYR010000293.1:0-4188 GCA_046757585.1 Binatia bacterium | reverse complement strand
GGAGGTCGTATCCTGGGTGCACTTGGTAAGGCCGATGCGGATCAAAGTAATTGATCATGACATGCGCCGGCTGCCGGCGCGGGACGCTCCGGAGCCACGCGAGTGCCGCATCGGTCAGCTCGTCTGCTGCCCGGTTCACGGGCATCTCCCAAATGTTCTTGGGGTTTGGTGTGTGCTCCAGGAGGCGGCCTCCGGCGGGCAGCCCGGCGTGCTGCACACTGTAGCCTTGTAGCAAGCCGAACTCGGGTGACAGCCATGGACCGCCGGCAAAGGCGGCGGTCGCGTAGCCGGCGGCACGCAACAGTTCGGCCAGGGTGACGATGCTCTCGCCCAACCGCGTCACCCTGTTGCCGAACATCGACTCACCGGCCTTTTCGTTCATGCGGGCTCCGTGGGTCGTCGGATACAGGCCGGTGAAGATCGATGCGTGCGATGGCAGCGTCCACGGCGCCGTCGCCCAAGCCCGACGGTATACGACAGCCTCGCGAGCAAAGCGGTCGATCTCGGGTGAGACCGGGCGCTGGTATCCGTAGACACCGAGATGGTCGAGCCGCGTCGTGTCAAGTGTGATCAGCACGACATTGGGGGGAATGGCAGCCTCCTTGACGCACGCCGCCAGGGCGCACAAGGCCAGTGCCAGCATGCACACAGCTAGGTGCCCGCGCCACAATATCCACGCCCGTTTGCTCATCGCTGTCGATCGGTCCGCAGAGGCGCTGTTACCCTCGAGCTCGGTGTGCCGATAGGTTGTTCTGCCGGCCGCATGGAGTCGGAGACAAGTGGAGCGGGCGGATCACCGGACGGGGAAAGGGGGCAAGCCCAAGGGCGCCTACGTAGCGGTTGAAGGTCCGGGCTGCCACGCCGCAACGGCGCGGGCTCGCTGTGCCGACGGCCGCAGGATGTTCCCCAGGATGCTCTGGTAAGCTTCGCAGGGTGTCCAACACTGGGGGCACTTGTAGTCCCAGATCTCCTCCTGCAGAGCTGCCGCCGTACGGCTCCGCCAAATACGGGCGAGGTCGTAGTCGACTTGCCGCAGGCTTCCCACCTTGCGATCGTAGATGGTGCAGGGAAAGACGTTACCCCATGAGTCGATAAAGCACGACGAACGCAACGCATGGCAGCGCATTGGTGTCCGGCCGGTCTCGAGGTAGCGGCGCACCCGGCGAAGGTACGCGCGTTCGAGGTAGTTGACCGGCGACCAGCCGGAGCGCCGAAGCTTCGCGTAGCTCTCTGTCGCACGCGCGAGGGCGTCCGCACTCACATGCTGGCGCAGTTCGAGGTCCGTGTTGACGAGGTAGTGCCCCGACTCATGGACGATGTTGACATGAAAGTCGCCATAGTCCAGGTCCGGAATCTCCGCCTTCGCAGCTGCAAAGGCGGCTGGAAAATGATCCACGTTGGCCGCAGACAGAGTCATCCCCAGCACAACCTGCACCCCCGGCAACACGCGCAAGCGGCGGAAGGTCTCGATCTGACGCTGCCAGCCACCCTTGACCCCACGAATCTGGTCGTTCATCGCCGCATCGCCGTCTGTACTCACGGTGATCATCAGCTTCTCGGGACCCATCCGTGAGATCTCTCGGACAGAACTGACGAGCTTGTCGGTCAGGTAGCCATTGGTCGGGAAGTGCAGCAGCAGCAGGTTGGGGCAGCTCTGGATGACCGCTTCACAGATCGGCACAAAATCCTTACGCAGGGATACCTCCCCACCGGTGAGGTGCACCCACACAAACTGATTCGACCGGCGAAAGAACTCGCGAATCTCGTCCAGCGTCAGCTCGTCCCGTGGCTTCATCTTCCAGATGTTGCAGGTCTGGCAGGCGTAGTTACACCAGTATGTGATGCAGAAGGTCACCTTGTACGGGAAGTCAAGCCGCCTGAAGTTCGCCTGCAGGGCGCGGCTGGCGAGGGCGGCATATGGACGGAAGCGCGACATGTGTGTTTTAGCCCGCCGCCGCGCGTTGCTGCCGCCGAGCACTCGTAGCGCCTTGAACGCGTGCCCGGAGCGACGCACTCGGGCCAAAGAAACGCGCCTCGATTGCGTGCAGTACATCCTCCACGTCGATGCTGCGGATGCACACAGGGTTTAGGCAGCGGCTCACCTTCAAGTTGTAGTTCGTCAAGCACGGGCTGCAATACAGGTCGCGGTAGAAGACCAGATCGTCGCGGTTGCCTGGCCCGTAGTGCAGTGGCGCGGTGGGGCCGAAGAACGCGACCACGGGCGTCCCGACGGCGGCGGCCAGGTGCATGACCGACGTATCGTTTGCGACGACCAGATGGCATTGCCTGAGCAACGCCACCAGCTGTGGTAACGAGAGGCGATCGCAGAGGTCGACGGCCGGCCGCTGCATCTGCGCGCGCGTCTCGCACACCAAGGCACGCTCCTCGGGGCCTTTGCCGGTCAGGACGACCGTCGCGCCGTGTCGTTGTTCGAGCGCATCGCAGAGATGTGCGAAGTTCCCGCTCGGCCAGCGTTTCAGGGGGAGGCGGTAGAAGTTGGGCCCGCTGCCCACGTGCACGGCGATAAGCGGGAAACTGCCTGGTACAATGCCCTGCTCCCGTAGCACCGTCTCCACATGCTCCTCCTCCGCAGGAAGGGTGATGATGCGCGTCGGTCGTGGGGAGGCAATCACGCCGACGGCCCGCAGGATGCGCATGAAAATACGCGACATGTGGTCGCTATCGGTGTAGACGACTCTGGTAGTATAGAGCCACGCCCGATGCTGGCCGTCAGTATTGAAGCCCACCCGGCGTGGTGCGCCAGTCAAGAACGCGATGATAGCCGAGAGCTTGATGAACTGCTCGAAGTCGAGCACCACGTCGTAGCGTTGCCCAAGCACGGTCCGAATGGCACCCAGGAGGCTCCGAACGAGCGACCAGGAATCACGCATGCTGACGCCAATGGTCCGGGTAATGAGGCCGCTGCGCTCCAGAAGAATACGGTTTTCCTCGAAGGTGAGGAAGTCGATCTCAGCGGCGGGAAACGTCTCACGCAACGCTTGCAGGGCCGGCAGAAGCATGACGATGTTTCCCAAGCCGTAGAACTTGATGCCGAGCACCCGGCGCGGCAGCGCCGCCGAGGTTCCCGGAATCGGTGGAGTCGTCGCGCGCATCGGCGGGAGCCGAGGCCCGTCGAATAACGACCGAATGCGCGACCACCCAAACAGCAGCGCACAGATCACGAGCCCCACCCAGGTGTCGATGGGCCGGGCACCCCTGATGTAGCCGCTCGGACTTGCCAACACCGTACTCCCGCCTCTCTGGAAGAGTCAATCAGATTCGCCGCGGCACCCAGGTATTGGTATTCTAACGGCGCTGGAGACGACGTGTGAACTGCGGAACGGACCCGTGTTTGGAGGCAGCAGCAGCTGCGAGAAGTCCCGGGCGCAGCTCCCGGGGCCGACGCCTACGCCGCGACCTCGAGGGCTTCGCCGTCGTGGCTGGCTATGTCGGTCTAACCCTGTGGCTGCTGTCCCCCTTATTTGCCCATCCAACCCAGGAGGTCGTGAACCCGCTCGCGGAAGGTACCGGCGGCTGGCTCTCTTTACCGGATGTCAACCTGATCATGTGGGTGCTGGCGTGGGATTGCCACGCGCTGGCGACCGCGCCGTGGCGACTCTTCGACGCCAACATCTTTTACCCCGCGCCGTCGGCTCTCGCAGGTTCCGAGCACATGCTCGGCCACTTGGTGATCTTCGGCCCGGTCTACGGGGTTTCAGGCAACCCGGTGCTTGCCAATCAGATCAATCTCCTCTTATCGATTGCGTTATGCGGGGCCGCCATGTACGCGCTGCTGCGCCACTGGGGAACGCCCGCCGCAGCTGCGTTGTTCGGCGGTTTCGTCTACGCTTTCGCACCCATACGCATTTACGGCACCCCTCATGTGCACCTATTGGCCGGGCAGTATCTGCCGCTTGCACTGCTGTTCCTGGATCGTACGCTCACGCACGAGAGTGTGCGCGCCGCGCTAGCCTTCGGGGCCTTCCTGCTGCTGCAGATGCTGTGCTCATACTACCTCGCCTACATGACGGCGACCGCGTTGGTGGGCTATGCGATCGGCGTCGCCTGCTCGACCCGCATGCGGCTCTCCCGGCGGGGAGTGACGCTTGTGCTCGCGGCGGCTGCGGTAGCTGGCGTGCTGCTCACGCTCGTGAGTCTTCCCTACCTCGCTGCAAAGGAGATCGGCGT
>JBHHYR010000292.1:0-4188 GCA_046757585.1 Binatia bacterium | reverse complement strand
ACCGCGAAATTCAGCAAGACCCAGAGCTGCCGCGCCAGGTGGTGATCTGCCCGTCTCTGCAGCCTGCTCCACAACCCGCGGATGAAGCGTGCGTCGATGTAGTCGTGGACCGCGGCTCCCGATGCCAGCAGCAAGTCAGTTACCAGCGGCGCAAGGTCCCGCAATAACCACTGGCGGATGGGCACCTCGAAGCCGTGCTTCGGGCGATCGAGAAGCTCATCCGGCACTAGGCCCCGTAGCGCGTGCCGCAAGAGCAGCTTTGCGCCCGCACCGGAGATCTTCATGGCGGTGGGCAGCGCTGCGACGTACTCGATCAACCGTTGGTCCAGGAACGGACAGCGCGCTTCGAGCGACGCGGCCATCGTCATCTTGTCCACCTTCATAAGCAGCTGGTCGGCGAGCTGTGACTTTGCATCCACATACATCGATTGTGCCACGTAGTCGGCGCAGCGGGCGCGGTCCTGGAGCAACTGGAACTGCCTTGCATGGTACCCGTCGCCGTTATGCGGCCTGAAGTCATGCGTTAGCAGCCGGCTAATCTCCGCATCGGTAAAGACGCTCACCAGGCCACGGGGCCGCTCCGTGGCTGCGAGGCTGGCGATCCAAAGACCCTTCCACAGCCGGCGCGGACCCAGGCTCCCTGCGTAGGGCTCGAGGCGTCCCAGCCACCCCGCCATGGAGCGCACGCCGCTGACACGGTCTTCGAGCGCAGCAAGTTGGCGGTACAGCCGGTAATGCCGGTAGCCGGCGAAGAGCTCGTCACCGCCCTCACCCGTCAGTGCCACGGTCACATGCTGGCCCGCGAACTTCGCCAGGCAGAACGTCGGGACGGCAGCGGGATCCGCCGCCGGCTCATCGTGGTACCAGTTGAGTTGCCGCAGCAGCTCCGGATCGCAGCTGCGAATGATCAACTCGTGATGGTGCGTGCCGTACAGCTGCGCCGCGGTCCGTGCGTGCGCCAGCTCGTCAAACTCAGCGTGATCAAACCCGACCGCGAAGGTTTCGACCGGCCTGTTGAGCTGGCGGCTCATAATGCCCACGACCGCACTCGAATCCACGCCGCCGCTCAGGAACGCCCCGAGCGGCACCTCCGACATGAGCCGGATGCGGACCGCTTCCTCGAGCAAGGTTCGGACGCAGGTGGCGGCGTCCTCGAAGCCGTAGGCGGTCACACCGGGCATCGGCAGATCCCAATAGCGTTGGAGCTCGATGCCGGCGGTCGTGGCCGCGAGCGTACAACCGGCGGCCAGTTTGCGGATGCGGCTAAACAGCGTATGGTCGCCGACGATGAAACCGTGCGCCAGGTAGGACTCGAGCGCCAGCGAATCGATGTCCTTGGGCACTAAGCCTGACGCGTGCAGGGCCTTAATTTCCGAGGCAAAGATTAGGTAGCCCCCGTAGACGGCGTAATACAGCGGCTTCTTGCCGGCGCGATCACGGCCAAGCCACAGGCGCTGGCGAGCCTTATCGTACAGAGCGTACGCGAACATGCCGCGCAGATCGTGGACGAAGTCGGGACCACGTTCCTCGTACAGATGCAGCGCTACTTCAACGTCGCTGCTGGTTCGAAAGACGTGACCGTGACGTTCCAGCCGCCCCTTCAGGTCGCGATAGTTGTAGATCTCGCCGTTCATCACTACGGCGACGGTGCCGTCTTCGTTGAAAATGGGTTGGCGGCCATTGCGCAGGCCGATGATGCTGAGCCGCCGCATGGCGAGCCCAGCGGTGCCGTTGCAGAACAGGCCATCGTCATCTGGCCCGCGATGAATCAATGCCTGGTTCGCCGCATGCAAGGCCGCCTCCGGAACCGGTTTTCCATCAAGCGCAAAGATGCCGGCTATGCCGCACATGGCTCGGTACCGCGCACAATCGCGAGCTTGAGATCAAGAAGCGCTCGGGAGTCGGCGCCAACACCGATCCGTCGCAGGCGGAAGGGGTCGCTCCCCGGCCGGTTCACGCCCGTCTCTGCGGTGCACGCGTACATGTACCCGATCCTTCTCAGCAGAGCGACATGGTCCGTGGTGAAGTCATTACGGTGCCCGTTGGGAAAAGCGAAACCGACAACCCCGCCGCTGATCTGGGCTTCGATCTGTTCCTTTGACGAACGTAACTCGCGCTCGGCGCAAGCCAGCGACACGTGTGAAAGAAGCGCGTGCGACGCGGTGTGCGAGGCGATCTCGACGCCATGCGCTGCGAGGGCGCGAACGGCATGCCAGTCCAGCATGAGCGCGCGGTTCTTGGGCGGGTACCCAGCGAGCCGTTCGATCTTGCTCAGCAGGTGTTCCATCTCGTCGGGAGCCGCTCGCTTGACTTGCCGTTCCAGTCTGCGCAGTGCAGCGAGCGACCCGGGAGCGCGAAGCGTCGCCCGCACCAGCCGATCGAGCTTGCTGGGCTCAGTCCGCCACGCCTCTGCGGAGACACCCTGCCGCCAGAGCACCTCGAAGGCCCCGCGCAGACGCTCTCCGGTCGGCCAAGCGGTGCCATCGAGGAAACCGGTCGTCACGAACAGAGTGGCGGGCAGCCCGTGGCGCTGGAGGATCGGCAAGGCAATGTCCAAGTTGTCCCGGTACCCATCATCAAAGGTAATCGCCGCGACGTCTTCCTCTAACGGCTTCGGACGCTGTAACCGTTCGACGAGGGTGCGCAGTGGAATGACCCGGATCCGCCGGGACAGTAAATCCAGCTGAGCATCAAAGGCCGCCGGAGGAACGCAAAGACCCAAGTAGTCGGCAGTCTCCGAAACGCGGTGGTACATCAGGACAAGGGCACGCCCGGATCGTCGGCTCCGGCGGCGCAGCCGCCAGGCAAGCGCAGGCAAACCTGAACGGGCGAGTCCGCGAGCGACGCTACGAATCGCACTCATGCTTGGAGAGCCTGCAGTCCGGAGTGTGCATGGTGCCTGCCACCCTAGGCAGCGCGCGCCAATCCCGAGCGCTGCCGGAGAGCCACCTCGCAGGCGGAGAGCACCCGCCGCGCATTGTGCACCCATGACAGCGACGCACACGCGCGCGCCGCGGCTGCTGTGGCAAGGGTTTGTCGTAGGCGGGCGTTGTCCACGAGTTGCAAGACGGCCCTTCTGAACGCAGCCGCATCGCGGGGAGGAAACAGAATGCCGTGCACACCGTCTGTAATGAGGTCTTCGAGCGGGCCGTATCGCGGCGCAACCACGGCCTTGCCAGCAGCCATCCACTCCACAACCTTCAATGGACAGTTATAGAACGCTGAGTCGGCAAGAACACCGATGTCCATGCTGGCAACCAGGCCCGGGATGCGACCGTGCGGCACGCTGCCGGTGAAACACACCCGGTCACCCAAGGTCGCTGCCGCCTGGCGCACCGATGCTGCTTCCGGGCCGTCACCAACCAGAAGGAACCGTACTGCCGGACGTGCCGCCGCAACCTCGGTGAGCATTCGAGCCAGCAGCGTCGTGCCGTGCCATTTTTGGAAGGAGCCCACGAAGCCCACCACCGGGCTACGGTCTCCATGCTTGCCTACTTCCAAATCTGCAGGTGCGCCCGGATGGAACAGATCCGGGTTGGCACCGTTCAGAACGACAACGATCTTGTCGGGCGTCAAGCCGTAGCGTTCGGCCAGATAGGTCTTCAGCGCCGACGAGACGACCGTCACCACCGTCGCGCGCCGTAGCTTCCACCCCTCCAGCCGCTCCGGGATCCACGGGAGGTGGCTGTATTCATCCAAGTAGAGGCGGGACTCCTTGGCTGGCGAATTGACCTCGAGCACCAGCGGCACCCGCAGATGCCGAGCCAGCGGCACGCATGAGGCGGTCAGGAGGTGATCGCGCACCAGCAGCACATCCGGCGGCGCTCCGCGGAGCAGCTTCAGCTCCTTCTTGAGGTACAGCGGGTTCCACAACACCTCTTTCGGTTCATGCAGAAACCGGCTGGCGCGTCTTTTGAGCCACTGACGGAGCCGAGCGGCCATGGGCGCGCGCACACAGTCCTCCGCGCCGCTGGCGAGGTTCATCGCGTAGACATCGACCCGGTGGCCGAGTGCACGGGTGGCCTGGACGAACTCCCGCACGTGATTGAGTGCGGTGTCGTCACCATACAGGTAGTGGAGATAGGCGAGATGCATGCGCAGAGGGCGATTACTCCCGGTGCGAGCTGTACCGCAGTGTCGAGGTGGGAACCCGCCGCGATCGCCGGTACGTGCGCCGCGTGTCCGGGG
>JBHHYR010000291.1:0-4235 GCA_046757585.1 Binatia bacterium | reverse complement strand
GCGGCGCCGGCCGCAAACGGGGTGGGCACCGGTGCCGGCGGCAGCGGTGCCAACGAGGGCGTCGCCCCGGCGCAGCCAAAGATAGGCTCCATCCACATCGAGCACCCGGCGTGCTTGTTCGCAGATCACCCGCCCGAGTTCGTCGACGCTCTGAGCCGTCAACAACGCTTCGGACACCTGCAGCAAGCTGTTCTGGAACGCCGCGGCTTCCTTTTGCTCCGTGATGTCACGGCCGATCGTTTGGAGCAGCGGTGCCGAGCCGCTGCGCCGCAGCACGTTGCTGCGCAGCTGGAGGACCCGGCGGCTCCCGTCGCGCCAGACCACGGTGCGTTCGTACACCTCCGGGACCGGCAACCCGTCCAAGGCGCGCTGCGTTAGCAACAACGCGGCTTCGTAATCGGGAGACGGCAAGACGTCACGGAGGTAGATGCCGCGTTCGACGTCTTCAGGCGTGTAACCGCCGAACTCGCGGGCGGCACGGTTGCCCGCCACAAGCCGCCCGTCGCGGTCGTTGACTACGATGATGTCGTTGGCGTCTTCGAACAGATCGCTGAAGTCCTGTATGGCACTGGTAAACCCTCCTGCCTGGCTCGGTCGCGCGCCTTCAGGAGGCGACGCCGGTCGGTCCGGGAGCCGCCGACTGCTCGTCATGATACAAAGTCTACTCTACCCGACGGGCTGGCGCAAAGCAGGCAAACCTGCCCTGCCTGCGCTTGCGCAGGCAGGGCGGTGGAAAAGACTACAACCCCAGGCGCCTCATCATCTGGTGGCGGCACTGGGCGCCGCGGGTGTGGCCATGATGAGGGGGCGTCGCCATCGCGGCCCTCCGCTGTGCGGCGAGCGAAGTCCTCCCACACTTGCCACGACCTTGACCACACCGGTCGGACCCCATAAGGTCCCGCCCATGCATGACGGTGGCGGGGAGGGTTCATGCGAGCGGCGCTCGCGGTTCTGGGCGCAGCGTTCCTGTTGATTGCCGGCCTGGTCTGGTGGGTGAAGTTCGAGCACCGCCCTCCGCGAGCGTCACTGGTCGGGCCAGTAGCGGTGCTGGGGCACGACACGCCGGTCAGCGTGGTGGTGCGGTGCGATGCGCCGGGCCTGAGCACGGTGACCATTCGATTGCGTGCCGGGGACACGCTGTACGAGCTGCTTCGCGAAACCTACCCCGCACCCCCTTGGTGGGGGGGCAGCGGCGTGACGGAGCGCACCGTCCACCTGCAGGCGGACCTCTTGCCACTGCACGTTCCGGAAGGGCCGGCGACACTGGAGGTCCTGGTAGACAGCTACGCCTGGCACCTGTTCCCGCCGCCAGCTGCACCGCGCCTTGCGGTGCCCCTCCGTGTCGACTTGACCCCGCCGCGCATCGAGCTGCTCACTACCCAGCACGCCGTCCGGCTCGGTGGCGTCGCCGTCGCGATCTTCCGCCAGTCGCCCGATACGGTCCGCAGCGGGATCAAGGTGGCGCAGTACTTTTTTCCATCCACGACCGGCTACTTTGCCGATCAGAACGTGGCGCTGGCATTCTTCGCGATCCCGCAGGACCTGACGGTGGATGCCAAGCCGCGCCTCCTGGCACGTGATGCCGCCGGCAATCAGCGCGAGGTCGATCTGCCCTGCCACATCAGGCCGCGCCGCTTTCGGCACCGCACGCTCGCGGTCAGCGACGCCTTCCTTGCCCGCAAGGTGCCGGAGATCGAACAGGAGAACGGGCTGCCCGTGTCGGCTGACCTGGTGAAAGGGTACTTGTACATCAATGGCGAACTGCGGCGTGAGAACGAAGCCACGATCCGCCGGCTCACTGCCAGGTCGCAGCCGGCGGCTCTCTGGAATGGGGCGTTTGTCCGGCAGCCGAATGCTGCAGCAGTGAGTGCCTTCGCCGATCGCCGCACCTATACGTATCACGGCAAGGTCATCGATCATCAGACGCATCTGGGATACGATCTCGCTTCGTTGAAGATGAGCCCGGTTGCAGCGGCGCAGAACGGTATCGTGGTCTTTGCAGGCGATCTTGGCATTTACGGCAACGCGGTCATCCTCGATCACGGCCTAGGGATCTTTTCACTCTACGGACACCTGAGCTCGATCGCCGTGCAGCAGGGCCAGCGGGTCCAGGCTGCGCAAACCCTGGGGCAGACCGGCGAGACCGGGCTCGCGGGTGGCGATCACCTGCATTTCTCGGTAATGTTGTTCGGCGTGCATGTTGACCCGCTCGAGTGGTGGGACGCGCACTGGCTGCGCGAGCATGTGACGCGTAGATTGATGCGCGTGCCACGGGCAAAACCGCTGTCCTGATGGGGATGGGGGGGTGAGCAAGTTAACCCGCGATACGCAGCTGCGTCTGGGAGAGGAGCGGCTGCAAGAATGGGGAGTGGCGGCGTCTGCGAGCGACGCGGCCGCGAACGTGGATGCTCTGCGCCGTTGCATCGGTCGCGATCCGGCCGCTGATCTGGCGATCGCCGCGCGGCTGGGCACACATGCGGTCGCAGCCAGTGTGAGTGCGCTGCAGGTGCTCGAGGCAGCCCCAAGCGACAAGTTGGTGCGCAAAGAGGTCCGCCGTTCACTCTACCGCCTGCAGCAGCGCGGCGTCGAGATTCCGCGCAGGTCAGCTCTGGCCCCGGTCCGGGTTGCGCCCGCGCCAGTACCGCTGGAGGGGTACCTGTCCGCCGTTGATGGGCGTGGTGACCAGCTGGTCTGGCTGACCAAGCCGCAGCCGGGCGGCCTGGCGCACCTCTTTGCCGTGGTCAACGATCCCGACGGCCTGCTCGAAGTCAATCTCTTCGAGACCAGCCGCAAGGCACTGCGCGCTTCCCGCGAGGAGCTACTGCGCCGGCACGAGCTGCGAATGGTCGAGGCGGACTGGCGGTACTGTGACTACCTCATTGATCGGGCCCTACACTGGGCGATCGAGCAGCACCGCTCGGTTGGTGGGGACTATCCCGGGTTGCGCGCCCAGCTGACCAAGGAGCCGGTTACGGGAATGCCGCCCTTGATCTTCACGCTGCTGGACGCCGAGGCCGTGCGCGGTGACCCCCAGCTGGTGCGCGACGGCGACGCGTTGCTCGAGGAACGGGAATTCCGGACGTGGATGTTCGACGACACGACGCTCCAGCCGTACATTGACGAGTTCAACCGCATCAAGGACAGCCCCGTACTCTTGACCGAGGTGCAGCAAGAAGAGCGCGTCCGCGCGGTGACCGAACGAGCGGTGGAAGAGCTGTTCGGCGGTACGCGCCAGCGCAGCTGGGTCCGACGCTTGCAGGAAATGGCGTACTTCTTTCACGTCACGGCCCGCGCTAGGCAGGCGAAGCAAGCGCTGGCCACGGCGCTGGCCCTGGAAGCCAGTCCACGCGGCGGGCGTGACATCCCCTTCTGCGAGGTGCTTGCCCGCGGCAGCCTGGCCGTTTGCCTGCACCAGGGAGAAGAGCAGGAGGAGGAGCAAGCCCGTGGCTCTCTGGTGATCACGCCGCAGCAGGCTGCGCGCGAAGCGCGGTGGCGGCAGTAAGCGCGGTTCCTGACCGCGGAGCGTGCCCTGCAGGCGTCCCCCGGTCCGACACACCCCTGGCCCGAAGAACTTGCGGCTTTTTCGGTTGATGGTAGCGTGGCCTGCCACGTGACGGAGGGGCACACATGAAGATCGACTTGCTCTACGAGATGGAGATGCTCAAGCCGTGGCAAGCGCGCAGCGAGTACGAGTGCTACTGGCAGGCGCTGGCGCAGGCAGAGGTCGCCGACGCGATGGGCTTCGATACGTTCTGGGAAGTGGAGCATCACTTCCTTAACGAGTTCTCACATTCCTCGGCGCCGGAGGTGTTCCTCGCCGTCGTGGCGGCACGCACGCAACGCATGCGGATCGGGCACGGGGTGACGCTCCTGCCGTATCCTTTCAACCATCCTATCCGCGTGGCCGAGCGTGCTGCCGCCCTGGACATCATGAGCAACGGGCGGCTGGAGTTCGGCACCGGCCGCTCCAGCCTCTTCGAACAGCAAGCCTTCGGAATCAAGTTCGAGGAAAGCCGCTTGATGTGGCAAGAGGCGCTGGAAGTGATTCCGCGCATGTGGACGCAGGATCCGTTTCCGGCGTACGAAGGGAAACATTTCACGATTCCCGAGCGGTCGATCCTCCCGAAGCCGATCCAGACGCCGCACCCACCGCTGTGGCTGGCCGCGACCACCCCGGAGAGCGGGGCAGTCGCCGGCCGGCGGGGCATCGGCGTGCTGGGGGTAACGGTGGTCCT
>JBHHYR010000290.1:0-4239 GCA_046757585.1 Binatia bacterium | reverse complement strand
CCCTTGACGATGGCGGACGTGACTGCATCGCTCTCCGCCGCGTCAACGATGCCTCGTCCTTCACGGCCTTTGAGGTTGAGGTAGATCCCTGCCAGACCGAGCGCGTATGCCTTCGTCCGCTCCCAATCCACGCCGTGAAAGAAGTCCCGCGCCCCGTCACCGGGTCGGATGCCACTGCGCAGAGCGAGAAAACCATGGTCGTACAGCCACGTGTTCAAGTGGACGCCACGCTGGAAGCTGTTCATACCGTGATCGCTGAGCACCAGGAAGAGCGTGCGGTCGTCCGCGTACTCCAGTGCCCGGCCGACCACCGCATCGCAGTCGCGGTAGTGCTCTGTGATCACATCAGCCCACTGCCCCCTGATATCGCCGGGCATCCCGGCGTGCTCGCCCGCACCGGAGCGCCAGAACATGTGTTGCACGCGGTCGGGCGTATCGAACAGGCAGAAGAGCAGCCCGTCGCTGAACCGTGCAAGTTCGTGGTGCAGCATGCGCTCGCGCTCGCGCAGCACGCCTGCACACTGCTCGAGGTACGCGCTTGCACTCAGGCGGTCGTGCTCGAATCCGCTATGATCCTCGACCATGCCCGTGGTGTAAAAGGTTCCGAGTGCCGCCGCCAGCTCCCTGGCGTATCCCGGCGGCGAGCTGATGGGGAAAAGCGGGGCATCGGGATCGAAGTTGACGGGTGAGGCATACAGCTCGAACACCGGCGCCACCTGGACGAGAAAAAAACGCACAGCGCCCCGCACCGCTCGCACGAGCCCCGTCTTGAACTTCACCTTCAGCCATTCGCTCCACTCCCCTTCGCGCAGCTCCATGACCGCCGGCTGTCCGGCCGATCGGAGAACGATCTTCTTGGCTGCCGGTTCGAGATGAATGGTCATGTCGCAGCGGAAGTCCGCGCGTGTCTTGGGATTGCGCGGCCCGACAAGATGGGTCCGAATCGTGCCGTTCGCATCGGGCTGTACCTTCACCGCCTGCTCGTGCTCTCGCACCGTCACGTGTCCGGTCGACGTATAGAGGGTCGAGGTCCCTTGTCCTCCACGCAGGTCGGGCACGCCCATGCCGGCGAGCATCCGGCCGCGGAGGCTGTCCGGCGGAAACGTGCAAGGGCAGCGGATGATGGTCGACGGGATGCCGGCGGCCGACAGCAGCTCCCACACCGGCGCCCCGCGCCGCAGGTTCACCGCTTCGGCCGGCAGATACGGCGCCTTGCGCTCGAACCGGTTCAAGGAAAAATCCGGAAGATACGTCGCGGGATCCCGACGTATGAAATCGAAGATGCCGTGACCGCCCGGGTTGGTACCGGTCGCAAAGGTCGACCACGCCACCGGCGTCTGCGCGGGACAGGTGGTGCCGATCCGGGCGTACCCACCGTGCGCCCCGAGCTGGGCCAGGTTCGGCAGGTCACCCGCTGCGAGCAGAGATTCCACGATCTTCGGTTCGAGCCCGTCGAGGCCGATGACGATGACCTTCTTCATCACACCCAATGCCCCGGGGGACACCACAACACGTGTTGTGCCCTACGACAGCCTAGGCTTCCTTCTTTGCGTCGAGGGGTTCCGTTTCTGGCTCCACTGGCCGCCCGAGCTTACGCAGGCAGAATCGCCACCCCTTGCGTCCCCATGCAACCACGCGGTGCCAGAAGATCAGCAGCACGCCCATGATGGCGCCCAGCGCCGACGTCAGTGGTAGCATCTGGTCTGGGCCCACATAGAGAACGACGAAGGGCCAGCTGGGATGCACTCCCGCCCGGAACACGGTGCTCAGCACGCTGATCATGGCAAACTCTCCTGTTTTGCTGCGTCGTTTCCCCTGACAACTGACGGCTGCCCCCCGACGGCGCGCGCAAAGGTGATCTTGGCGAGAACTGCGTCCTGCTTGCGGGCGCGTGTCCTTCGGAAAGGGCTGCGGGTGGGCCAATCATCAGACTTGGTGCTGCCAGCGATGTACATGTTGCCTTGCGGATCAATAGCGGCGGTGCGGGCGAGGTCCTTCCCAGTGCCACCCAGGTAGGTGGAGTACACCAGTCGCGTGAAATCCGCGGAAAGTCGGAACAAGAACGCATCTGCGCCGCCCCGTTTGCTGCCCTGAAACGCATCGGCAGTCACCGGGAAGTTGCTCGAGTAGGTCGCACCGCTGACATAGACATCGCCGGCCGAATCAACGGCGACGCCCTCCGCCCCTTCACCGAAGCGCCCGCCGACGAACGTACTCGCCAAGAGCCGTGCGCCGTCGGCCGAGATCTTGGCAACGAACACGTCACCCGCGTAGTTCGTGCCGCGCCCGGTATCCTCAGCCCCGCTTCCACCGTAGGTGGTTTGGAAGACACCGGCTGTGGTCGGAAAGTCTGGTGACATGGTCAAGCTGGCAACATAGGCATTGCCGTGCGCATCGATGGCGAGCTCGTGCGTTTCCGTGCCTTCGTCCCGAGACGCGCCGAGGTAGGTGCCGTAGACGAGTCGCGAACCGTCGGGCGCCAGCTTTGCAACGTAAGTATCGCTTCCACCGTTGTATGTTCGGTCGTACGCCCCAGGCGTTGTGGGGATATCAGTCGATCTGGTCGTCATCAGAACATAAGCGTGCCCGGTCCGATCGACACGAATGGAATTCTCACCGCTCTCCTCTTTCGAACCGCCCAGGTAGGTTGCCCAGAGCACCCGCGAACCATCGGACGTCACCTTAGCGATCAGCGCATCACGGCCGCCGCGTGGTGCTTTCTGCAGCGCGTTGTGAAACCAGCTCTGCGGCAACGCCCCTCCAGAATGCGAACTAGCGAGGTAGATGTCACCCTTGGCGTCCACCGCCAGATCGCGAACGATCTCGGGATCCGACGTGCCGAAGTAGCTGCAGAAGACGAGCGCTGTGCCATCAGGATTGAGCTTGCAGATGAAACCGTCCTGCGGACCGTAGAGCCGCGTCGCCTGACCGCCCTGAAACGTGGGCTGAAAGGCGCCAGCAGTCACCGGGAAGCCGGCGCCAGCCCGGCCGGCGACATAGACATAGCCCTTACGATCGACCTGAACGGCGTATGCACGGTCGTAGTTCGGCCCACCGATCAGTGTCGACCAGATGATCTGCCCATACCGATTCAGTTTGGCCACGAAGACGTCGCGCACGGGAGAGCCGCTGGTGTCGAGCGTCGTGTCGTACGCATGCGGCGTGACCGGAAAGTCGGGCGATTTCGTACCCCCGGTAACGTATACGTTGCCGGCATCGTCGGTGGCGATACCGCGGATCGCATCCTTGCTTGACCCCCCGAGGTAACGGGAACAGGAGAGCGAGTTCTCCGCGGGTGCGATACCGGTGGCGAGCAGGACAAGGGTGCCTGCCGTCACCGGTTTCCAGCCGTGCCACACCATCCGCATGATCTCAATCCTCGACCACGTGCGCTGCAAACTCTCTACGGCATTTCTGCCAGCGTTTCCAATCGAACTCACCTGCGGCATTCAAGCAGTCTACCGCGTCATAGGCCATGGCGAGCGTGTGATGCGTATTGTCATGGGCGAACAGCCCCTGGCGGCCGAACGTCAGGACCCTGTCGAGTCCAGCAATCCAGTCGTCCAGCCGCTTGAAGGGTTCTTCGTAGGCACGGCGGTAGATCGGATAGGCTGCCAGCAGCCGCTTCGTCACCACCTGGAGAATCGGCGCGCGGATCGATAGCGCGCTGGCCGCCAGCGCCTCGCGCACCAGGTCGGCCACCTGGGCATCGGACGCACGCCAGATCCGGTCGTGAACGGCGCACGGGATTTCCGCACACAAGACGGTGCGGTCCTCTGGGTCGGTGGAGCCGCTGTAGTTTTTCGGTTCGGAAAGCCGGGTCAGCGGCACGTGGGACTCGGGGAAGTAGTGTGCGTCAAACGGTGTGAACTGCGTCTGGGCGACCAAGAGATACACCAGCACCATGGCCCGGTATCCGATGTGCTCGCATGCGTCCAGCACGTTTTTCGGTGCCCGTGGCACGACCATCCGCGCCAGGCCGGGAAGCGGCATGGTGGACCAGATGTAGTCGGCCGCGAACGCATGTGCCTGGCCAGCACATTCCACTTCGATCCGGTGCGGGGTGCCCAGGCACACCCTCTGCACCGGCGTGTGCAGCCGGATTTCCGCACCGGCGCCGCGCGCGGCCTCCGCCAACGCGCGGCTGATCTGGCCATAGCCGTGGCGGGGGTAGAAGAACCGTCCCGCTCCCGGCGGCTTCAAGCCAGGGAGCGCCCCAACGATCCGGCGTGTCATCTT
>JBHHYR010000289.1:0-4242 GCA_046757585.1 Binatia bacterium | reverse complement strand
AACGGCCAGGCGTGTAACCGGGACGGCGACTGTTCCGGTGGGACCTGCGGAACGACCGCAGCGGCCACCATCCAGCTGTCGGATCAGTAGAGAGGTGTGGACATGGTGAGGGACAAGGCTGGACCGCGTGAATGGATCAACGAAAGGAGAGGCGCGATGGCGAAGCGGGCATTGTCGATTGCTAGAGTCGGTGGCTTCGCAGCGGCGACGTTGCTCCTCTTGCTGGGTCATCGGGGGGCGGCGCAAGTCTTTCCTGCTTCTGACGCACCGGCGGGTTATCTCGTATTTCCGAAGGTCGTGGTCGATGTGAATTCCACCCCGGCGTTGGATACGGTCATTCAGTTGACGAACACTTCTGCGGTCGACGCACGGTTTGCGCACTGCTTTTACGTCGATGCGGCAACCTGGCAGGAAGTGAACTTCACGGTCCCGCTGACCATAAACCAGCCGACGGGGTGGCGGGTGAGTGAGGGGATCTCCGGCGTGGTTCCACCGATGGGGGATACTTTCGTTGGCGAGCTCAAGTGCGTAGAGGTCAACGATCCGCTGAGCCCTACACCGATCAACGCCAATGACCTGAAGGGTGAGGCGACCATCTACGCAGTCGCTGGCGGCGCCGGCGGGAGCGTCGATGTGCGGTCGTACAATGCGATCGGCTTTCAGACCCTGGTGACCGATGCTGCCACGCAAAGCCGCCAGTGCCTCGCGGGGTCCAACGTGGGCGGAAACTGCACCACTGATGCACAGTGCCCGAACAGCACATGTGGTGTCGTGATGTGTCTTGGAGACACGGCCGGATCGGCAGAGTGTGGCTCGGCAGAATACGTCGGCTGCCCAAACACACTGGTTCTCGATAACTTCTTTGACGGTGCTGCGGACCCTGTTACCGGGAACACGATCACGACGGATCTGACGTTGGTTCCCTGTAGCCAGGATTTGACGCTGACCGGTCCGGAGGCGCAGCCGATTACAACGGCGCAGTTCCTCATCTTCAATGAGTTCGAGCAGCGCTTCTCGACGAGCGCCCGCGTGCAGTGCTTCAAGGAGACACAGCTGTCGAATATCGACGCGCGTGCGGGCCAGGAAGCCTCCTCGATTTTCAACGTGAATGTTCAGGGCACGCTGACCGGGCAAACGAGGATTAGACCTGTCCATACCAGCGACGTGACGACCGGCCATGGGCTCCTGGCGGTCGCGGAGGAGTTTCACGGCAGCGGTTCCGTGGCGGTGAACGTGGACCAAGTCGGGACAAACGCGGGGAAGGGCGATTTCGTCCGCTTTAGCGTAACGACCCAGTAGACTGTCGGGCGGGCTCGGGAAGGTGAGAGGCCGGTCATCCATGGATGGCCGGCCTTTTTTGTGCACGGACGGGGCACACCGATGTGCGGCCAGGTGTTCAGTTTTGTGCCGGCGGCCGGCCGCCATGTCGTTTGTGGGGAAGCGGCTTCGGGCTGGTGGTGGGAATGAGAGTTGCTGTGCGGAATGTCGCGGAAACCTGCCCGGTCTAGCAGTGGGAAGGTGACTGGCGAAAGCGCGATGGCACGAAAGAAGACGATCTTGGTTGTGGAGGACAATCTCGATAACCGGCGGATCTTGGTCTACCGGCTGAGGAGGCTCGGCGATTTCCAGATCGTCGAAGCAAGCAACGGGCGCGAAGCAGTCGGGATGGTAGAAAGCGCTCCACCCGATCTGATCTTCATGGATCTGAAGATGCCGATCATGGATGGATGGGAGGCGACACGACGAATTCGGTCGCTCGAGAAGGGGCGGGGAATTCCCATCATTGCCCTGACGGCGCAAGCCATGGCGGGTGACGAACAAAAGGCCTTGGCAGCCGGCTGCAACGACTACGTTGCTAAACCAATAGTCGATCCAAACGTAGTGCGAGAGAAGTTGGAACGCCTCCTGGCTGTTGAGTGACGGTCTGCCGGCCAGCCCTGAGCCGTCAGGGCGAGGGTGCTTTCCGTGACAGATATGCTAAACAGTCGGCGGGAGACGATGGTCCCGTGAGGCCCCCAACAGGCGTCATCGCTTTCGTTACAAGCGCCGCGTGCTTGTTTGTACTTGCCTGGCCGTTTGAGAGCGCTGCCGTCGTGGCTCCGAGGTGCAACCTTCCGAGGCCGGGGCAGATGTCTTGGGGATTTGTGAGCCGCATGTGGGCGAAGTCGGCGGTGAGAAGTTCACTGGGGAGTTCCGTTATGGGGTCGTGTTTGCGGGGCTCCATGGGGGTGGCTCCCGCTCTCGCTACGGGCTGGGCCGCTCCAGTGTTCGAGCGGCGGCTCAGTCTGGGCACGACGAACCTTTTCAAGACAGTTCGCCGCCGCGTGCGCCGGCTCGTCAAAACCATCCGCTGGTCTGCCACCAAGTGGGTCGATTGGGTAACGGCGGCCCTCGGGTTCAGCCTCGTGGGCTTGCTCGCGCCGTTGCTCGACCGTGCACTGCTAACAACGTGGCGCGAACGCGGCTTCCAGGCCTTCTGGGCATCGATGACACTCGCTGCGGCAGTCTACGTGCGGCTGCTTGCCGACCGTAGGGCGCCGATGGTTGGCAAAGCGCTACTGGCCTTTGCCGTCGTCTACGGCGTGGCGCGGCATGACCTGCTGCCTGATTATGTGGTGCCAGAGGGCTTCGTCGACGATCTCGTGCTGATCATTCTTGCGTCCCGCTGCTTCTTGCGGCTCTGCCCGGACTGGTTGGTTGAAGAGCATGCGCTGGAAGCGGCTCGGAAGCGGGATGAATGGCTTGCCCACCGCGGCAGCCGCGGGGCGCCTCCGGGCGACATCGAGCGGACGCCTGAGCGGGACCTGAATGACTGAGCCGGCCTGAGCGTTGCTTGGCTGGCCGCCGGCGCGGAATTGCCCCAGTTTCATGTATCTGATCATCGGCGGAAGCGGCGTTCTCGGGACCTATCTGGCACGATACCTCGGTGAAACGGGTGAAGGCGTGCGCGTCTTTGATTCGCAGCGGAGTCCGGGGCTCCCTGCGGGGGCGGAGGTTGTGTACGGGGGTCTGTGCGACATCCGATCACTGGTAGCAGCAATGCGGGGAACACAGGCGGTGTTTCATCTCGCCGCGATGATGCCGCAGGCACGAGGGCCGTCGGAAGTCTTGCGCGGCAGCGTCGTTGGAGGGACGGCCAACGCCGTGCGTGCCGCCGTTGAGGCAGGAGCTTCCCGGTTCGTCTTCTGCTCGAGCGCCGAGGTGTACGGCTACCCGTCGCAGATGCCGGCTCACGAGGACGACTCGAAACGACCAGTGACGGCATACGGTCGGTTCATGCTGGAAGCGGAGGACTGTTGCCGGCGAGCTTGGCGAGGCGACGGGCTGGAAACGGTGATCCTTCGGCCGTCGATCCTCGTGGGCCCCGGGCTCACTGATCGCTTCTTGTTACTCCTCGTGAGCAGCATGGCGCGCAATCGGCCGATCGCATACGTCGGGGATGGTCACAACCGGTTTCAGATGACGGCTGTTGAAGATTGTGTCCTCGCATGCTGGCGAGCCGCCACGATTCCTGGCGTCGGGGGCGAAGCGTTCAACATCGGCAGCGCGGATCCCTTGCCGGTGGTTGAACAGGCGGAACAGGTACGGCTGCGAACCGGGACGCGTTCAGCCTTGTGGCGGGTGCCACAGGAACCAACTGCCACGGTGCTGCGGTGCCTCGGCCGACTACGTCTGATGCCCCTGCAGCCCGAGTATATCCCGTTTCTCTATCGAGACTTCGTCATGGACATCGCGAAGGCACAGCGCCGACTCGGCTGGCGGCCGCGCCTGACAAACGTGGACATGCTGGCGCGCGCGTATGACTGGTATGTGAAAGCGCACCGGCGACCGGTAGGTGCCGATCGCGCATCCGGATGAAGATTACGGTGCTCGCTGCCCTGCGAGCCGGCGCGGCAGGCTGGCTGCTTCGTTGCCTTGCGGCCGGATCTGCTTGGTCTTCAGGTTGACCCGCCAGACCGCTACTTTCCGTTCCGAGCCTTCGGTCCACAGGAGGGTCACCTCGTACTCGGGGCCCTCGTGCTGCATGGCATCCCAGTTGAACTCTCCAATGTAGACTTTGCTCCCTTTGGATTTCTGTGAGAAGCCGCGAATCATGTCGTACAGGGTCTCGTTCCCCAGTGGCTTCGAGTCCTTGACGAGTTGGATGGCCTCGTCCTTCTTGTCGGCCCAACGCTCGCCGATGATCAGAGGCGCGCCCACGTACCACGCAAAGCCAATGGCAAAGGCTGCCAGGATTCCCCA
>JBHHYR010000288.1:0-4263 GCA_046757585.1 Binatia bacterium | reverse complement strand
CTGCCCGGTCCCGGGGGCTTGCCGGTCGGGAGCAGTGGCACCGCTGTCGCATTGCTCTCCGGTGGGATCGATTCACCGGTGGCCGGCTACCGTATGATGCGACGCGGCTGCCGGCTGGAGTTCGTTCACTTTCACGGCGCCCCGTATCAGGACCGCACCGGTCGCGAGAAGGCCGCCGAGCTTGTCCGTCTGCTCACACGCTATCAATTCGAGTCACGCCGTTCGGCGAAATCCAACGCCAGATTGTCTCGCAGGTACCGCGCCCGTACCGGGTCATCCTGTACCGGCGCATGATGATGCGCATCGCCGAAGCGCTGGCGGGGCCCGCCAAGGCCAGCGCCCTGGTGACGGGCGAAAGTCTCGGGCAGGTAGCGTCGCAGACGCTGTCGAACCTGACAGTGGTCGAACAGGCCACGTCGCTCCCCGTGCTGCGGCCCCTGGTTGGCATGGATAAGGCCGAGATCAGTGCGCAAGCCGAGAAGATTGGGACTTTCCAGGTTTCGATTCTACCCGACCAGGACTGCTGCCAGCTCTTCGTGCCACGCCATCCGGCCGTGCGCACGACGCGCAGACAGATCGAAGAGGCGGAACAGGTGCTCGATATCCACGCCCTCGTGCAGCAGGCACTCGAGGGCACGGTCGTACAGGAGTTCAGCGTTCCCGGTCCCGGGTCGCTGTCCGCCGCAGACTCGGTTGCGGCTCGCTCCACCGCCTTGGCGTAGGCCACAGGCTGATGTGGTGGCAGCCAGGGGCTTGACACCTGAGACAGCCAGGAGCAAGAGAGCTCGCATTGGGTATGGCGCAGCTTACGCAGAAAGAATTCCAATGCGCCATCGCACTGCTGGCGCGGGAGATGGGCTTGCAGCGCTTGCGCGACCGGTTCGTGCGGCTCAACGCGCTCGTGACGCGGCGGAAGATCGCCTCCCCGGAAAGCTTGGCTGGTCAACTCTATGTGTTGTCCTCTGGTCTTCGCCGCCAGGTCCCGGCGACGTATGCTTTTCATGCCGTGTGGAGCGAAAGCATCAACGCCAAGCTGGGCAAGGACGGGGAAAAGAAGCTCGAAAAGATGGCAGAGCCTGTGAACGCCTGCTTGGGTGAAAAGGACACGGTGCTGCCGGACAAGGCTGCGGAGCTGGACACAGCGCTCGCCGAGTACGAACGCACGCTGAGCGCAACGGTCGGTGCCGAGATGGCTCGCGTCGATATGCTTTTGAAGGCCGTCCCGGCTGTTGCCGAGAAACTCCGCGCGGCGCCCCTACCGTCTCAACCCGATCAGCGGCCTTGAAACTGCTTGCTGAGCTTGTCCGCGGCATTCCGGCCGACCTCCTGTCGGGAACTCTGAACATCCCCGTCCACGGCATCGCCTCGGACTCCCGCCAGGTGGAACGGAACGACGTCTTCGTGTGCCTGCCAGGCTACCACACCGGCGGCGGTGAGATCCGCGCCGACCGCCACGCGTTCATCTCGATGGCCGTCGAGCGCGGCGCGACGGCGCTGGTGGTGGACCGTAGCATCGCCGCCCCGCCGGGTATCACAGTCGTGCGCGTGCGCGACTGCTGGTTGGCGATTGCAGCCATGGCCTGCGAGTTCTTCGACCACCCCTCACGGGCACTCATGGTCATCGGCGTAACCGGCACAAGCGGCAAGACCTCGACGGCGTACTTCATCGAATCGATCCTCCGGGCCGCAGGCATTGGCGCGGCCCGCTTCGGCACGATCGAATATCGTTTCGGGGACACCGTCTTACCGGCGGTACAGACCACGCCCGAGGCTCCGGAACTGCAGCGCTTGCTGCGCATGGCTGTCGAGCGCGGCTGCCAAGCCGTCGTCATGGAGGTTTCCTCACATGGGCTGGAGCTGCGCCGCGTTGCGGGCGTGGCGTTCGATATCGCGGTATTCACCAATATCAGCCAGGACCATCTGAATTTTCATCCCGGCATGCCCGAGTACTTGCGGGCCAAAGGTCGCCTGTTCGAAGAGCTCGGCGACGGCGGCAAGGCCGGGACCGCGGTGGTCAACGCCGACGATCCCTGCGGCGCGCAGATTCGCGCCGCCAACCGCGGCGCCCTGCTCACATTTGGAATCGACCACGCCGCAGACGTGTCGGCCCGACAGATTGAGACTAGCCTGGCGGGGACGCGGTTCGTTGCGCTGACTCCGTGCGGGACGTGCGCGATCGCACTGCCGCACGTCGGTGACTTTCACGTCCAGAACGCCCTGGCGGCGATCGCCGTGGGCGTCGCCCTGCGGTTGAACCCAACCGCCTTTCAGCGCGGTCTTGTCAGCGCACCCGCGGTTCCCGGCCGGTTTGAATTAATAGACTGTGGCCAGGACTTCACCGTCGCTGTCGACTACGCGCACAAGCCGGATGCCCTCGATCGGCTGCTGCGCAGCGCGCACCTGCTCCATCCCCGCCGTGTGATTACCGTGTTCGGCTGCGGCGGTGATCGCGACCGCAGCAAGCGGCCGGTGATGGGCCGCATTGCAGCGCAGCTCAGTGACCTGGTCATCGTCACCTCGGACAACCCGCGCTCCGAGCCTCCTCAGGCGATCATTGCGGAGATCGTCGCGGGTATGCGCGCGGTCGAGGGATTTGCGGAGCGGGTGACAATAGAGCCGGACCGCGCCCAGGCGATCGCGACAGCCGTGCGCTTGGCGGAGGCGGGTGACCTCGTGCTCATCGCCGGCAAGGGACATGAGACCGCGCAGGTGTTTGCAGACCGCCGGGTGCGCTTCGACGACCGCGCCGAGGCTCGAGCAGCGCTGCGGCGGCGCGCGGGCTCCACGGACGTGGCGCAGCCCTGAAGGAACGGCGCCGATCGATTCTGGGAGGACACGATGCGGCACAGACCGATTCTCATTTCGCTCGCGGTGATCGCCGTCGTGGTGGGCGCGCTCATCCTGCGTATTCTCTGGATCGCCGGCCAGTTCCGAACCATCACGCCGCACTTCGCGGGCCACTGCCGCCTGATCAAGGGCCCAGTTGGCCCGGAGGATCTGACGATCGACCCGCGGACGGGCGTGGCTTATATCTCAGCGGCTGACCGGCGCGCCAGCCTGGCGGGCAGACCGGTGCCCGGAGCCATCTTCGCCTACGACCTGACCGCTTCGAATCCCAGCCCGGTCAACCTGACCCCCAACGCCGATATCACCTTTCAGCCGCATGGACTGAGCCTGTGGGCGGGGAAAGACGAGCGGGCGGCCCTCTACGTGATCAATCACCCACCGAGCGGGCAGCCGGCGCATACCGTGGAGATCTTCGACCTCAAGCATGGCGCGCTCGTCCGTCGTGCCTCGCTGACCGATCCGCTCCTGGTCATGCCCAACGATCTGGTGGCGGTCGGCTTCGATCGTTTTTATCTGACCAACACGAACAACTACCCCCCGGGAATGATGCAGACGTTGGAAACGTTCCTCCAGCTCCCCGGGGCGAAAGTCGTGTACTACGCAGACGGCATGTTTCGTCCAGCCCTGGAAGGCCTAGTCTTTCCGAATGGGATCAACGTCAGCGCAGACGGTCGGACCCTCTACGTGGCCGCTATGACGCAGCGCCGCGTGCTCGTCTACGACCGCGATCCCCGCACCGAACAGCTCACGCGGCGCGACGCGATCTTCATCGGCAGCGGGGTCGACAACATCGAAGTAGATGCCGGCGGCAACCTCTGGATCGGCGCTCATCCGAAGCTCCTCAAGGTGATGGCGCTCCGTGACGACCCCTCCGTCCTGGCCCCAGCGCAAGTCTTCCGCGTGTCTGCAGGGGGAGGGGGCAGGTACCAGGTCGACGAGATCTATCTCAACGCCGGTGATCAGATCGCTGCGGCCAGCGTCGCCGCCGTGCGCGGCCAGCGATTGCTGATCGGCCAGATTTTCGGCAACGGCTTCCTCGACTGTACCCTCGGTTAGCTCAGGCGGGTGAACGGTCTTTGATCGCTCACCCCGAAACAGGCGCCAGGCAGCCACCGTCGCGGAGCGGTTCCCTCTCAGGTCTTCCCGAGTTCCTCGAGCAGGAATTCGATCCGATCGTTGCCCCAGAAGCGCCTGCCGGCGACCACGAAAGTCGGCACGCCGAAGATGCGCTCCCGCATGCAGAGCCGGAGTGCTTTCGGCACCTCGTCATGATAGCGCCCGGCAGCGAGTGCCTCGAGAAACTCGCCGCGCGCGACGCCTGCAGCTTCGGCACAGTCGGCAAGGACATCACGATTGCCGATGTCCCGCCCCTCCCCCCAGCGGGCGCGGAACACGGCATTGCGGTAGCCGCGTTCG
>JBHHYR010000287.1:0-4287 GCA_046757585.1 Binatia bacterium | reverse complement strand
GGATGAAATATCCGCGCAGCTCCACTGAGCCATGATCATCCAACCCCCTCACCCCCACCCTCTCCCGAAGGGAGAGGGAGCAGAGCGGTGAACACCATGCGCATTCTGCTCGACATCCATCATCCCAAGCACGTCCACTTCTTTCGCCCCCTGATTCGTCGGTGGGAAACGCGGGGCGATGTGGTGCAGATTGTCACGCGGGACAAGGACATCACGCACCGGCTCCTCGATCTCTACGATCTGCCGTACGTCTGCTTGTCGCGCCAGCGGCATGGGTGGCGAACCGCCCTCGAGCTTCCGTGGCGCTGGCTGCGCTTCGCCGGTTGGATCCGCCGTTTCCGTCCCGACGTCGTCCTGTCGGTGGCGGGGATTACCACCGCCCTGCCCTCCCGCCTGCTCGGCGTACCGAACATCGCGCTCACCGATACGGACACCGCTTCGCTCAGCAACCGCATCGCCTTTCCCTTCGCCGATCGGATCCTCACCCCCGAGTGGTTCAACGGCCGCTTCGGGCCGCGCCACCACGTCTACCGTGGCTTCCACGAGTGGACCTATCTGAACCCAGCCGAGTTCCAGCCGGAGCCGGCGGTGGCGCGTGCGGAGGGTATTGACCCGGGCGTTCCGTACGCGGTGGTCCGGCTGGTACATTGGGGTGCGGCGCACGACTGGGGTGAGCGCGGCCTCGGTGCCGCGGGCGCAGTGGCTCTGGTGGAGCAGCTGGCGCGCAAGCTGCGGGTATACATCTCCGCCGAAGGGCCGGTTCCACCGGCGCTGCAGCCGTACACCGCGCGCGTGCGCGCCGACCGGATCCATCACGTTCTCGCGTGTGCGGGCATCGTAGTCGGCGAAAGCCCAAGCATGGCCACCGAAGCCGCGTTGCTTGGAGTCCCGGCGGTTCTGATTTCGTCGTGGGCAGGCCGTTGCGGCAACATGCAGGTGTTGGAAAAGCAATATGGGCTGATGCAGGTGTTCAGCGACAGCCGTGCCGGGGTGTCCGCAGCGCTCGCCTTGGCCGACCATCCGCCAGATCGAGAAACCATCCATGCACGGCGCCAGGCGCTGGTGGCGGACCTCTGCGACATGGCGGCCATGGTGGACCGCCACATCGCGGCGGTGACGCGAGGGCGATGAAGGCAGGAATTCTCACGGCAGAGGCCTCTTTCTTCTCTCCGCCGGCGGCGCGCCGTCACATCATCGGGACGGCGCGCCCGCTTTGGCCGCACGCAGCAGATCAAGGAAGGTCGGACGTACGCTCGCGTCCAGCTGGTCCGCGAACTGCTCATCGAGTTGCCGCACCTTGACGATCTCCTGCACGTCGGCCAAGTCCCGGAGGCGGTGGGGAAGCGTCATCCCTGCAGCCAGCTTCAACTCGATCAGCCACGGGAGCCTCAGAACACACACCCCTTCAACCGCCTCCGCATTCTCTGCCGTGCTGCGCAGGCATCTCATCCCCTCGCCCCCCGGGAGGCGATGAAAAGAGAAACGCAATCCGCAATCCGAAATTTTCCTCCCCTTGCCGAGTGTGCTCCGCGGCGGGCGGTGTGATACGGTAACCTCCGTTGGAGAGTAACGATGGGTCTCCCCTTACGAGTGACCACCGCGAGCGGTGCTGAAGCGCGTGAGCCCTACCTGCTGCGTGTCGGTGGGTGGACGGAGGCGCGGTACTTTGCGGAGGCGCCCGAAACGCGCCTGGTGGAGTTCGAGGAGGGGGAGGTGATCATGCATTCGCCCGCAGGGACGCGCCACCAGCGGCTGGTCGGCCTCGTCAGCTTCGTGCTCACCGGATATGTGGCCAGACACCGACTGGGCACGGTGCTCAACGGTCCGGCCGTGGTCCGTCTGCGGCCCGGCCTCGACTACGAGCCCGACATCTTCTTCGTCCCGCAGGCGGATCTCGGCCGTCTCGGCGAGCAGTATTTTGCTGGCGCGCCGGCATTGGTGGTCGAGATCGTGTCCGCAGGGACGCGGCATCACGATCTCCACACGAAGGCCGCCAACTATCAGAGGCATCGCGTCAAGGAATATTGGGCAGTGGACGTGCAGAAGCGGGCTCTCATCCGGCACCAGCGCGCTGGGCGAGCCACGGCGCCGTATCGTGTGACACGTCACGCCAAGGGCCGCGTCGCGAGCACCGCAATCCCGGGCTTCTGGCTAGAAGCGAGTTGGTTGTGGCGGCAGCCACTGCCGCCCGAGCTGGAGTGCCTCGAGCGGATTCTTGGCTCCGGCCGGACCTGAGTGTGAGGGGACCCACTGGAACTCCCTGCGGTGGTGCGCCGACATCTCATCCGCTCACCCTACCCCTCTGCCTGGGGGCGCGGTGAACCCCTCTTCTTTTCTCCCCTTGGTAAGGGGGAATACAAAAGGGGTCGCAATCCAAGACTCCCCCTTCCTCTCCGTCTTCCCTTCGCAGTGGGAGAAGGGAGGTTGCAAGCCGCATTTCGATTTCCACCCCTCCCCGTCTCCCCTTCGCAAGGGGAGACGGGAAGAGGGGTCGAAATCTGCAATCCGAAATGGAAGAAGCTCTTAGCCATCAGCACAGGCAGTGACATGGGCGGTTGAATCCGAAATCCGAAGAGCTCTGCGCAAGGTGTCTGGTCTGAGAAGCCATGAGCAAAGTCTACTTTCCAGACCTGAACCCGAGCCAGGGCTCCCGTTGTCGCGCTGGTTCAACCAGCACATCGCCCCCCTCCCATACGCGATGCAGAAAGACTAGAATGCAGTCGCGAGATCACGACGACAGCCAAGGGGAGAAGCCGATGGAGTTGCAGAGCTATTTCGAGTTCAGAGGGAACGACAGCATACGCATCGCCGGAACGCGCGTCGGCATTGAAACGGTCCTTCGCGACTACCAGGAAGGGGCGAGTCCCGAGGAAATCGTCCTGCGCTATCCGACCATCTCGCTTGAGCAAGTTCACGCCACCCTCACGTACTATCTGGCAAATCGCCGCGAGGTAGATACCTATTTGAGGAAGGTCAGACGGCGGCAAGAGGATGCGTGGCAGGAGCAATATCGTTCTCCGTCGGAGTTCGTGCGCTCTCTGCGCGAACGGTTGGACCGGCAACGGCGGGCGGTACGTGAAGAGCCTCCGCCGGTGCCGACTGTGGGGGGATGAAGCCCCGCTTCCTGCTCGACGAGCACATCAATCGGGCCATCCAGCGGCAACTCCGTCGACGGAATCCCGGCATTGAAGTGTTGGCTGTTGGTGACTCAGGTGCTCCTGCTGCAGGCATGTCCGATCCCGATATTCTCCGCTGGCTGGAGCAAACGGGCTACATCTTGGTTACTGAAAACCGGGCGACAATGCCGGTCCATGTCTCCGAACACTTTGCCGTTGGCCGACACATTCCCGGCCTCTTCTGGATCCGCCCCGGTGTGGGGATCGGGGACATCATCGAGGAACTGCATCTGATCTGGTCCGCTTCGATGGCTAACGAATATCAGGACCGGCTCTTGTTCAGTCCCTTGTGATTTCGAGTGCGGATTGCGAATTTGCCCGAAGTCATCTCCTGCAGCAGGCTGGTATTGGCGTCTTGGCGCGAGAAGTCCTTCCGTCTTTTTGCAACACGAAATTCGAAATGCACCTTTCTAACCTCCGAGTCTTCGCAATCCGCAATCTCCAATGATCAGCCGTCAGCGATCAGCACAGGCAGTGGCATCGGCGGTTCAATCCGCAATTCGAAATCCGAAATTCGCAATGGTCTTGTATCGGCGTCCATCGGCGGTTGCTCTCTTTGTGCTCGGATTGAGGTTACGGACTCGAGCCGAATACACACATGCCGCTACCCGATTTCGATGACAGTGGCGATTTGGCGTCGGGGATACATCCAGCACCCTGGAAGAGGTGATGACGCGCTTTGGCGGCGGCGGCAGACAGCGCGGTTTGTGCACCCGCCGTCTCTCTCATGTCCACGAGCTCGCCCGACGCACGGGACAGCTGCAGCGCTTTGGCATCTTCGGAAGCTACGTTACTGCGAAGCCGGAACCCAACGATATCGACATCGTGCTCGTTATGGCTGACGGCTTCGAATTGAGCACGTGCCCCCTCGAAGCACGCGGATTGTTTGACCACGCGGTCGCGCAAGCGAGGTATGGGGCAAGCATCTTCTGGATTCAGCCGGGACTGCTGATAGACGAGACGCCCGACGCGCCCGAACGATGAGCATTGACAACAAGGTGGAGGTGAAATCGATGCCCCGTCCGAGATTGAAACTCACAGTCGAGGAGCTGAAGGACCTGATCTTTCAGCTTCCCCCACAGCATCTGGTGGCTCTCGTCGCTGCGATTGA
>JBHHYR010000286.1:0-4288 GCA_046757585.1 Binatia bacterium | reverse complement strand
GGGTTGGCCGTGCCGATCGCGCGCGACGAGTGCGTCGATGCCGACGCCTCCCGAGCCCGAGCCGAAGTGCGCGTCGGAGAGCAGCTCCGCCGTGAGGCTGTAACGAGCCCAACGCTCAGCCATGGGCGGCCTCCGTGCGCCGGTCAAACCGGCGAGGTGTAGTGGGTGAAAGTTCCATACGGTGAAGGAGTAGCGACCCACACCGGCCCCGAGTCATGCGTGGGCGCGGGTAACCACGTCGGCGAAGCGTTGACAGGGGAACGTGCAGGCCAGGTATTGAGCCGCGAAATCCATGCCCCGCAAGTGCGGGTACTCCGGGGTGCCGACGCCGTGGAGGATGGCGGAAGGCCATACCGGGTGTGCCGAGATCGCGAGGCGCCCCAGGACCCCGCGCGGTCAGAGACCCCGAGCATGCACGCAAGCACCTCGCACGGGAACCGGGAGATCCCACCTCCGTCTGCGAGCGACGACGTCGCAGGCCGCGTCGGGAACCCCCAGGGGGCACGCCGATGATGAACGGGGGAGGGAAGTCGGACAGCCTCGTAGTGTGCGCTGGACAGCGCGCTGGTCAGGAGGGTTTGAGTCCCTCCGGCGCCCGGATGAGGGGCGCCGTATCCGAAGGCGGGGGTAATGCCTCGCTGGCCGGAGGGAGAGGAAGGTATGGAAAAGCCTACACGGGCACGAAGGCGAGAGCCGGACACAGCCAAGGCGGACCTGAAGCCACCTCTCGTAGGACTCCGGAGGGCAGGGTGTCCATCGCGAGATGGAATCCGAAGGGCATGAGGAGAAGTACCGGGCCGTAGTCGATGGGAGCAATCCCGATGACGAACCGGTCGGCCAAAGGTGGGGCAAGGTCGAGCCCGCACTATGGGGGCGAAGGCGTTCTCATCCACCCACCGCACCAAGGTGTGTGCGGACGGCACGGTACGGAAGACCAGCACGTGACTCCAGGAGGACTCGCCGGGTCTCCGGGTGGCACCGGAGGAAGTGACCCTATAAGCGCAAGCGAAGTGGGAAGCGGGGCCCAGCGAGTCGTCGGACGACCGAGTAGTACCCGAAGCACGGTGAAAGCCGTGCGACCGAGCGATCGGCAGCCCGAGTGGGCTGGGGAAGGCGGTCGGCGAAGGCCGTCGGAACGAGAAGGGCCGCAAGAGCGAGCAAGGGCGACCAGGTGGAACAGTTCCGTCAGGGAAAGACCCGTACATGGTCGTCCGAGGAGACTTACGGACTGGATCAATCCGACAGGAGCAAGGAAGGTCCACTCGCTGATCGACAAGGTCTACAAGCGAAGGAATCTGGAGATCGCCTGGGAACGCGTCCGGGCCAATCAGGGTGCGGGTGGTGTCGACGGGCAGAGTATCGAAGCCTTCGGCGAGCAGCTCGAGGAGCAGGTCGACCGCTTGGGCAGAGAGCTCTGCAGTGACACGTACTCTCCGCAGCCAGTGCGGCAGGTGCGGATCCCGAAGGCGGGCAAGCCGGGAGAGCATCGCACGCTGGGAATTCCGACCGTCTATGATCGAGTCTGCCAGCAGGCGTTGCTCAACCGACTGGAGCCCATCTTCGAGCCGATATTCGACGACGCCAACTTCGGATACCGGCGGGGGCGATCGCCGCAGGACGCCCTGCGCAAGGTATGGAAGGAGATCAACGCTGGGCGGGAGTGGATCGTGGACGCAGACCTGACGGATTTCTTTGGGTCCGTCGACCACGAGAAGCTTCTGACCCTGGTGGCCGAGCGCGTCGCTGATGGGCGCGTGCTTCGTCTGATCCGGGCAATCCTCAAGGCCGGAAGCTACGGAGAGGGGCGGCTCTTTCCGACGGAGCGTGGGACCCCGCAAGGTGGGGTGATCTCGCCTCTGCTGAGCAACATCCTCCTGACGCCGTTTGATCAGGAAATGCGACGCCGAGGTTATCAGCTCACGAGGTTTGCAGATGATTGGGTAATCACCTGTTCGTCGGCGGTGGAGGCACGAGCGGCGCTGCGAACCGCGATCAGGATCCTGGAGGCACTGGGCGTGCGCATCAACCCGCAGAAGACGCGGGTCGTGCATGTCCGGCACGGGTTCGAGTTTCTCGGGTACAAGATCAAGCTTGGGCAACGCCAGCTGCGGCTGGCCCCGGGTAAGATCGTGAGTGGTACCCGGGCCGGGGCGTTGTATGCCTATCCCCGGGCCCAATCGATCCGGCGCTTCCAGGACCAGATTCGTCGGCGAACTCGACGTCGCGTGCCGCTGACGACTAGGGAGCTGATCCAGGAGATCAATCCCGTAGTGCGCGGGTGGGGCAATTACTATCGACGTGCCCACGTCCGAGGGCTCTTTCACCGACTCGACGGGTGGATCGTACGGCGTCTCTGGTCGCATCGGTATAAACGCTGGCGTTGCTGCGGCTGGAAGACACTGCCACGTGCCACGCTGTACGGCGAGTACGGGCTTGTGAACCTCGTCGGTCTGGTTCCTTCCATTGCCTCCCGGTACGCCGGGTCTTCGTGAAAGCCGGATGCGGGAGAACTGCATGTCCGGTTTGAGCGGCGGACGGAGGCCAGCAGGTGAAACATCACCTGCGCCTCCTCCGACCCGACACCGGGGAAGTCGCCGAACAAAGCCGAGGAACCGGCAGCGGAGGCGATGGAGGGAAGGAAGCTGGCCGAGGGGAAGACGCTCCGACAAAACGCGCACCGGACACAGGGCCGGCAAAGCGCGCCCAGCGCGTTGGAGCGGATACGAGGGGCCGCCCGGAAAGATAGGCGGCAGCGGTTCACGGCGCTGCTCCATCATGTTTACGACCTGAGACGACTGCAGCATGCATACTCGGGACTGAAACGAGACGCGGCTGCAGGAGTCGACGGCGAGACGTGGCGGCACTATGGGGAGAACCTGGAGGCTAATCTCCAGGACCTGTCCGGACGGCTGCAACGGGGGGCGTACCGTGCGAGGCCGGTCCGTAGAACATTCATCCCGAAGGCGGACGGGCGGCAGCGGCCGCTCGGCGTTCCCGCACTGGAAGACAAGCTCGTCCAGCGCGCCGTCGTCGAGGTCCTGAATGCCCTCTACGAGGTCGACTTCTGCGGTTTTTCCTACGGATTCCGCCCGGGGCGAAGTCCGCATCATGCTCTCGATGCCCTGGCCACCGCAATCCACCGGAGAAAAGTGAACTGGGTGCTCGATGCCGATATCCGTGGCTTCTTCGACAACCTTGACCACGGATGGCTGGTGAAATTCATCGAGCACCGCATCGCGGACCGACGCGTCGTGCGATTGATCCAGAAGTGGCTCAAAGCGGGCGTGTTGGAGGAAGGGAGGCGAACACGGACCGAGAAAGGCACGGTTCAGGGCGGGAGCATCAGCCCGCTGCTGGCTAACGTCTATCTCCATTACGTGTTCGACCTCTGGATCCAGCAGTGGAGAAGAAAGCAGGCGCGCGGAGATGTCGTAACCGTGCGTTTCGCCGACGACTTCGTCGTTGGATTCGAGCATCGTCAAGAGGCCGAGCGGTTCCTCGAAGAGCTTCGCGAGCGATTTGCGAGGTTCGGACTGGAACTGCACCCCACGAAGACCCGGCTGATTCCCTTCGGTCGATATGCCGAGCGGGACTGGCGCAACGGTCGGGGTCCGAAGCCCGGCACTTTCCATTTCCTCGGATTTACCCATAGCTGTGGGAAGACGCGGCACGGAAGGTTCATCGTGCTTCGACAGACGATGCGACGGCGCATGCAAACCAAGCTCAAGGCAGTCAAGCAAGAGCTCTGGCGACGCATGCATCAAGCCATCCCGGAGCAGGGCGCCTATCTGCGCTCGGTCGTGATGGGGCACGCCCGGTACTTCGGTGTGCCACTGAACGGCTGGGCTATTGGCGTCTTCCGTCAGGAGGTCGGGAGGCTGTGGCTTCGCACGCTCCGGCGCCGCAGTCAGAAGCACCGACTCCCGTGGCAGCGGATGAGACGTTACATCAACCGCTGGCTTCCGTCTGCGCGTGTCTGCCATCCCTATCCGTGGGCTCGCTTCGCCGTCACTACCCAAGGCAGGAGCCCGGTGCGGTAATGCCGCTCGCCGGGATCTGTGCAGGGGGTTATGGGTGACCATGATTCCTACTGCGACTGGCCTACCAGGCGCAGCTGCGCCGGTAGCAGTCTTCGAGGAAGGCCGGCTCGCGGGCTTCGGGGGTGCAAAGGCGGCCGGGGTGCGGGCGGGTGCCGACGCGGCCGAGGTCGAGCCGGTCGGCGTCCCAGCAGGTCTGGACGGTCCGGTCGGCCGCGAGGCCGCCGCGGCTGTGGTCGCGGCAGGTGATC
>JBHHYR010000285.1:0-4334 GCA_046757585.1 Binatia bacterium | reverse complement strand
GTCTCGAGCACCCAGCGGTCAGGAGGACCGAAGCGGCGAATGTCGTTCAAGAGTGTCATCAGCGCGGCAATGGCCGTGTTGTAGCGGAGGTGTTCGAGATCCTCTCCAACCTTCTTGATGGCTCGATGCGTGGCCCGCTTGAGCGCTTCGGACGCACACGCCTGGCCGTCACGTTCGCGTACGAGTCGCCACACGCCGTCGAGGAAGCGCCGTACACCGGCAATCCCTTCGTCGCGGAAGTCTCCGCCCTCCTCGTACGGGCCGAGGAACATCATGTACATGCGGAAGACGTCGGCGCCGTGCTGATCCAGGTAGTGGTCCGGGTTGACCACGTTACCACGCGACTTCGACATTTTCGCACCGTCTTTGATAATCAAACCATGGGCACGGAATTTCTTGAAAGGCTCCTCGCAGTGCAGTAGCCCCATGTCGTGCAGCGCCATGGTGATGAACCGTGTATACATGAGGTGAAGGACGGCGTGCTCGTTGCCGCCGATATACATGTCCACCGGCAGCCACTTGTGCGTCAGTTCCGGGTCCATCGCGACGTCGTCCCGCTCGGTCGACGGGTAGCGGAGAAAGTACCATGCGGAGTCCAGAAAGGTGTCCGATACATCGGTCTCGCGACGCCCTTGGCGCCCGCAGTGGGGGCACGCGACCTCGTAGAATGCGCGCACGCGCGCGAGCGGCGCCACACCGCTCGCATCGGGCCGGAAGTCCTCGATGTCCGGCAGCATCACCGGCAGGTCGGACTCCGGAACCGGCACGATACCGCAGGCATCGCAATAGATCATGGGGATCGGCGGTCCCCAGTAACGCTGTCGTGAAATGCACCAATCGTGCAAGCGGTACTCGACGCGCGCTTCCCCCGTCCCATGGCTTGCCAGCCATGCGGTGATGGCGTGCTTGGCACTTTCGCTGTCCTTACCAGCGAACGGGCCGCTGTGCACCAGGCGCCCTGGCCCAACGTACGCTTCCGCCAGAGGTGCATCGGCTGTGTCTTCTTCGGCGGCGACGACGCGCACGACGGGCAAGCCAAAGGCCTGGGCGAACTCGAAGTCGCGCTGGTCATGAGCCGGCACCGCCATGACCGCCCCAGTCCCGTACTCCGCCAGCACGTAGTCGGCAATCCAGATGGGGATGTGCGCCTGCGTCGCCGGATTGATCGCGTAGGAGCCAGTGAACACGCCCGTCTTCTCCTTCACGGCGCGCCGCGACACCAGGTCCATCTTCGCAACACGCTCGCGGTAGGCGGCGACCGCAGCGCGCTGCTCCGGCGTGGCCAACTCGCCCACCCACGCGTGCTCCGGCGCCAGCACCATGTACGTGGCCCCAAAGACCGTATCGGGTCGCGTCGTGAACACGCGCAGCCTGCGCCCGGGATCCGCCGCCAGGGGGAACTCGATGGCTGCACCCTCGGAACGCCCGATCCAGTTGCGTTGCGCAGTTTTCGTCGTTTCCGACCAGTCGATCCAATCAAGGTTCCTGAGCAAGCGCTCCGCGTACTTGGTGATCTTGAAGAACCACTGGGCCGTGAACCGCTGCTCGACCTGCGTGTCCGGGTGGCGCTCGCAGTACCCGTCCACCACCTGCTCGTTGGCGAGCACCGTTTGGCAGCTCGGACACCAGTTCACCGGAGCCTTCTTGCGTTCCGCGAGGCCATGCTTGTGCAGTTGCAAGAAGATCCATTGCGTCCACCGGTAATAGGCCGGAGACGTCGTATCAACGGTGTGATGCCAGTCGGCCATGAGTCCGAGGCGGTCGAGCTGGCGGCGGAAGTTTTCGATGGTACGCGGGATCAATTGTTTCGGGTTGACGCCGACCCTGAGGGCGTAGTTCTCGGAATGGATGCCAAAGGCATCGAAGCCCAGCGGCTCGAAGACATCAAATCCCTGCAGGCGCCGGAAGCGGCCGTGGATGTCGACCCCAGGAAACGCGAACGCGTGACCTACGTGGAGGCCCTCGGCCGACGGATACGGGAACATCATGAGCGTGTAATACGGTCGTGCGGCACCCCGCACATCGACGCGGTTGGTACCGCGCTCGCGCCACAGGCGCTGCCACTTCGCTTCCACACGAGCGGGATCGTAGCGTTCATCCATCTTCGCGGACGTCTCCTGCGGCAGGCGCCTCCTTGACGCCCAGCCGCGCGGCGATCTGATCGAGGATGCCATTGACGAACACCGCCGATGCGGCGGTGCTGAAGCGGCGAGCGATCTCGATGGCCTCGTCGAGGATGACGCTGGTTGGCACCCCGCCCGCGGTTAGCTCATACGTCGCGATGCGCAGGATATTGAGATCAACGCGCGACAGGCGCCCCACCCGCCAGTGTTCGCTGGCTTGGGCGATCAGCCGGTCGATGCGCTCCTGCTGCGCACACACGCCCTCCACCAAGGCGGCGGCAAACGCTTTGGCGCGACCGCCCGCCTCACAGCGCTGGAAAAACAGATGCAACGCACCCGCGGACTCCTCGCCGCTCAACTCAAGCTGGTAGAGCGCTTGCAGCGCCAGCTCCCTGCCCTTTCGCCGTGCACCCATGGCTAACGAGGCCTTGCGCCAGGTCGAGTGGCGATCACGCCAGACATCCTCGGCCTCGGCGCTGCACCCACTCCGCGGCCTGCGACCCCTGGGCTCGCCAAGGGACATACGATGCCATGCTCTGTCATCCCACTTGGCGGAGGAGATTGGCGGTCTCCACGGCCGTCATCGCGGCTTCGAATCCCTTGTTGCCAGGATCATCGGCGGCACGTGCCAGGGCTTGCTCGACGTTCTCGGTAGTCAGGATACCGAGTGCGATGGGCACCTGGCATGCCAGCTGCACGTGTTGGAGGGCGCCGAACACCGCGTGTGCGAGGTAGTCGTGGTGCCGGGTCTCTCCGCGCACGATGGCCCCAAGACAAATCAACGCGTCGAACTTCCCGCTTCTGGCGAGTAGCTGCGCGACCAACGGCACCTCGAACGCCCCGGGAACATGTGTAATCTCCACTTGGTGGTCGGGCGCCCCACACTGCTGCAAGGCGCGCAGCGCCCCCTGCAGCAACCGGTCGGTCACGACGCTGTTGAAGCGTGCCACCACGATGCCGACTCGCAGGCCTGTTGCTTCGAGTTGGCCCTTGTGCCTCCTGGCCATTGCGATCGCTCACATCAGGAGCTTCAACCCGCTGAACAAGTGCCCGAGCTTCTCCTGCTTGGTACGCAGGTAACGGATGTTGCCCTGGTGCGGAGGAATCTCGATGGGCAGCCGTTCCACGACTTCAATACCATATCGCGCAAGCCCATCGATCTTTTTCGGGTTATTGGTCAGCAGGCGCACTTTGGTAATGCCCAGGTCGCGCAAGATCTGGGCGCTCATGCCGTAGTCGCGACCGTCGTCCTTAAAGCCCAGCTCGAGGTTCGCTTCCACAGTGTCACGACCCTTGTCTTGCAAGGCATAGGCCCGGATCTTGTTGGCCAACCCGATCCCCCTGCCCTCCTGGCTCATGTATACGAGGACACCCTTTCGAGCGGCGTTGATCATCTCGATGCCCTTGCGGAGCTGGTCGCCACAGTCGCAACGCTGGGAGCCGAACACGTCGCCAGTAAGACACTCCGAATGGATGCGTACCCGTGGTGTATCGTTCGCACGGATACGTCCCTTGACCAACGCGATGTGTTCATGCGCATCGATGTCATTCCGATACACCACGGCGCGGAACCTCCCGCCATAGGCGGTCGTGATGGGGCCGTCGGCCACGCGGTGCACCAGAGACTCATTTCGGAGGCGATACGCCACCACGGCCGCCACCTCGACGATCGTGAGTTCGAACAGCTCCGCCAGCGCCTCCAGATCGGCGCGACCCGCCAGGTCGCCCTGGTCGTCAAGAACGGTGCAGACGGCGGCAGCGGGCTTCAGCCCAGCAAGGCGTACGAGATCCACTGAGGCTTCCGTCAGGCCGGCACGTACCAGCACGCCTCCCTGGCGCGCTTGGATGGGGAACACGTGCCCTGGCATGACGATGTCGGCAGGGCTCGCGTCGTCGGCCAGGACCACCTGAATCGTCGTGGCTCGATCGGCAGCGGAGATCCCGGTGCTCACGCCGCGGCCAGCCTCGAACGACGCGCCGAACGGGCGGCGGCTCCCCACGGCTTCGGGAACCATCAACGGAATGCCGAGCGCCTGCATCCGCTCTGGGGTCAGACAGAGACACACAAGACCGCGCGCATGGGTCGCCATGAAATTGACTGCGTCGGCGGTGACCCGCTCACCGGCCATACACAGATACGCCTCGCCCTGGATTCCATCGGCGAGCACGACCATCCGGCCGCGCCGGATGTCCTCCAAGGCCCTTTCAATC
>JBHHYR010000284.1:0-4334 GCA_046757585.1 Binatia bacterium | reverse complement strand
GGTCCGCGGGAAGCTCGACCCAGGGGTCGCCCCCCTCCCGGGCCACGGCCACGCTGGTGTTCCATGCCGTGACACGCGGATACGCCTGGGCCGTCGTGCTGATGTAGAGGCGCGTGTCACCGAGCCGGGGTGCTGGCCGCTTGCGCAAGTATCCGACAGTCCACACTGGTTCCACATGGGGCGCGCGGAACACGTAGATGTTGTCGACTTCCGCCGGGTTGAACCGTGGATACAACCGGCTCAGTCCGCTAACGACCTGGCGCTTGATGAGCTCGTCGGAGCGCTCGTAGGGCTCGGAGCCGGGTTCGCAGTAGTTCATGCTGTAGATGAGGTGGCGGTTGCCCACCCACTCGGTCGGGATGACGTGCGTCGTTTCGACGACCCCTTGAAATGGGAAGGTGGGGTCCACGACAATCGTCCAGTAGAATCGCTCGAGTGGACGTCGCGAGACAATCAGAGCATTGACCACTCCCTGATACCGCAGCTCCGGTAGTGGAACCGTTTGCACCAGGTGGCCGCGAGCCACCCGGGCAAGCAGCGGCAAGGGCAGCGTGGAAACCGCAGCCGCAAATCGTTCGATCGAGTCTCCGGCTTGAATGATCACGGCGCCGGCGCTCGCGTCGATCGACCGGACCCGGCTGCTGAGCCGCACCGCTCCGCCCCCCGAGATGATTGAACGCTGCAAGGCTTCCGCAAGACCTCGATACCCCCCTCGGAGGTACCCTTTGACCTCCCGTTTGCCGTTCTTCTCTCGCGTGAGCGTGTTCCATACCCAGTAGGCGGGAACGGTATCGAGGCGCTCGCCGAACTTGGCGCGCAGGAGCGGCTCCCAGATGCGGTCGAACACCCGGTGGCCAAAGATGCGACGCAACCAATCCCGGGCGTATACCTCGTCCAGATCAAGGCCGTTCTTCTTGATTTGCGTGATGTACAGCGCGCCCAGGCCGATCCGCAGGCGGTCGACAAACGGCAGCGCGCTGAACCGCATGACGTCCAGCGGGCTGTTGAATCCATACAGCCTGCCGCCGATGTGGAACCCCATCCCCGTCTCACGCCAGACGAGTTGATCGGCCAGACCCATTTCCCCAATCAGCGCACACAGATCCGTGTCCGAGTCGAGGATGACGTGATAGAAGCGGTCAAGCGTTGTGCCGTGGTCGTCGACGTAGGTTCCCAGCCCCCCGAGACGGTCCGACGCCTCGAGCACGACGGGTTGGTACCCGTGCTGGAGCAAAAAATGTGCGCTGGCCAATCCGGAGATCCCGCCGCCGATGACTGCAACACGCTTGCCCGCATCGCAGGTCTGCATATCTTACTGAGTCTCCTCCGCCACGGGCGCCGCTCCGCAGTGCACTCCGTACCTCCTCGCCAAGCATGGGGGCGTTGCTCCGGAAGCCAAGATCGTTGCCCCTTCGCCAGGGTTGAGCGCCGGCACCTGCGCGGTGCGCACGGTGGATCCCTGCTCAATGATCAGCCGTACGCCTGCAATCTGCTGCGCGCCGGTGTTGATGACGCGGATGCCTTCACCATGTATCGTGATCCGGACCGCCTCACGCCTGCACCACCACTCAACGATCTCCTCGATTCCAGCAAGCCAGACGCCGTCTCGGCGAAGCTGCGAGTACACGAATTCAAGGTGCTCCCCTCGCACGGCAGAATCGCGTTCGCCGAACACGCCCCCGTGAACGAGAGCGAGGTACAGGCCGCCGGTTTGGCAAATGAATGCCAGCTTGCTGGCTACCATGCTCCGGAGTTGGGCGACGCTTCGTCCTGCGAACAGCGGTTGAATACAGTCTGGTGCCGTGAGCGGCAGTTCCAGGCAGCGGCTCGCTCGCAGAGTGCCTGCCTTCCCGGGAACCGGAGGACGGAACGGGACGTTGAGCCGTACCCCAGCGCCGAAGTGCCGCATGTTCTCGCGGTCCACGTCGGGATACGAGGAATCAAAACGAAACCGACTCTGGTCTAGCGCCCAGGTCAGAGCGCTGGAGCGGTCGAGGCGCGGACTCCGGTACCCGGTCACTCGGCGCTTGAGACGCCGCTCGAGTCTCCCCCGCGCTGATTGCACACTTGCCGTGACCTCCGCCTGGCCCGCAACGTTCTCACCGCGGTGCTCCAAGCCATGGCAGATTACCGCGTGGCTGCGCAGCTGTGCCACGGTCGCATTAGGCAGGTACCGGTCGCAGGCCCCGGCGACCAGGCCAAGCGTAGCCGGATACCCCGCCGCGGCGATGCGGTTGAGCAAGCGCTCGAGGCCGGCGGTATACGCGTAACGGCTCGGCTCGATATCGTGCGTGAGTGTTGCCGCAGCGCAATACGGCGCCGGCCATTTCTCAAGGCGCACGAGTGTCCCTCCGGCGTGCTTGATGAGGCCCTTCACCAGTTCGATGAGCAACCAGCCGGTTGCGTCGATGGGACTTTCCGAGACGTACCCTTGCTCAGCCTGCACACGCCGCTCGATTCGGCCATAGATCCGAGCCTGTGCCCACTGCCTTACCCTGTCGGGCGCAGCGTAGTACATGCTCTCTGCCACCCGGCGACACCACCGGTGCAACGGCGATGGCGATGAGGACGCATGCTGCTTGTGCTTCGGCAGGTAGTCCTCGGTGAGGAGGTTGACGAAAGCCGTTCCCAGATCGATCGTCGACCAGACCAAACGGTTCAACCCCACGATGGCTGGCTTTCGGGGCCCAGACAGCCACGCGAGTGGGGTGCCTCTGGTGACGCCCGTTGTCTCGCACACGGGTGCCGCCGGAATCCGCAGCGCTGCCTTGCCGAAGCGCCGGCCTAGGGCCGCAGCCGCCGGCGGCCACACTGGTTCGTCCAACGCGATTGCGCACGCCCTGTGTGTGATCAACGGATTGGCGGCACCGAAAGCTTGCCGCGCAAAGAGGGTGCCGCCGTTCAGAACGATGGCGGGCTGCCGCTCGAGGTTGGCGATCTCCGAAGGTGACAGGTCCGGGTCAGCAACCACGAGAAGGTCGCCACCCCTGTCTTCCAGCCTCCCGACCCGGCGATAGGGAATTTTCTCGACGCCCAGAAGCGCGCCAATTCCGAACACCGAGTGTTCGTCACGACCGAAGAGGGCAATCATTCCAGGGAGGAGTCGACGTCAAACCCAACGCTGAAACGCCTGGGCTGTGGAACACGCGATTGTTGACATCAGGCTTCGTCTCGGCGGAAAGCCCGCAAGCCCGCACCGTCACCGCATGCGATGAACGTTCGATGGCAGCGGCTGCAGCGCTTCGCGCCGCCAAGAGGCCTGCCGCACGTGCAGACATACCCCCGCAGCCGGGCCGGGTTGCCGTACACCAGGCCGTGCGGCGGTACGTCGGATACGACTACGGCCCCCATCCCCACCATGGCAAAGGGTCCGATCACGATGCCCGGTCCGATGATGGCACGCGCGCCCAGGGTTGCCCCTTCTCCCACCGTCGTGTGCAAAGTGTCCTCGGTGGGATCCGAGTCCGCTAACCCTGCTCCGCCGCCGGCAAAGGCCCGGGGATAGCGGTCGTTGGTGAAGATGACACCGGCGGAAACCATCACGCGGTCTTGGATCGTCACGCTGGTGCAGATGTACACGTACGCGTTGATCTTGACGCAACTTCCGACACTGACACCGTAGGCGATGTAGGTTTTTTCGCCGATGATGCAGTTGCAGCCAATGCGGGCCGGGCCTCGGATATGGACGTTATCCCAGATGACCGTATCTGCCCCAACCTCCACCCCCGGCTCGATGACAGCAGTCGGATGGATGCGGGGCGCGGTTCGGCTGAGCCTGGCACCGCCCGGTTTCGAGACGCTGCGGGGGCGCCTCACGCTCGAACCCCCGCGCTCACGGTAGCCCCGGTGCGTCTCCAATCCGGTGGCACTCGACCAGCACCGCCGGCCCCGATACTTTCCCAGCTGCCCGACTGCATCGAGCGGTACGCCGCTTCGACAGCCGCGACTACGCGGAGACAATCTTGGCTCGTGATCCAGGGACGAGCGCCGTGCGAGATGGCATCCAAGAAAGCGGCATGCATGCGACGGTGGGCGTCAAGCTTGTTGTACGGCCCTCCAATCTTTCGCCATGCTGTGCCATTCAGCTTGATCTGCGACTGTCGCCAGCCGATTTCGACGGTGCCCCGCGTCCCACGCGCAACCAGGTACGTATCGCGACCGGTACTCCAGCTCCAGCTGAGATCGACGTTGCCAATCACCCCGCTCGCCGTGCAGACCCGGACGCTTGCTGCATCTTCAACGGCCAGCTGCTGTACAGACTTCAGCTGGGTAGCATGCAACCACGTAATCGGCCCAAAGAGAAAGGAGATGATGTCGAAAGCGTGGCAGCCGTT
>JBHHYR010000283.1:0-4338 GCA_046757585.1 Binatia bacterium | reverse complement strand
AATAGCAGCCCCGTGAAACACCGATGAGCGCCACGATATCACCGAGGATCAGCGCCCACCCAGCAGACCGGAAGTTCCCAAGCAGCCATCCCATCAGGCTGATGTCCGTCACGCGATTGCGTGATGATTCCAGGTGGTTCGCTTCAACGAGGCGGCGGCGGCTCCGGCCGATAGGCCGCGAAGCGTCGCGGCCTATCACCCCGCTCGGGACCGCCAAGAGGCGGTCGGCCGGACTCTCGGCCCGGTGGCCACCCCGGTTCAAGACGTCGGTGTAAATCATCGTGGGCTTCACATCGCGGTGACCGAGCAACTCCCGGACCGTGCGAATGTCGCAGCCGGCCTCAAGCAAGTGTGTCGCCAAGCAATGTCTGAGCGGGTGCGGACCGACCGGCTTGCCACTGTGCGCGTCTCGTGCCGCCCCGTGGACCGCTTTCTGTAACACCGACTTGTGTGTATGGGGCAGCGCTGCGGCTCACCAAAGCGCGGATCTCTGCAGAGCCGGGTGGCCACAAACACCCACCGCCACGCCCACTCGCGGCTGGCATTTGGGTACTTTGCCGCCAGCGCGTCCGGCATGGGGAGCCGGCCGTATCCAGCGCGTAAGTCGCCCGTGTGCACTGCACGCACCTGACGGAGGTGCGCCTGCCGCAGATCCTTCACCGCAACCTGGCAGCATGGTCACACGATCCTTGTAGCCCTTCCCTTCGCGCACCACAATCTCGCTGCGGCTGAACTCGATGGCCTTTACGCGCAACCGCAAGCACGCGATTAGTCGCAACCCTGCACCGTACAGCCGCCTTGCCATGATCCAGGAGATGCCGTCAAGTGCGGCCAGCAGGGCCTGTACCTCCTCACGAGTGAGCACCACCGGCAATCGTTCGGGTCGCTTGGCCCGCACGATCCCATCCAGCCATCGCGGATCACAACCACACACCTCTCGGTAGAGGAAGAGCAGGGCCGCCAAGGCCTGGTTCTGGGTCGAGGCGCTGACGTGCCGCTCAACCGCCAGCGTCGTAAGAAACTGCATGATCTCGGGCGGCCCCACCTCCGCCGGATGCGGCTTGTGGTGAAAGAAAATGAAGCGCCGGCTCCAGCCGACGCACGCCTCCTCGGTCCGATAGCTGTAATGCCGCGTGCGGATGGCGTCGCGCACCTGGTCGAGCAGCTTCGGCTTCCCCTTCCGCGGGCGCCGGCACGGACCCCGGCCCGGATCCTCAAGGTGGCGCACACCATCGCCGCTCCCGGTGGCGTCGCTTCGATCGACTCTTCGAATCTCGCAGCTGAGCAGGATCATGAAAATCCCTGGCGGGGCTCAGGGTTGCGCGCCAGTGAATGTGATCTTTCCTTGACCGGGTAGGAGGAACATTCGTGGATCGTCCGACGCCTGCCGCGCCCCGCCGGGACATGACCGTACTCCCACTGAGCCGGCGCCAGTTCGGAAAGCTGTGCGGGGGAGCGTTGGTGTTGTCCCTGGGTACTCTCCGCTTGGGCCCTTCCACCGCACCGGCTACGGCAGCAGAGCCGGGCACACCTGCGTATCAGAACTGGGAGGACCTCTACCGCCAGCGGTTCACGTGGGATCGCCGTGTCCGGTGTACGCACATCATCAACTGCTGGTACCAGCGCAACTGTGCCTGGGACGTCTTCGTGAAGGACGGCATCGTGCTGCGCGAGGAGCAGGCCGCCGCGTACCCGCCGGTCAGCCGCGAGGTCCCGGACTTCAATCCACGTGGATGCCAGAAGGGGGCGTGCTACTCAGCGCTCATGTATGCGCCGGACCGGCTCCGATACCCTCTGCGCCGCGTCGGTCCCCGAGGGTCGGGAAAATGGAAGCGAGTCAGTTGGGACGAGGCCCTGGCGGAGATTGCCGACCGGATCATCGACGCCGTCTCCACCGACGGCGCTGACGCCGTCGCGCTCGATCCCGGCGGCAGCCTGGCGTCGGCGACCTGGCGAGTGGGCGTCGAGCGTCTCGTGCAGATGCTCGACGGCGTCCAACTCGACACCAATACGGAGCTCGACGATGGCCAGGGCGGCGCCGCCGTGACGTTCGGAACGCCGGTGGCCTCGCGGTCGGCCGATGACTTCTTCCGCTCCGACGTGATCCTGATTTGGGGCGCGAACCCGACGTACACCAGATTCCGAACGCCCACTTCCTCAATGAGGCCCGCTACCATGGGAGCACCGTGCTGACGATCGCGCCGGATTACTCCGCCTCCGCCGTACACGCCGACCTGTTCATTCCCGTACGTCCAGGCAGTGACGCCGCTCTGGCGCTCGCTGTAGCGCAGGTCTTGCTTGAGCGCGATCTCATCGATGCCGAGTTTGTCCGCGCGCAGACGGATCTTCCCCTGCTCGTACGTGCGGACGGCCGGTTCCTGCGCGAAGCTGATGTTCGCCGGGGTGGCAGGACCGATCGCTTCTACGCGTGGAATGAGCCGAACAGCGCCATCGTCGCTGCACCCGCAGACCGGCTGGACTGGGGCGGTGTAAAGCCTGCGCTGGCCGGCCAGTATCAGGTCGAGACCCTGGACGGGCCGGTGATCGTGCGTCCTGTGCTCGACCTGCTCCGCGAGCAGCTCGACCGCGGCTACACCCCCGAAAAGGTTGCCCCGACCTGCGGCGTCTCGCCGACAGTGATCCGCCAGCTGGCCAACCTTTTGGGTCACGCGCACGCGGTCTCGGGCGTCGCCGGGTCATCCATCCCCAAGCTGTACTACGGAGACCTGATCATGCGGGCGCAGATCCTGCTGTTCGTCCTCGGCGGCCATCTCGGGCGGCCAGGGGCTGGCTTTGACACCGCTCCGTTCCTCCTGGTCGACGGCATCGGGCAAGCGGGTCACACGCAGCTTGAAGCGCTAACCACCAAGCTCAGGTTTGCGCCGGGTTACCTCCGGCGACGGCTGCAGGGGGAGACGACGGAACGCATCTTGTACGATGCTTTGCGCGACTATACCGCTACCTCGTCACGGGTGTCGTCGGTGCTGTACTGGCGGAAGCACGCGGGTCTGACGGAGCGGACGGACCGGGACTGGGGACGGCATCTTCCGCGCCGGGTGCAGGAGTACGTCGACGAGTCCTACGCGCACGGCTGGCAGAAGCCGCCGCCACGTCACGCACCCCGCGTCCTGCTCCTTGCGGGCAGCAACCTGCTCCGCCGCCTGCGCTCGGCGGATCTCGTCCTGCGAAATGCGTGGCCGAAGATCGACCTGGTCGTCACCACCGACCTCCGTATGTCCACGACCTGCCTTCATTCGGACATCGTGCTCCCGGGTGCGAGCTCGTATGAAAAGGATGACGTGACAAACTGGCTGACGTTGCTCTCGCCGTATCTTCACATCACCCAGGCCGCAGTTGCACCCCTCGGCGACGCGAAGCCTGAGTGGAACATCCACGCTCGCCTAGCGGGCTGGATCGAGCGGCGGGCGCGCGCACGCGGTACTCGGACCTTCCGTGATCGGCACGGGAACACCGTCCGCCTCGATGACTTTCACCAGCGGTTCACCTTCGGGGGCAAGTTCCGCGATGACGGGCAAGCGGACGTTGCCCGCGCGATCGTCGCCCGGACCAGTTTCATCGACGCCAGCTTTGACGAGCTGCGCCGCGACGGCTTCCGGCGCGTGACCGGCATCGGCAGCCACCCCTTTAACCTCGGCAACGCCACCGACGTGCCTGCGAACGCACCGGTCATCAACCGCGGCTGGCGGCGCAGCAAGCCGGCGCCCTGGCCGACCCTGACTGGTCGCATCCAGTTCTACATCGACCATCCGCTTTACCTGGAGCTGGGCGAGGAGTTGCCCGCCCACAAGGAGCTGCTAGCCGCGGGCGGGAATTATCCCCTGGTGCTCAGCGGGGGCCATACACGATGGAGCATTCATGCTGGGTGGCGCAACCTTGATCTGCTTCTGCGCCTACAGCGGGGAGAGGCCGTGGCCTACATCGCCGTCGCGGATGCCGACGCACGCCACATCGCTGATGGCGACGAGATCCGGCTATGGAACGATGTCGGCAAGTTTCGCGCCCGCGCAAAGATCTCGCGGGCCGTCCGGCCGCACACCGTCGTCCTCTACCACGCGTGGGAGGACTACCAGTTCCACGGCGGAACCGGGTACCGCAACGTCCTGCCGAGCCCGCTCAACCCCGTTGAGCTCGCAGGGGGATACTACCACCTCCGGCCGGTACCTGCTGCCCTTCAACCCGGCCAGAGCGATCGGGAAACCCGCGTCGACATGGCACGCGTCGTGCGACCGGACCGGCAGATGGCACCGGCGTAGCACGGCAAAGCACCAGGCGCCTGCCGGCTGAGGCGCAAGCGCGTCGAGGCCGGCCCGGGAGGCT
>JBHHYR010000282.1:0-4403 GCA_046757585.1 Binatia bacterium | reverse complement strand
CGAGCACGATGACATCCGGATCGAGGATATCGATCACGTTGGCAAGCGCGCGGCCTTGCGCCCCGACAACGGAATCGCTCTACTGAACCGCCAATGTTTCCCGTATCGGCTGCCAAAGCACAGGCGCTCTTGGCGCGCATGCGGCGCCTCGGCATCCGCGAGGAGGACATCGAAGAGCATTTCGTGCGCTCGCGTGGGAAGGGCGGGCAGAACGTCAATAAGGTCGCGACCTGCGTCGTCCTACGGCATCGACCCACGGGGCTCCTGGTGCGCTGCCAGCGCGCGCGGTCGCAGGCGCTCAACCGTTTTCACGCGCGGCGGACGCTAGCCGACAAGGTCGAACGACAGATCGCTGGCAAGGAGAGTGCCGAGGCCGCCCGGATCGCCAAGCTCCGCCGCCAGAAGCGGCGCCGCTCACGCCGGGCCAAGGAGAAGATGCTGGCCGCAAAGCACGCCCGGGCGCAGACAAAGGCCTGGCGCGCGCGCGTCGAGCCGAACGACCAGTGACCGGAGCGGGCGCGTCCGTTCGCGACCTCGTCAGCTCGCCCCCGCCTCGTCCCGGCGACTGGAGGCGCACGGTGTGGTTCGCTATACGAAACAGTTACGGCTTGATGTGAAGGAGGCACCTATGCAGCAACGGCCAAGAGGCGGCGCGACACTGGCAGCCATCGTTCTGCTTGCAGGCATCGCCTTTGCGGCTGCCAACGTCGCCGCGTCGCTGATGATGATCTACGGGACAGTCCAGGTGCCTCCACCCGCCGACTTCTACCAGCACTGCCTGCCGTGTATCGTCTACCTCGTTGCAGCGCCATTGGTGCTGGCAGTTCTGCTCATTCCCCTCGCGGCCCGGCGCACCGAGCCTAGCGCGCAGCGCGGCACGCGAGTCGCAGACCGCGAACGCGAAGAGCCCGCAGGAGGGGCAGCGTCCCCGGCTTCCGCGCTCCAGCTCCTGGGATTGCTGCAGCAGGAAGGCCGTTTCGTTGATTTCGTCGAAGAGGACATCGACGCTTACAGCGACGCGCAGGTTGGCGCCGCAGTCCGCTCGATTCACGCCGGCTGCCGTAAGGCACTTAGCAGCCGCATCGAGCTCCAACGCATCTTCGCGGTTGAGGATGGCAGCGACGTGGTGATCGAGCCGGGGTTCGATCCCGCCAGCGTACGCTTGACGGGCAACGTCACCGGGCAACCGCCTTTCCACGGCACACTGCAACACGGCGGCTGGCGGGCCACGACCGTCTCCCTGCCCCAGTCGCCGGGCGGGGCGGATTGCAGCATCATCGCACCGGCCGAAGTGGAGATTCCGTAGAGGTTGGGACCGTGGCTCGCGCACGCCACGTGGTCGGCATAGACCTCGGCACCACCAACTGCGCGGTCGCCTCCGTCGACACCAGTCGCGGGCACGCCGTCGAGGTGTTCGCGGTGCCCCAGCTGGCTGGCGAAGCACGGCTTGCCACGCAGCCGACACTCCCCTCCTTCCTCTACCTGGCCGGCGAGCACGATATCGCCCCGGGTGCATTGGCTGTCCCGTGGGACGACGCGCGCCGGTTCGCCGTTGGAACCTTCGCGCGGGTGCAAGGCACGCGCGTTCCCGGACGTTTGGTGTCCTCAGCCAAGTCCTGGCTCTGTCACGGCGGCGTCGATCGCGAAGCGGCCATCTTACCGTGGGGTGCGCCGCCGGAGGTCGAGAAAATCTCGCCGGTTGAAGCGTCGGCCCGCTATCTCGGGCACATCCGCGATGCCTGGAACTACACGCACCCCGACGCCCCACTGGAGGCTCAGGACATCGTGCTGACCGTTCCCGCGTCCTTTGATGAAGTCGCCCGCGAGCTCACCGTTGCCGCGGCTCAGGCGGCGGGCCTGCCGCGTGTGTGGCTGCTCGAGGAGCCTCAGGCGGCGTGTTACGCTTGGCTGAGCGCCAACGAAAGCGACTGGCGCCAGCGTCTGGCACAGGTCAAGCGCCTGCTGGTGATCGACATCGGCGGCGGCACCTCTGACTTCAGCCTCATCGCCGTGCGCGAGGGCCCCCACGGCCTGGCACTCGAACGGGTCGCGGTGGGGGACCACCTGTTGCTCGGCGGCGACAACATCGACATCGCGCTGGCGCGCAGCCTCGAGGTACAGCTTGGCGGCCAGTTGGACAGTCAGCGCTGGCATGCGCTGACGAACCTCTGCCGCAGCGCAAAGGAAGAGCTACTGAGCGACGCGGCGCCGTTGGAGGTGCCGATTCGCCTGGTCGGCCGCGGCCGCGCCGTGGTGGGCGGCGTCCTGGCCGCCACACTCACCCGTGCCGACGTCGAGCGTACCGTGATCGAGGGATTCTTTCCCCTGGTGGACGTCGATGCGATGCCGCGTCGCGGCGCCCGGCTGGGCTTGCAGGAATGGGGATTGCCGTTTGCATCGGAGCCCGAGGTGTCGCGGCATCTGGCCGCCTTCCTCCACCGCCATCGGGACGACCACGGTGCCGCCGAGGCAACCACGGCCAGCCGTCCGGACGGGATCTTGTTCAACGGGGGGGCATTGAAGCCCGCACTGATTCGCAACCGCCTGGCCGACTTGGTGGCGCAGTGGTACGCCGCGGGCGGTGCCTGGCAGCCCCTTACCCTGCAAAGCAGCGATCTGGACCTCGCCGTGGCACGTGGTGCAGCGTACTACGGTCTGGTCCGCCGTGGCCTCGGTGTCCGGATCGGCGGCGGCGCAGCACGCTCGTACTATCTCGGCCTCGGGGACCCGCCCGGCGCTAGCGCGCCAGCACACGTGCGCGCCCTCTGCCTGGTACACCGTGGCATGGAAGAAGGCACGGAAGTCGATATCGCCGAGCCGGCGCTCGAGGTGCTGGCAAATCGAGGCGTGAGCTTCCCGCTGTACGCATCGAACACGCGTACCGGAGAACGCGCCGGGCAGCTGGTGACGGCGGTGCGCGAGTCGCTCAGCGAGCTGCCGCCGATCCGGACAGTCTTGCGTTTCGGCAAGAAACTGGATGCGAGGAAGATCCCCGTGCACGTGCAGGCACGACTGACGGAGACGGGGACACTCGAAGTGTGGTGCCGCTCGCTCAGTACGGAGCATCGCTGGCGGCTGCAGTTCCAGCTGCGCGATCAAGCGTTCGCCGCAGACATCGAATCTGCGGCGGCCCGCCAGGCGGCGGAGGCGGTTCTCGCCGCAGGGCAGCTGCAGGCAGCCATCGAGGCGCTGCGCATGGTTTTCCCGCCGGGAGACGAACCGGGAGACGGAGACCCGGTGAGTCTGATGCGCAGCTTGGAGGAACGCCTGGGCGCGGGCAAAGATGCCTGGCCGTTAGGCGCGATCCGCACCCTCTGGGACGTGCTGTGGGAGGGGCGCCTGCGACGCGCCCGCAGCCCTCAGCACGAGAGCCGGTGGCTGAACCTCTGCGGCTTCCTGCTGCGGCCGGGGTTCGGTGCGGAGCTCGACGACTGGCGCATACAGCAGCTCTGGAAGTTGCAGACAGCCGGCCCGCACTTTGCCAAGGCGGCGCAGTGTCGTGCGGAGTGGTGGAACATGTGGAAACGGGTCGCAGGCGGCTTGACCCGCGTGCAGCAAGGACAGCTGCACACCGCCGTGGCCCCTTGGCTGCTGCCCCGCCTCAGGTCCAGGACCAAGGGCCAACCCAAAGCGGGCCCACAGGAGGTGCGGGAGTACTGGCAGCTCATGGCGAGCTGCGAGCGACTGTCCGCGGAGATGAAAGCCGAGCTGGGCAAAGCGCTCCTGCCACTCGTCCTGAAGGGCAAGGCAACCGATGTGGAGCTGTGGGCGTTGGGCCGCCTGGGCGCCCGTGCGCCGGTATATGGGCCGCTCAACTGCGTGGTCGCACGCAAGGTGGTCGCCGAGTGGGTCGAGGCCCTGTTGTCCACCACATGGAACAGACCGGAGGCCACGGTCTTCGCACTGGTGCAGTTGGCTCGCTGTGTCGGCGATCGCGAACGGGATCTCGACGGAGCGCTCCGTCAGCGGACGGCCGAGCGGATACGGCCGCTGCCCACGGGCCGCCGTGCAGCGCGACTGGTAACGGAGCTGGTTCCGCTCGAAGCGCAGGAACACGCTCGCATCCTCGATGAGTCGCTCCCGGCTGGGCTCCGCATTCGCAGCGCCTCCAGCCCCCCCTAACGTACGCCCCGCGGCAGGCACCCCCCGGGTGTTTCCAGATTGCGGCTGCAGGGGCTGACCGCGATCAGCCTTGAGGAATCAGCCAGAAGCAACCCACATCCGAAATTCGAAACCTCCTCGGCCTCTCTCTTCTCTTCCCCCTCTCCCTCCCAGGAGAGGGTCGGGGTGAGGGGATGGGATGAGCATTGCCTCTCGAGCTGCGCCGACATCTCACCCCCTCACCCTACTAGCCCTCTCCCGGAGGGCGAGGGAAAAGAAGCGCTCTGTCTCCCCTTGCCAAG
>JBHHYR010000281.1:0-4406 GCA_046757585.1 Binatia bacterium | reverse complement strand
GGGTTTTCAACGGGCATCTACAAACACAGGCACTGGTTCATGCACCCGCTCGGCGTGCACCGGTCGATGCTGCAGCCATTACCATCATCGCAATCCTCGTCGGACCGGCACGGCACCCAAGGGCAGCTACTCAGGGCTGTGTTCACAGCCCGGATCAGACATGACACGGTGACGGCGGGAATCCGGGGCGTCAGCAGCACTGGCCCAGGGCGACACTGCGAGTTGCAATCGAACGCTGGGCAGGTCGTGAACGGCAACCGCCCGAGTGCGATGTTCACACCTGTGATCAATTCCGACACGTCCACGGTCCCATCGCGGTTGCAGTCCCCGATACACAGAGCCGGCACTTGTGGCGGCGTTGGTGTACTGGTCGGTGTCGGGGGCGATACGGGGACCACGATCGTGTGACTTGGGCTTCGCGTCGGACCCGGCGTCGGCACCGGAGCCGCCTCGATCGTCATCACGTCGAAGCACGTTTCGCCCTGCTGGCACACCGTGACGCACTCGGGATTCGGCACGCCGGTCACACAGACCCGATCGCCGACCTGGAAGGTGCCGCGATCGCTCAACAGGAACAAGTCTCCGGACGACGGGTCAGGGCCGTCTGACTGCAGGAATACGCAAGTCAGCCCCTGAACCAATTCACCACACACAACGGTGGGCACTGGTGTGCCCCCCGGCGGTGGTGTGGGGCTCGCCGGGGGCAGCGGGGACGGCCGAGCGACAACCGGCAGCGACAGCAGCATGCAGAGCGTTGCCGCCCAGAGCCGCCCGAACTGACCTCGCATCGAGGTACGCAACATCTGCGGCCGTGAGCCTGAAGTGTCCAACGCCACAATCGCAGTATACCTCATCCACCTGCCCCGCCTGAAGCGCTGGCCGCGAACCGCTGCCGGAACGCCACCGGGTTTGCCGTCGCGACACCCACGGTTGCTCCCCGGGGGAGGCGCATTTGCTGAACGAAGCCGCTAACCTCGATCCGAAAATGAATGGGAGATGGAGCAGGAACTCCGCTCAGGAAACACTGGCGCTGCAACCGCTGGTCCCCTCCTTTCGCAAAGCAGGGGGGACTCGATGGCGCGTCGCAAAATCCCCCTCGGTCCCCCTTTGTCCAAGGGGGAAGCATTGACAAGCGCGGCGCAAGGAGCCGCGACGTCATAGGCAAGGGCATCCGGAATCCGCACCGCCGCGGCGTCTGTGGTGACAAAGCGCTCCGCGTAGCCGCCACCCGCGCCAAGCGCCACGACGCGCTCGCCGATGCGTTGCGGATCGATACCGTCGCCGACGGCATCGATGTCCCCCGCCACTTCCCAGCCCAGGGTCAGCGGAAAGGCCATTTCACCGGGATGCGTGCCGGTACGGCGCGCCAGGTCGCCGCGGTTGATCGAAGCGGCACGCACCGCCACACGCACCTGGCCAGGACCTGGCTGCGGGTCAGGCACCTCCTCGTGTCGCAGAGCGTGTTCGCCACCAAACTGATGGATGCGCACGGCATGCATGATTGCGCCCTCACATTGTTGCCTCGCCGCAACCACCGCCTCCGCTTCACCGCCTCTTTTACTCCAACTCCGAAGCCGCAGCTAGCCTCGGCAACACGCACGGAGCTTCCGCCTGAGGCACACAGATGCAGAGCAAGCAGCTGACCAGGGGCGACGAGGAGACGGATCGCAAGCGCACCGCCTCTGCCTCGGCCATGCCGCGTTAGATCTGCTTCCATACCTTCGCCAGGCTCTCACCGTAGACGCTGAGATCCCACTCGTTGAAGTAGCCGAACGGGGTCACGTGCGTGGTGTAGCCGTTCGCGGTCAATCGGTCGGCCAACCGGGCGAGCAACGCCCGTGCAGCTTCCGGCTCGCCGCTGTCGGCGCCGAGGTGTGTGAACGAGTGCAACACGATCACCCGTAGGCCGCGCTTGTTGGCCAGCCACTTGAGATGCTTCAGCGCCTGCCGGAACACCGACGCCTCGCGCTCCGGCATACTGTCCGCCGCCTCGACGTGCACGAAGGCGACAACCGCGTCGGTAACCTCCGTCTCCCCTGCCGGCGCCGGTGCGTCTGCCAGGGTCTGCTCGAATGCCCTCCACCAGAACCGTTTCGCCTGGAAGCACAAGAGGCGCACCGGATCACCCCTCACCGTGCAGCAGCGAGCACGTGTGGCCGGCTGTTGGTAGGAGGGTTGGCCATGCCGTGATTACATGCCCAGTCACGGGCGTTCAGCCTGGTAATGGCAAGCGTCCAGTCACGGTTGGAGCAACTTGCGCTTCCAGCCCTGCTTGCTGCGGACAAACAGTTCGCGGTCATGCAAGCGGTGCTCGTGATGGGTCCAGAACTCGATCGTCTCGGCCACAATTCGGTACCCAGTCCAGTGCGGCGGGCGTGGGATCTCCTTCCCCCGGTACTTCTGCCGCAGCACCTTCCACTCCGCCAACAACCATGCGCGACTCGTCAACTCCGCGCTCTGATCAGAGACCAGCGCCGCCACCTGACTCTCGCGCGGGCGGGTCACCCAGTAGGCATCCACCTCCGCAGTTGACAGCGCCTCGACGGGCCCATCGATCCGCACCTGCTTGCCAAGTTGATTCCAGTAGATAACGGCAGAGACGTGCGGGTTGCACCGCAGCTCACGCCCTTTACGGCTCCTGGCGTTGGTGAAGAAAGCGAACCCCCGCTCATCCGCTTGCTTCAGCAACACGAAACGCACCGACGGGCGGCCCTTCGTATCCGCAGTCGCGAGTGCCATCGCCTCCGGCAAGGGAACACCAGCCTTCTGAGCCTGAGCGAACCAGCGGTGGAAACGCGCGATCGGATCGTCTGCCATGGGCGGGCACCATATGGGGAAGCAGGGGTGGGGATCAACTCCCGGCGCACTTTACCTCCCCCGCCAACCCGGCGAGCTCTCTCTGGTATTGCAGACGTCAGAAGCCGAGTGCGCGTCGGGTGACAACCTGCAGCTCGCTGAAGCCGCCACAACTGGGATCGTCGTGGTCATGAAACGTCAGCAGCACGGAGCGGCCTCGCACGTTGGGAAAGACCTCGATGTCCGGATCAAGTGAACCCGGTAGGTCGCGCGTGACGTCGAAGATGGTCGCGCCGCTGGCCGCGAGCACTTGAATCCGCACCGAGCCGAACCCGAATGCCCGAAACGCTGGGTTGGCATGGAACGCATTCGACAAGACGGCAAGAGAAACGATGACCTCGTCCTGCACGCCCGTCCAGCGATAGGTTTCGTCTGGTCCCCCGGCGGCACCGTCGGAGAACCATGAGGTCCTGCGATCACCATCGACTGCCTTGTCCGCCCCAAACTGTAAGCTGAAGATCGACGACGGCTGCGGCCGGCCCTCGCCGGCGATATTGACGAGGGTCATCTCGCGATTCTGAATCGTCTCCTGGACGACAGGATCCGCTTCGGCCGTTTGCGTCGCGATTGTCGCTGCATCCGCAGCACTCGCCCCGGCAAACGTCATTCCCGCGTTCGCCACCCGTGCCGTCTCGATGATCTCGACAATGGCGTCATCGGCGAATTTCTCTAGGCCCGCCTCCGCCAGCAGCCGGACTCCGGCCTCGGACACTGGATCGATCCGCAGGTCGTCCAGGGTAGCGGCGTGTCCCTGTCCCACATCCTCGCTGCGGCTTCCCGCTCTACTTCCCACGAATCCGAAATCGATGATTCGATAGGTGGCCCCTGTGTCGACTTCCACATCCGCCTCGATCACCAATGCGGCAGAGCCAGCCTTGTCGGCATCAACCATCATGGCGAACCCGCCGTCGTTCCCAACCGTGCCTGAGCTCAGCAGGGTGGAGCCCGCGTCGTCGTCAAGGCAGATGCGGCGATCATCGCAGCGTGACGCACGTACCACCGTCCCCGGCGCGCACGCCACCAACCCATCGGGGCCCGGCCGCATGCAGTTTCCATCGGCCGCGATCAACGCCGTGCAACCGACGAGGGCGGCGTTCACCTCTCTGATCAGCTCGTCGATCGTCACCGTCCCGTCCTGATTATCATCGCACGGCGGGCAGTCGTCGACGGCGGAGCTGCCAAGCGCGATATTCACGCACCGGAGCAACTCGTCGACCGTCACAACCCGGTCGCCGCCACAGTCACCGGGACAGGTCTGGGCTGCCAGCGAGCCCACCATGAAGAGCCCCCCAACAACCAGCGCCAACTGGCCGAGTCGACGTGCTCGACCACCACCCTTCGATTCGCAGGTATAAGGTGACACCGGTGTTCCCCCCATTCGCGCGTCAGCGCGCCGCATTGCATCGCTACGGAGGAAACGTATTCGATCCGGTATAGACTTTCAACGATGCGGCGGCTGTTGACCGGATAGAGCAGGGTGTTCAGCCTGCGAAAGGGTCGAAGGAGGAGACATTGCTCAGCTTCTTGGCTACGTCCCCGAGCCTTACTCC
>JBHHYR010000280.1:0-4414 GCA_046757585.1 Binatia bacterium | reverse complement strand
TCCAGCAGCTCGGTCTGGTTGAGAATGACCTCGCAGGGGTTATTGATCTCGTGGCAGACGGCGATCGCCACCTCGCCGAGCGTTGCCATGCGGTCTCGGCGCCGGATTTCGCGCAAGTCCTTGGCGAAACCGATGGACCCGATTTCCAGCCCCGCGTCATCGTAGAGGATGGAGCCCGAGATGGCCACGGGCAGGGGCTGCCCCCAGCGATCGGTGAACATAGTCTCGAAGCTCTTGACCTTCCCGGGCCCGCCCCAGCTGTCGCTGCGCATGGCATCCATGACCCGCCGTGCTTCGGCCAGCGACGGATAGAGCTTCGAAACGTGCTTGCCGAGAATCTCGGCAGCGGTATAGCCGAGATTTTTTTCGGCGCCATCGTTGTAGAAGACCACAACGCCTGCGCGGTCCACGGCCACCACAATATCCGGCGAGCTTTCGATCAGTTGTTCCAGGAAGTGTGGTGGAAACTTCGCCAGGGTCGGAGGGAAGCGTCCCCCGAGGTGCACGGCCATGGCAGACGGTCTCCTCCCCTAGCGGGTGCCGAACCCGGCCGGCCGGACCCAGGCATCCGTCCGCCCCGGCGGCACCGGTACCCGCTTACGCTGCTTGCGTGTCAAACGAAGAAGCACCTTCATGGAATTCTCGAACTCCTCGATCGGCCGCACGTCCAACAGTCCCTCGCGCACCATCGTATCGAAAATCCGCACGCCTCTGTCCGTCCGGAGCACGGTGATCGTCCAGTCCGTCGCCCCAACTCCACCACACGAGATGTCTGCCAGCTCGGCGGAAAAATCGCCGCAGTGGTGACACTCCGGGCGCGCGTACTCCTGTGCCTGGCGCAGATTCATCTCGACCAGCTCGCCGTCCTTCTTGAAGATCTGCACTTTCCCTTTCACATTGAACTGGCGAATCTCAGCCAGCGGGATCCCCATCTGGCCCTGAATGACGCCTTCCATCAGTTCGTCGAAGCTGAATACCTCGCTGCACAGCAGGCCGATGCTGAGCGCCACGCGCTCCCCGAAGCCCTTCAAGAAATGGCGCTGCCGCTCGAGATGCTTTTCCTTCTTCCGGCCGTTGTCGAGCAAGGCCGGATCGGTCAGCTGCATCTTGCGCAACGGGGTGATCTGACACGGCACACCTACGAACGCGACCCGGCTGAGCCCCCGCTTCTCCGCATCGGCCAGCGCGAGGTTATTGGGACAGTACGTGTACCACGAGCTGGCACTGCCGATCGCCTCGGCGATCGTGGTCACCACCTTCGGCACGGGCCGGCACGGGCTGTCCGGATCCGTGGCGGACACGACCGCGCCGTCGAAGGCGCCAGTGCGGAGTCCCCAGACGAGGATCGTTGTCACCACGCCGCCGTCTTCGCAGCGCGCGAGGATCTCCGGGTCTTTGCAGCGCGCCGCCACAATGCGCCGGTACACGCCGAAGGCTCCGCGGTATGTGCCGTTGTTCTGGAAGACCCGATCGGTCAGATGATGTTCCCGGGCGCCCAGTCGCGGGCATACCTGGGCACACACGTCGCATCCGATTCCCTCACTGATACCGCAGTAGTCGAACGGGTTGGTGGCCTTCGCGACCTGCTTCGGCTTGCCGTCAAGATAATCTATGACGTTGTGGGGGCAGACCAACACGCAGCTGCCGCACTCGCAGCAGCTGCCGTACGCCACCACCTCATTCATCATCTGTTTAAAGGTCGGGGGCATGGCCGGACTTATCCTTCACGCTTAGCCCCAGCGACATGGAGAGTCAACGGCGTTTTGCCCCGGCACGGGCGCGAAACCTTTGCATCGTCACCTTCCCGCTGGCAGACAGCCGCACCCGCACCGCCCCGTCCAGGTCCGTCCGGGCCAAGCGAGCGTGCTGCGCTGCATACCGGCGCAGGACATCCGCATGCGGAAATCCGAAGCGGTTGTCGAAGCCGGTGGAAATGATCGCGAATCGCGGCGCGACGGCGTCGACAAAGCGCGCCGTGCTGGATGTGTGGCTGCCGTGATGGGGAACCTTGAGGATCGCGCTCGCCAGGGTACCGTCCGCGCGTGCCACGAGGCGATTTTCCATCTTGCCTTCGATGTCACCCGTGAACAGCACGCGCGTCCCCCTCAGCGCGAGGCTCAGGACCAGTGACTGATCATTGACACTGAACCCGCCGGCGTGCTCGGGCGGTGACTGCACGCGAACTTGCACCGCGCCAATGCGGCGCTGGTCACCCTGATGGAGTACCACGCGCTGCACAGCGCCCTGTCTCAACACCCGCTCCAAATGTGCGAAACGTCCGGAGACTGCCGCGACGCCATTGGACCAGAACTCGCGCGGCGAGAAGTGGTCGGCGAGGAACGCGAGCCCGCCATAGTGGTCCCACTGGGGGTGACTGAGGACGAGGTAATCAACGTGACCAATCTTGCGGCTCCATAGGAACGGCGCGATGATCCGCTCCCCGACGTCGAAGGTGCCGCCGCCCAGTCCACCCCCGTCAATCACCATCACCGCGGCACCGGGAAATTCTACGACGGTGCTGTCACCCTGTCCCACGCTGAGGAAGGTCAGCCGCATGTCGGCGCGCTCGTACCGCTCGGCGTACCACCAGGCGCCATCACCGAGGGCCAGCACGGCCAGCAGGCCGAGGCTCACGGCGCGCGCGCGGCCACAGAGGCGCACCGCCGCTAGCACCGCCGCGTACACGAGCGCCAACTCGATCTTGGTGGGCGTGACCACGCGGAACGCGGCGTAGGGCAACGCGGCGAAAGCGTGCACGAACCACAGCCCCAGTTGCACAAACGGCCCCGCCACGACGATGCACAGCCACGCAAGCGCCTCCGAGACGGTGTACGCCAGGGCCGCGAGCAGACCCAGCGTGACTGCAATCGAGCCCAGCACCGGTACGACCACCATGTTGGCGCACAGCGCCGCGACGGATACCCGATTGAAGTGCCACGCGGTCAGCGGGGTGGTCGCCGCCAGGGCGCTGACCGATCCTACCGCGGAGAGGACAACAGGGCGCCACCACCGCGCGTGCCCGCCCCGGAGGCGCACCAGTCGTGCTTCTTCCCATCGCCGCCACCATGGCCAGAAGCGCTCCAGCCCGAGGATCAAGCCGAGCACTGCAACGAAGGAGAGCTGGAACGACACGCCCAGCGATGTCCCGGGTGACGCCAGCAAGACCACTATGCTGGCCGCCGCCAAGCTCGTGAGGAGATGGCGTTGGCGGTTGACCAGCACTGCTGCCACGAACACCAGCAGCATCATGACGGCACGGATCGTGGCCACGTTGCTGCCGGCAATTCCCGCGTACAAGAGCACGGGCAGGATCGACAAGGCGGCGGCGAGCTTCGGCACATTCGCCGCCAGCAGGAGCCAGCGGCTGCGCGCCAGCAGCCAGCGGAACAGCGCATAGCCAGCCGCAGCCACCAAGCCGACGTGTAGACCCGAAATCGACAAGACGTGACTGACCCCCGCCCGGCTGAACGCGGCGCGGAGGTCTGCCGGCACCGCCCGCTTGGTCCCGATGATCAGCGCGCTCAACACTACGGCCTCGGGCTCGGGAAGCGTGCGGTGGATCAGGCCACCCACGCCGTGGCGCCAGCGCCGCAACCAGCTGGTGACGCCCCCGCTCTCATGGCTGACACGCCGGAAGCCGGTGTCACGACTGGCGAACGCCGTCACGTACACGCCGCGGCGCGCCAAGTAGCCGACGTAGTCGAACTCGCCCGGGTTGCCGAAGTTGCGCGGGCGGCGCAGCGAAACATGCGCGCGGATCCGGTCGCCTTCGCGCCACACGCGTGCGGCGTGCCACACCGACAGCAGGACACGTCCCTGTGTCCGCTGCCATCCCCGGCCGGTATCGATGCGGACGGCGGACAACCGCAGGCGGGCATGCTCCCCCCTGGGCTCTGGGTCTGCGAGCAGCACACCCTCGAGCTCAACGGCAACGCGCATCGGAGCCCTGGCTACGTGAGCGGGCGGAAACGCGGGGTAGTAGACACGGTGGGACGCGACGGTGCCGCAGGTCCAGGCGAGGCCGGCCACCGCAACCCGCCGCCACGCGGCGCCAGAGACGAGCAGCAACAGGCCAAACACGCTGGCGCCCGCGAAGGTCAACAGGCCCGGCAGCACCTCCAACTGCCAGCCCGTCCCGTCACCGGCCAGTAACCCTAGTGCAGCCCAGACCAGGACGGGGGTGCCACAGAGCGCGCGGCCGAGCCGGACAACTGGTGCCGAACCGGTCCGCCTGCCGGTATTCCTCGCCGGGTGGGCTGCCCCGCTGGTCATGGTGACAGCGTGCTCGCCTCTCCCTTCGCGGCCTCTCCTCGCTGGGGGTGGATGCCCTATCTCACGGTGTCGGGTACCGTGTGTGATACTAGCAGCCCGTTGAAAAACAGGGCCCCTACTGCGGGTGGCTATTTTCCGCCAG
>JBHHYR010000279.1:0-4470 GCA_046757585.1 Binatia bacterium | reverse complement strand
CTAGCGGGGTAGGGGACGGGCCGGGCGGGGTGGGGATGCCCTTTAGCAGTCGAAGCAATGATGTGAATCCATGTTAGTCGGGGGTCGTGGTTCAATCCTTGCGAAGCCCACTAAGAGGGCACCGTTCGCCCGGGAGCAAGCCGTGTTGAAGCATCGTGTCGTCTACAGCGCAGCCACCGTCGCGGCCCGGGTGGACGAGCTTGCCCGGGTGATTCGGCGCGACGTACCGGACTCGGCACTGCTGGTCATCGGACTGTTGACGGGAAGCTTTGTGCTCGTGGCAGACCTGGTGCGTGCCCTGGCACGGCTCGGCTTGGTCCCACTCGTCGACTTCATGGCGGTATCCCACTACGGTGCGGCCACGGCGACCGAGGGTGCGCTGCGCATTCTCAAAGAGCCGGGGCTGCGCGGTATCGCGTACATGTTGGACGCTTCGCGGGATCTCCCGCTAGCGGTCTTCTTCATGTTGCCGTCCTGCGTACCGGCAACCGATTTGGAAACGGCGGGGGCGCACCTGGATGCGGGCGCGCTGGCCGCGCTAGTTGGCCATCCCCGGGTGCTTGGTCTCGCCGAGATGATGAACTACCCGGGAGTGCTCGCCAGGGATCCGGAGGTGCTCGACAAGCTCCGCCTGTGTCAGGGGAGGTGCGTGGACGGACACGCCCCTGGTCTCAGCGGGAAGGATCTGAACGCGTACGTGGGGGCAGGCATCAGATCGGATCACGAGTGTACCAGCGAGGCTGAAGCTTTGGAGAAGCTGCGCGCTGGGATGCACGTCTTCATCCGGCAAGGTACGATTGCCAAGAATCTTCGCGTCCTGCTCCCGCTCGTGACGGGCCAGCTCGTGACGCGACAGACGCTCGTACCCCTGACGGTGCGGTCCGGCTGCGCCGTGGGCGATCCGCAGCGCGACCTGTGCAAGCTGGCCGTCGTGGAACGCCACCACGGCACGGGCAATGTAGGGCTGGGGTTCGTGCGGGGGTTCGGCCTGCATGCCGGCGCGCTCGCGTCGACGGTGGCGCACGATTCCCACAACCTCGTCGTCGTTGGGACCAATGACGCCGACATGTGGGTCGCTATCGGGGCGATCGAGCGGATGCAGGGCGGCTTGGTTGCGGTGCAGGGCGGTGCGGTCCGTGCTGCCGTCCCGTTACCCATCGCCGGGCTGATGTCTGACAGAACTTTGCAGGAGGTGGTGCCGGCGGTGAGCGACCTGCTGCGGGCGTCACACGACCTCGGAGGCCGACTGCGAGACCCGTTCATGACACTGTCATTCCTCGCCTTGCCTGTCATCCCTGCGTTACGGCTCACCGATCGTGGTCTGGTGGACGTCGAACGCTTTCGCTTCGTGTCCCTACTCGGAGAAAGCTGACGTCATAGGGTTCCATCGGACGAGCAGGGCGAGGTGGTGAAAACGCGTTTCTTCCGCTCCGAAACGTTCGGAGCGTCATTCGGTTAACGCTGAAGATTCACCGCGGCCGGGGCTTAGCAGCCCGTTGAAAAACAGGACTCCTACTGCGGGCGGCTATTTTCCGCCAGCTCTGCGTTGCCGAATCCTCAACAAAATCATCGGATTTGCCTCCGGTTCGGCGCCTTGATCTGACGGAAAATCGCTCGCCCTCGCTACGGCGCCTGTTTTCCAACGGACTGCTAGGCGGGCGGTGGAGATGGCCGGTGATGCGGGCGGGCGCTTTCTGCGCGCGCCGAAGCTGTACAACTCGCCGGCGCCGGCCGGTTGTTCAGTTTTCCTGCTGTTGAGCGTGCGGTTCGGCACCCGGTTTGCACACGGTAGTGCCGTGCCGAAGTCTGTATCAATGGCGACCCCGCCGCTTCCAGTGGACTCGGTGGCGTTGCGGCGCCAGCGTCTGGTGGCGGCCAGCGTGCCCGCTTTCGCCGCCGTCGTCTTTGGGGCGACTTTGCTGTACGCAATTGTCGACCTGACTCAGAACGATGCGTGGGGGACCACGCTTCTCATTCCGTACCTGATCGACCTGGGTGCTCCTCTGATCGCCTGGTACCTGGTGCAGGGGCCGTTGCAGCGGTACCCGGAATGGGTGGTCTTTGGTGCAGACCTGGCGTACACGGTAGCTACCGCGAGCCAGCTGTTCCAGCCGACGTCGACGATCTCGGGGGTGGCGCTCATCCTTTCCATGAAGATGCTTGCCACGGCCTTGGTGTTCGCCTGGAACCCGCTGTTCCAGTATGCGTCAGCGGCGGTGACCGTGGTCCTGTACTTCGCCTTGCTTGCGGTGAGCGCGGGAGCGCGGGTGCCTTCCCTCCATCAAATACTCGGACCGTTGAGCGCCGCGGTCCTGTCTGCGGTGGGTGTGGCGGTCTCGGACCGGGTGCGCCGCGCGCAATGGCATGCCGAGGCGGCACTGCGAGAGAGTGAAGAGCGCTTCCGCATCGTTTCGCAGCTCACTTCCGACTATGCGTACGCGTTTCGCGTCACTCCGCGCGGTTTCCTGGTCGGTGAATGGATCACGGACGCCTTTACTCGGATCTCCGGCTTTGCAGCGGGTGACATCCGGACCAGTGATGGAATGGACGTGGTGCATCCGGCGGATCGGCCGCTCGTGCAGCGCCGGCTGGACGACTTGATCTCCGGGCGGTTGCATTCCGGAGCACTGGAATATCGGATCGTGACGAAGGACAATGAGGTCCGGTGGGTACGCGATCATAGCTCTACGGTACGGAGCGAGACGACGGGCCGCGTCGTGCGTATCTACGGCGCTGCACAAGATATCACGGAGCAGAAACGGGCGGCGGCTACCGTGCAGGAGGAAGTCGCGCTGTCCGCCGCCATGGCGAGGGTCGGCCAGGAGCTCATCAAGTGTCTCAACACGCCTGCCCTCCTCCAGCGCCTGTGCCAGCTGACCACCGAAGTCATCGGCTGCGATTCCAGTCATACGGTCCTCTGGCAGCCGGATCGGCAGGCGTACGTTGCGGTTGCCGATCACGGTGATCCTCCTGTGGACTGGGAACCGCTGCGGGCGATCCCGGTGCCGAAAGCCGATATTGCCGAGCAGGTGGCGTACCTCGAGCGCAACGACCTGCTTGAGATGGCGATGGTGGAGAGCAGCGATGGGGACCGGTCCGAGGACTTCGTGCTTTCGGGGCACAGCCGGGCAGAGCGGTGGCGCAAGTTCGTGGGGGAGCACGGGATGACGAGGTGCATGTACGTAGCCCTGCGCCGGGGCGATGAGCTGATCGGCTTCCAAGCTGCCTGCTTCCGCGGACAGGTCGCTCCCTTCACGCCACAGCAAGTGCGGGTCGGCAGGGGGATCGCTCACCTCGCCTCCCTGGCGATCGAGCACGCTCACCTGGTTGAAGAGATCGAACGGGCGAATCGCCTGAAGACCGAGTTCGTAGCCACCATGTCACACGAGCTGCGCACACCGCTCAACATCATCATGGGCTACAGCGACCTGCTCGAGGAAAACACCTTCGGTCCCTTGGCGCCGGCTCAGGCGGATACCGTCGCACGCATTCAACGCAGCGCGCGTCAGTTGCTCGACTTGATCAACGCCACGCTCGACTTCACCCGCTTGGAACGAGGGCGAGTGTCCCTCGAGCTTGCAGACATCAGGATCGACGAGCTACTGGCGGAGATCGAGTCGGAAATCCAGCTCGTCCTCGAAGCGAAGCCGGCGGTGCACTTTCGCTGGCAGTTCGAGCCGCAGCGCGCTTGCCTGCGAACGGATCGCGCGAAACTGAAGGTGATTCTCAAGAACCTCGTCGCCAATGCCGTGAAGTTCACCGATACGGGGAGCGTGAGTGTGGTGGGCAGTGCCGACGAGCGGGGAGCCACCCTGCACATCAGGGATACGGGGATCGGTATCCCCCCGGAAGCCCAGGCAGGAATCTTCGAAGCGTTCCGGCAGGTGGATAGCTCCATGACCCGGCAGTATGACGGAGTGGGTCTCGGGTTGCATATCGTGCGCCGCCTGCTCGACCTGCTCGGGGGCACCATCAGCGTCGAGAGCGAGGTTGGCCGGGGGGCGACGTTCCACGTCTGCCTGCCGTGCCGCACCGACCAGGCGCTCACCGACCAAGACGACCGGCAACAAGCGCCGGCGGTTGCCTGACGGTGGGGTGGCTCAAGAAGACGACGTGGGTCGTGCCGTGGCCGCGCGGCCGGCGCCAGGAAAGGCCGCCGCCAGCGTTGGTACGATGATCAGAGTGGCCAGCACGCCGACGGCCAGTCCCCCGATCACCGTGATGGCGAAAGGCTGAAAGATCCGCGAACCGACGGTGGTGCCGACTGCGGCGGGCAACAGAGCGGAGATCGTTGTCAACGTGGTGAGCAGAATCGGCCGCAGGCGGACGGAAGCAGCGGCAAGCAGGGCAGCATGGACGCCCTCTCCGGACGCCACCCTCTTGTTGGCGTAGTCCATGAGGACGATGGCGTTGTTGACGGCAACGCCGACCAGGGTGATACCACCCATCGCGACTGATACATCCAGACCC
>JBHHYR010000278.1:0-4495 GCA_046757585.1 Binatia bacterium | reverse complement strand
TCCAGAGACGTTCTTCCGCGCCCACAAATCCCGCCTGGTCAACCTCCGGCACGTACGTGCGATCGTGCCCTGGTTCGGCGGTCGTTTCAAGCTGGTCATGGGGGACGAGAACCGCTCGGAGGTGGAGCTGAGCCGCGCCCAAGCCCGCGAGCTGCGGGCGCGCATGCATTGGTGAGCACAGGGTGGCGACAGCTGGGGCGGAAACCAGCGGGGTGGGGGAAAACCAGAGCGCGCGGAGCAACCAGGGGCAGGCACGGACCACGCCGCTACTGGCGCACGACGCCGACAACAGCGAGGGCTGACGAATGAGGCAACGCGAAACGGATCGAACGATGTATCACGCGGTGGTAGCCCTGCTCTCGGGCGTGCTGCTGGCGGTCATTCCCCATACGGCCCAGGCCGTGTGCCCCGGAGATTGTAACACCGATGGAACAGTCACCGTCAACGAACTGATCGCGATGGTGAACGTCGCCCTGGGCAGCGCGCCGGTCTCGGTGTGCATGCCGGGAGACAGCTCTGGTGACGGTGCAATCAGCGTCAACGAAATCGTTGCCGCCGTGAACAACGCACTGCGCGGCTGCCCGGTGGAACCCACCCCCACGCCGACCATGGTCCCGCCCTCCCCGACCGCGACGGCGACGTTCGGGGTGCTCGGCACGCGCCGGTTCGTCATCAACCCGGCCAACAGCCCGTACGAAGCGGTGCTCTCGCCCAGCTTTCACATCCCCTTGGGCGGCTTCCAGGGACAGTCGAATGGAGAGACGGAACCAGCGTTCTTCGAACTGCAGGCGGGACAGCCGGACCCGTTCACCGGGGTCGCGACCGTCAGCATCATGAACTCCTCGGAGTTCATCTTCGCGGACGGGCGTTCGATAGCTCCCGTCGTCCTCTGCATCAAACCGATCCTCCCCGCGCAGGATGCTGGCATCGTCGCCTGTAAGGGCGGCTTTCCGCTCAGCTTCGTGACGACTCAGGATCATAACATCGGCCAGGTCGGGCTCGAAGGATTCACCGCGGAGCAGTGTGCGGCGATGGGCGGCAGCGTCGAGAGTCCGAACCAGATCTGTGCTGCGGGACTGGTCGGGGACATTTGTCGTGCGGACGTCGAGTGCGACACGGCAGACGGAGCCGGCGACGGCCTCTGTGGGCTGACCACGGACACCTGCAGCGCTGGTATGGCCGGCGAGTGCCGCTCCGATGCCGACTGTGATACGAGCACCGGCGCCCGGGACGGCATCTGTGGGATACCCGGCCCGCTTGGAGAAGAAGGGGTGTGCAACGGCCCCTTGTTGACGGATCAGCTGCCCGGCGACACCGGCGAAGGGGCAGTGGTCATCGGAGCGAACGCCCAATTCGGCATGACGGGGTTGCGAGCGAGGCTCTCCGTTCAGTCGGCACCGCCGTGCATGGATCCTGGACCCGAGGCAACCCTGACGTTCGGGTTCACCAGCGGTGTATCGCGGGCCACCATCTTCAACTTCAACAACATGTTGGGCCAGACATTGACCTTCGACGTTCAGGGCGAGAACTTCTCCTGCGCAAATTGGCAGGACCAGGACGGCCCTGGCGCGCTCGTGCTCAGTGCGCCCAGCTTGAATCAGAACCCAGCTGGCGGCGATATCATCAGCGTGTTTACGTTTAGTGGGCGATGATCGCCGTGGTCGATCGGTAGCGTCGCAGCGTGAAACAGTGTAACAGAGGTTCCCGCGAAGGTATGACCAGATGCCAGGGCCTCGACATTTGCGGGCGACCGCGGCCGCGTTCCTCATGGTTGGGCTCTACGCGGCCGCCATCTCCGCGCAGGCATCAACGCCGGTACCTGGTGACGCCAATTGCGATCTCGAACTGAACACCACGGATATTGACGCGGTGGTGGCGATCATCTTCGGCGGTCCCAACACCTGCGCGACCGCCGACGCCAACGGCGACGGCCGCATCACCGCGGCGGACGTGACGGGCGTCGTGTTGGCTCTGCAAGGGACGCCGCTGCCGACCGCTACAGCGTCGGACACGCCGACGCCTTCTCCGTCACCGACACCGACCCCGAGCGTGACGCCCACCTTCACCGCCCCCAACACGCCGACGCGAACGGGCACGCGCACGCGAACGCCGACGGCTACGAACACCGCGACGCGGACGCCGACGCCCAGTCACACGCCAACCGTCACCCCGACGGCAACCCTTACCCCGACCGCGACGCTGACCCCAACGAGCACGCACACAGCGACCCCGACCAGGACCCTGCCCCCCGGCCCACAAATCACGTTTTTCGGCTTGACATCAGCCTCGAACGCGGTGCTCACGCCGGACACCACCGATGCAGAGGGTAACCCGGTCTACATCCCCAAAAGCGGCGTGGGCGCAGGCTTCTTCATCGTGGTCGAGGCGAGACCCGGATCGAGCGGTGCGGCACTAGGCATCGTAACCGCGAGCATGGACCCGCTCCAGCCCCCGGACTTTCAGATTCAGTCCGATCAACCTCTTGGGAACGGAAGTCCTGAAGTTTGCGACACAGGCCCGGCGCCAGATGCCCCGCTCGGCGGCGTTCCAGCGGTCGATTCCCTCACGCCCCCGGACGACGTCGCCAGAGCCCTGAACGACTTCGGCTGTCGCTTCGACATCCACAGTGCCATCGATCCGTGCACGAACAACGCCAGTGACAACCCCGCGTTCGTGACACCCGAGGCAACCGTACAATACTGTACGGCCGGTGCGGTCGGCCGCGAGTTGGAATTCCCGCCTGGACGGAGCACGGTGTTGACAGTGCGCGTCCGCGACAGCGGCGGGAAGTTCAGCGTTCCGCGAAAACTCGTCGTACAGGTGCCCTGAGAATCCGAGGACCGAAGCGGCGGGTTCGTCTCGTGGCCACCAGTGTCAGCTGCGTGGGGAAGCGGCTCAGCGGGAACCTGGCCTTTGCGGACGTGCAGATGGCTCCGTTGCGTTAGTCGTGCTACCTAGTGACGGCTCGTGCGTGTGGCGCGTACGCGTCACAAATGCCAGCACGCGCAGAGGAGATACGGCATGCAGTTGACGGCCTGGGTTGGTTTGGCAATGGGCGTGGTCATGGTCAGCGGTGCGAAGGTGACGCCTCCTCCCGTGATCCTCGATCTGGGTCCCGTCGTGCCGACTCCGATGCCGACCCCACAGGCGGCACAAAGAAAACGGCTGATCACCACCATTACCGTCCGCAACGCGCCGGACGGAGAAACGGTCGTGTCCTTTGAAGCCACCGACGTCGCGGATGAGGGTAAAGGAAAGATCCGCACACTGGCGTCGAAGGATTATTCGCTGGCGGAGGTCAAGCCCGCCCTCAAGGAGTCGCGCGACAAGATCATGCACCAGGTGCGCGAGCTGGAACGCGAGATGCTGCGCTTTGCCGAGAAAGCGGGCCCTCCCAAGGAACGTGCACTGCTGAACCCGGCCGCCGGTTCCCGGCGCTGAGCCGCAGCTGACTACCGTTGCCCCGTGCGCCGAGAGGTGCGCTCACCCCTTGGCCGCACCACGACCGTGCCCGCAAGTTTATTCGAGCCGAACGAGCAAGGCGGGAACATCCGCAGCGGTCACTGCCTCGTCGGCATTGACATCCGCCTCAGGCTGGCTCGGTGCCGCAAAGAGTGCCGTGACCAACAGCGGCAGATCCTGGCGATCGGTGCGACCATTCCCGTCCAGATCACCGCGCCGGAGTACGGGTGTCGGGGACGGAGTTGCCGTCCGGGTACGGGTCGGTGTCGCCGTCGGTGGGGGCGTTCGTGTGCGACTGCGCACGGGTGTACCGGTGCGCGTGGGGGTGGGGGTCCCGGTCGGAGTGACAGTTGGCGCCGGCGTGAGCGCAGAGCCTCTAAAGAAACGGCTATAGCGTAACAGATTGCGAGCCGCGGCGGTGTGCGAAAGCGGCTTGCCGCCCCAGCAGTAACTGAGCGTCGTTGCAATCACCCGCCCGGCGCCGTGCTGGTACTCCGCCCAGCTGGGACCGTCACGATTGGCGAGGAGCACCGTGGCATCAGCGGGGAGGTTGGTCAATGTACCGAAATCAGTTGGCAACCAGGCAGCGAAGTTGCCGCTGTCGAGCGTTTCTCCGCCGAATCCGACTCCCGTAAAGTACGGGTGGTCGGGCTGTTGGATCTGCTCATCGTCGTGTTGCGCCACGCTCGAGAAGCCGACACCAGCGGGCGCGACAGCCGGCTGATCGCCGAGCGTGCCGGCTACGTTGATGACGGCAACGCCTCCGAGCTGGACGAACTGCTCGATGACCCCACCGGGCGCAACCATTTGCCGCAGCCGTGCATAGTCATCGCTGCCCAGGTCCGGGGCAACGTAAATAACCTGGTAGAGGCCGCGCAGGCGTCCGGGATCCTGCGTTGCGAGATCGGCAAACGTGAGGCTGCCAAACGCGAACAGCAGCGGCGGATTTCGCGCCAGGTCGAACACACACCCAACTTGATTACTCCCCTCCGGGAACAAGAAGGGAATCGCCGGCTGCGGCGTTGGAGTCGCC
>JBHHYR010000277.1:0-4511 GCA_046757585.1 Binatia bacterium | reverse complement strand
CTGGGACACCTCACCGAACAACTACGTCGGCCACGCCCTGGCCCGCGCCACCTAGGCAATTTTTCGAGCGGCTCCGACCTCACCCGGCCGCGATGCGGAATCTTTTGACCAGCCTCTGTCAGGGCTGCTTTGAAACTCCGGCACCCGCGATTCGAAATCCGCGATCTACTTCCCCAAACCCCGGCTGCGCATCATCTGGACGATGGGAGAGGGCTCGGCCGGCTCCCAGGCCGTGCGCCAGTGATCGGGGTCGGGCCACGTGATGGGGCTCTCCTCGATCGGACCCGGAGCCGGCGCCCTCTCGAGCAGTCGTAACGCGTGCCGGATCACCGCCAACTGCTCATCAACGTTGTGCGCGTGCCCCAGGGGGTGCCCGAAGGGGAACTCGACACCCAACGTGCGCGGCACGCCGACGCGTTCGGACCACACCGGCATCATCGTCACCACCACGGTGCTCATCCCCGCCGCCTCAAAGGTCCGCGCCAGCACGGGCGCGTTACGGCAGCAGTCTGGTCAGACGGGGGTCAAGAGGACGCAATCCACAGCGTCCTCCCGCAAGTGCTGAGCGACCTCCGGTGCATAGCGCTCGCGCCAGGCGGTATTGTCCATCTGAAAGCCCATGAACGAAAAATGCCGGGGCGCCGCGCTGCCGATTTCCCCGTCCTGCGCCAAGGCGTTCAGGCGGTGCACGGGGAGGGCGATGTTCACATCCGCCAGCAGGTCGTCGTTGTTGATGTGCAGGTGGCACGCCCCGAACTCTTCCTGCCGTACGGAGCTGGGAATGATCCGATACGTCGGATCGCCCCACGTCGGCTCGCGGCGTTCGCGTTCCATATCGAAGGGCGGTTCCTGACCACGGACATAGAGGCCAGCCGTCGTCACCGCCGCCACCCGGCACGCCGCCAGCGGCTTCGTCAGCGGGGTCCACGGAATAGGCTCCTCGCGGACCACATGCATGCGCTTGTAAAACCCCGCAATGCTGCGGGGCAACCATCGGTAGCTATCAACGGACATGGGCGGCACAGTAGCCGCGCGCCAGAGCTGAAGCAAGCGCCAGCTGCCCCGTCGCCTCGCGGCAGCACCGCGATGTGTCAGTGCCTGGGCCCGCGCGCCGCCACCACAGCTGGGGCTCGGCGTCGGGTCAGGGCGCGGCGGCCAGGGGGTGGAGTAATCCCCCACCGGCGCCGGCGGAGCGGCGCCCTCCAAGAAAGTACAGCGGCAATGTGACACTGTGTGACATCCATACGGAAGCAATACCCGCCCGAGCGCGCATACCGAGCCGGGCGTTGTCACTTCAGTCGCTTTTCGATCAGCGGAATCGCGCGTAGAAAGCCATCAAGGCGACACCGCCCCTGTCGCGTGCGGTGGTCAGACCGAAGTCACTCGTGCTATGACATTGAGCATGAAGAGCCGCGAGCGAGCATCGAGCACACGGGCCAGCTTTGACTGCGCTGTGGCCATCGACAGAGAGTAGCGCCAGCGCATCTTGCGCGTTGCGGCCAGCCACGAAGCGCGAAGAGTGCGGGTTTTCGGCTCGCACGCACGCGGCGAAGCCACGGCGAGCAGTGACGTCGACATCCTGGTGGATCTCGATCCGGACCGGACACTTCTCGACCTGATTGCCATCAAGCAAGAGTTGGAGGATTCTCCTCGGGCACACGGTGGACGTTGTGACGGAGGTTGCGGTCAGTCCCTACATCCGGGAAGAGGTTTTGAAAAGCGCCGTCCCCGTTATGAAGAGCGACGCTGTATAGCTCCGGCGAGGACGAGGTTCGGGCTCACGCCTCCCCCGCCGCTTGAAGCACCTCGCGGCGCAGCTTCTCGCTTACCCAGAAGCGTGCCTTGGCGACGAGTGCGTCGACAATCGGGCCGACAGCCTCGAGGTGCCCGCGCCGCTTGGCTTCGAGCAGGACGCCGAGCACACCAATGTAACGAAGTCCAAGACGCTCCGCGACATCGCGTCCGTGGCGTTCATCGATGAGCACGCGATCCGCCTTGAGCTCGCGGGCAAGCGCCAGTGCTTCGGCCTCGCCGGAATCGAGCTCGGCGAGCAGGTGTGTGACCATTGCCTGTTCCCGTACGTTGCGGACCTCGATCCAGTCCGGCAACGCAACCCGGTCCTCCAGCTCACGAAAAACCGCCGGCGGGATGAGCACGTTGTCGAAGAGCGCTCGCAGAATCTCCAGCTTCTCGACGCCAGCGAGGCTGGTGATCGGCGAGGTGTCGCTGACGACGATCACCGGATCCCGAGCTCTTCGAGGGTCTTGAGATCCTTGCGAAAGTCTTCCACGTCGTAGTGGAGCGGAATCTTACAGCGAGCGAGGAGCTGCTGGAAGTCGGGCTGCTTCATGCCGGCCAGCAGGCTCGCCTGGCCGAGCGTGAGCTTCTTCTGCTGGAACAAGAGCACTGCAATATCACGCAGCAGGGCCTCGGGCGACATGCGAGTCGCCTTGACTATGTTTTCAGGGATGATGACATCCATCGCCTCGAGTGTCCTTCTCGATGAAAATTCTATGCGAAATCGCGTCCGAGTGGAAGCTGCAAGACCCTTGCGTTCCTTTGCTTCGAGTGGCTGACCTTCTACTACATTAGCCGCCCGTTGAAAAACCCGTGAACAGGCGCAACCAACGACATTCCCTCTCCCGCACATCAGCGGGGTGAGGGTTCCATCTCGCGCCCGGAGGGCGTGCAAGGCCTTGGGCAAACTCGGTTCCCTCACCTCAATCCTTATTATGGATATCGTGACTCGGAGCAGTTCTCCACAAGCTGACGGACAGAGCGAGGGGTGGCGGGGTGCGGCCCCCTTGGGAATAGGCCGCGGAGGGGCGGGGAGCGTTCCTCGGGGCACTCCGCCCGCTCCAGCTTGTGGAGAACTGCGCTGCGGTCGCGGAAAGGAAGTTGGAACCGATCACGGCGCGGCGACCCAGGCTTGGCGGTCGAGGACCTACCTTTTCCCATCCGCACTTGAGGATCAGGGAGAGACTGTCCGTTCCGGCAAGAGAACGGGAGAGATTTCATAGAGAGCTGTCCCCATGAGGACCGATATAAGGCGAATCGACCGTTCGGTGCCTGGTGCAGCGCGGTGCGGTGAACCAAGGAGGGTGAACCGATGCGCTACTATCTGGGAGTGGATTGGGCCGACCAGGAGCACGTGGTGTGGGTGGAGGATGAGACGGGGGCGCCCGTGGCGACGCGGACCCTGCCGCACACGGCCGCAGGATTTGCGGACTGCGGCCGTGTGCGCGATGCGTGGCGGCAAGCCGGCATTAAGCTGTGGGCCGGGATCGAGCGCCCCGAGGGCCGGGGGGTGGAGTTCTTGCTGGATCATGCAGTGGTGGTCGTGCCCCTCAACCCGAAGGTGGTGGCGCGCACGCGCGAGCACTTTCGCCCCAGTGCGGCCAAGAGTGATCCCCTCGACGCGCGCGTGTGCGCCTACTGCGTCCGCACACGCCAGCATGACGTGGCGCCGTTGCGCCCGAGCTCAGCGGCCATGCAGGAACTCAAACTGTTGACCCGCAATCATCAGCGCCTGGAGCGCCAGCACACCCGCCTGCTCAACCAAGCCACGCTGGCGCTCAAGGAGTACTACCCCCTGGTGCTCGACATGTTCGGGGATTTCGGGTCCGTCGCGGCCCAGACCTTCGTGCGCGCTTATCCCACCCCGAGCGAGGCGGCTGGCATGCGGCGCAGCACCTGCAGGCCGTGGGCGGCACGGCGCCGGTCACCCACCAGCGCGGGAAGATGCGCGTCGTCCACTTCCGCTTCGCGTGTAACAAGCACCTGCGTCATCATGCGCAACTCTTTGCCCAGACCACACTGCGGCACTGTGAGTGGGCGCGTTGCTACTACCGCCGTCAGCGGAAGCGCGGCCACAGTCACCAGCGGGCGCTGCGCGCCTTGGCCGGCAAGTGGCTCAAGTTTTCTACGTGCTCTTGACCCGCGGTGTAACCTACGACGAAGCGCTGCATCTCAAGACCATCGGCCAGCAACAGATCCGGCAGGTCACATGAGGGCGAGACTTGACAACCTGCATAGAAAGTCTCTCCCGCGGGCACCTCTGTCTGGACGGCCCGGCCAAAAACTAGACGGGACGAGCCGCCCCTAAGCGCCTGCGCCCACAGTAATGCACCGGTGGCACCACCGCGCGCCACAGCTCGGTCCCGTTGTGGCTGGCAAACTTCACCACGATGCCCTGAAACGAATTACCGCGCACGGGACGCCAGCGGCGCCCACATCGCCCCTGGCCTTGAAAAACGGGGCGGCCTCAGCGTCTCAAGGGACAAAGCGTGGCGAGTGGCAGATGACTCCATGGTCTCCAGTTCGACGGCCTGCTCGCGACCCTCATTGGCTGTGGTATGCGCTTCACTTGCGCTGACCGCGAACGCGTCACGGCAGTGGCTGGCCAGCGGTTCCCCGCCCGTACTCGGCCTGCAACATCATGTCGACAGCGTCCAGGGCGGCGGTATGAGAAGTGATGAGGCAGCCGCCCGTGCCGTCCGCGCTGACGAGTC
>JBHHYR010000276.1:0-4513 GCA_046757585.1 Binatia bacterium | reverse complement strand
CTAGGGTACTACGAGACGGCCAGTGACATCCTCGCGTACAGAGATGCGGCGGCCCGGCGCGCCGGCCGGCTCCGCTATCGGCCGAACGTGGTCTTGGAGTACAACAGCACCTCGCGAGTGAACGGCTGGTTGCGCCGCTACCCGTTTCTGCGAGCGAGTGTGATCCAGGCCGCGGGCCAAGTCCACTTCATCACGCGGGCAGAGCGCAGTGGGCGCTGGTCGCCTGATCAGGCGGTGCAGCTGCTGATCGAGCACGCCATCGCTAGCGGCGAGGCGCTCGGCGCCCGCTGGGCCCCCGGTCAGGAGGGCTGAACGAAGGACGGCCGCTCGCACGCGGGCGGTCTGCCACCGGTACCGAGCATCACTTCCAGGTACCGGTCAGTGGCACGCTCGACGGAAAAATGCTCGGCCCGCGCTCGCAGGCGCTGGCGGTCGGGCGGCGTCTCGAGCGTGCACAAAATGGCTGCGGCCAGCTTGACGTCATCGCCCACCGGGACCAGGCGCCCGTAGGTGCCATCCGCGAGGATTTCTGCCGAACCGCTGGGGCAATCGGTGCTCACCACGGGACATCCGCAGGCTAGTGCTTCGGCAATGACGTTGCTGAAGCCTTCCCACCTCGAAGAGAGCACGAACACCGCGGCGCGTGCCATGTACGCGAACGGATTAGTGACAAACCCCGGCAAATCGATTTCCGCTTCCAGACCCAGCTTGCGGGCCAGGGCTTCGAGCTGTCGGCGCTTCTTACCGTCGCCCAAGATCACCAAGCGCGCGTCCCGTACGGCGCGCACACGCGCATAGGCTCTCAGCAGCGTCGGAAAATCCTTTTGTGCCGTCAATCTGCCCGCACCCAGGAGCACTGGAGGAGCGCCCGGAACGAACCACGGATGTGCGAGCGGTGCCTGCATCTTCGCCTCGAGATCCGCGGTCACCACCGCGTTGTAAATCGTCGTGATGCGTGTGCGGGGCAGGCCGGTGACCTGGGCAACGTTGTCCGCAACGCCGTCGGATACCGCGACGATGGCGTCGGCCCATGGATACCACCAGCGTGCCAACCAGAGCCGGAGCAGTCGCATGCTGCGTGCGGCGGCACTCCTATCCGGGGGCGAGAGGTGGTTGCCGACGGTCAGGACCAGCCGCGTCGGAACGCGGGCGAGATGGTGGGCGAGCAGCGCGATCCGATTTGAATGATTCGAGGTCGACAGCAGAACGTCGGGTTTGATGCGGCGCAGGTACCGTGCCAGAGCCGGGGCGTTCTCGAACGTTCGGTTGTCATGCCGGCGCGCCGACCACGGCAGGTGTGTCCACCAGGGATTCAACGACACCAAGCGCACCAAGGGCGAGAGCTCTTGGCGAAAGGGGCCGCGCGGGCGTACCACCACCAGGTCGACCGCGTATCCCCGGGCGGCGCAGGCGTGCGCGAGGCGCAGCGTCCGTCGCTGTGTTCCGCCGACGAGCAGGCTGGGGAGGAAGACGGCGAGCCGCGCCGGCCCGCCGGAGGAGGAGCTTGCCATGTGGTCTGTCGCGGGCCGAGCGGCGCCGGCGCTAGGGACTGTCCGTGGGCACGGGCTCAGCGAAGCTGATCCCGCCGATGCAACCACGCGACCCGGCGTTGGACATGGCCGTAAAACGCGCGCTCGCAATCGCGTCTGCCCGTACCTGCAGTGTGGTCGGCCCGTGGCTTGGTCCGGCGGCGTCGGTGGCAACCCGCTGGCCGGCCGAGTCGTACGCCTCGAGTGTGGCCACGTTGCGCGGGCCCACTTCGGTCATCACCTGAACGAACCGGGTGGTCGCCGGAGCACGATCGTCCTGGGGATCTACGAAGGAGAGCACGATGGTCTCCACGGACGCGTCACTCGCCGGAGGACGCAGCGCCGGAACGAGCACCGCGTCACGATCGGGTTCCACCTGCACCTGGGGTCCGGCGGGGCCGCTACTGGCGAGGAGAAGCCCGCGATTGGCGAACTGCCGCGCGACCACGGTGCCTTCGGCAAACCCGGAGAAGTCGAGGTGGATCTGCTGTGCCCGTACCCCGCCGGGCAGCGAGAGCAGGAGCAGGCCAAGTACGAGTCGACGCGTCAGCTGTTGTCGCATGGTTTCCCTCGCCCGCGCGGTGCGTGTGACCACCCGAGCCCGCTCATTCTCGGGACACTCGCTGCCTCGTGTCAAGCGCCTGCCTCAACCTCGATCCGCAGACAACAGCGGCCTTTCTTGCTGCTTCCCCCTTTGACAAAGGGGGATCGAGGGGGATTTTGCGGTGGACACCACCGAACGCTGGCCTCGGTGGACGGGCGATGGTACAAAACCCGCGAACCAGCGGTCAGCGCTCGGGAGGAAATTGGAGAACAAGTCGATGGCGGAAGACAGTGTGAGCCGGGTGGACCTGGGTGCCGTGGAACACTTGGTTGCGGCAACGGAACGCGTCGTACGCGAGGCCTTGGATGCGGCGCGCGAGAGCACCGATGCTGGCAAAGGCATCGATGCGGCGCAGGTGCAGTGCGAGCGGATCGCGTATGCCGCAACGGAAGTTGCTGCTGCGAAGCACCTCGTCGCCTATGCGCAGGCGGCGGCCGCACACGGGCACGGCGGCACGGTGGTGGAGGACATGGCTGGCGTCTTTGCTGCCGAAGTGGCGCAGGGGGTGAGGCGGCGGCTGGAGCCGCATGTGGATGAGTACGGGCTGCGGCCAACGCTGCTCGATGAAACGCTCGGCACGACCGCCAACAAGGCGCAGATCCGTGCGGGACTGAACGATGGCCGGGTGCAGGCGATTGGCCGGCGGGTGATCGAACAGCGCGGCGTCAACCATTCGTGGCTCGAAGACGAGATGGCGGCGATGACCCGCGACTCGGTGCGCCAGTTCGCCGACACTGAAGTGGCGCCGATCGCCGAGCGGCTGCACCGGCACGACGAACTCATCCCCGAGGACCTGATTCGCAAGATGTCCGACTTGGGCTACTTCGGCATGTCGGTCCCCGAAGCGTTCAGCGGTGGTGGCATGGGCAACCTGGTGATGATCGTCACGACCGAGGAGCTCTCCCGCGCCTCGCTGGCGGGCGCGGGGAGTCTCATCACGCGTCCGGAGATCTTGACGAAGGCGTTGCTCAAGGGGGGGACGGACGCTCAGAAGCGGACGTGGCTGCCGCGCATTGCCAGCGGCGAGCTGATGGTCGCGATCTCGGTTACCGAGCCCGATACCGGGTCCGACGTTGCTGCGGTGAAGTGCCGTGCCGACGCCGGCGAGGTGGAGGGCAGGACGGGATATCTCATCACGGGTGCCAAGGCGTGGTGTACGTTTGCAGGCCGTGCAAACGTGCTGGCCTTGCTGGCCCGTACTGATCCGGATATGCGCAAAGGTGCCCGCGGCCTGTCCCTGCTGATCGTCGAAAAGGAGGCGTTCACCGGACACGACTTCGAGATGCGCCAGCCTGCTGGGGGCCTGCTCGTCGGGAAGGCGGATGCCACGCCCGGGTATCGTGGCATGCACTCCTATACCCTGAACTTCGACAGCTACTTCGTTCCCGCCGAAAATCTGGTTGGGGAAGCGGCTGGGGTAGGGAAGGGGTTCTACTTGCAGATGCAGGGCTTTGCGGCGGGACGCTTGCAAACCGGAGGCCGGGCAACCGGGCTGGCGCAGGCCGCCCTCGAACGCACGGCAGAGTACGCCAACGATCGCACACAGTTCGGTGCCCCGATCGGCAACTTCCAGCTGACGCAGCACAAGCTTGGTCGCATGGCGGCCCACGTCATGGCGGCCCGCCAGCTCACGTATGCCGCCGCGGCGGCGATGGATCAGGACGAGTCGATTGCGCTCGAACCTGCCATGGCGAAGCTGTTCGCTTCCGACGTCGCCGTCTGGGTCACGCAGGAGGGCCAACTGTTGCACGGCGGGTGGGGCTACGCGGAGGAGTTTCCCATCTCTCGCTACGTCGTCGATGCGCAGGTGCTGCCGATCTTCGAAGGGGTGAAGCCCATCTTGGAGCTCAAGGTGATCGCACGTACCCTCCTCCGGAAGTGAGGGTTCGGGCGCAGCCGAACGCCCGGGCCGCGAGGGTGCCAGCGCTTGAACTGACCTGCGCGGTCACCGATACTACCGGCATTCAACTTGCGTGCGGAGGGAGACACAGCATGAAGCTATACAGCATGGACCTGAGCAACTTTGCGTCGAAGTGCCGGCTGGCGATCTACGAAAAGGACGCCCCGGTGGAGATCGTGCCGATTCCCGGGAACGATCTGAAGTCAGCCGAGTATCTGAAGATCTATCCCATGGGCAAGACGCCCGCCTTGGAGGTCGGCGGCCGGATCATCGGGGAGTCGGAAATCATCAACGAGTACCTCGAAGAGAAGTTCCCGGTGAAGCCGTTGCTGCCGCGCGATCCCGAAAGTCGCGCCGCGGCACGCAGCTTCGGCCGCTTTCACGACCTGTACCTCGAGCCGCCGCTGCGGGCGCTCTTCCCGCAGGTCACCGCGAAGGACAAGGATCTCGACACTGTGTATGAGGGAAACATCAAGTCCG
>JBHHYR010000275.1:0-4535 GCA_046757585.1 Binatia bacterium | reverse complement strand
ACCGCTTCTGGCTCGGGAGCTTGTCTACTTTACCGACAACGCGGCCGGGACACTCTCCGTCTTCGACGCGAGCATCAGCAGCGTGCGCTCCACCGTCGCATTCGGGAATAGCGGCCGCCCAGTAGGCGTCGCCGCGACCCCCGACGGAACCTTCGCGTACGTCACCAACCTGGTGACGGACACGATTGTCCTGGTGGATGTGGCAACGAACACGGTAGCGGACACGATTTCGCTCCCCGCCGGCAGCGGGCCCGCTGGAATCGTCATGACTCCGGACGGGACGACCGCCTATGTGGCGAACTTCGATGCCGGGTCGGTCGCAATAGTCGACACCGCCACAAGGCGCCTCACTGCTTCGGTGCAGTTGGGCGAGCTGCCGATTGGCGTTGCCATCACCCCGGACGGTTCGCGGGTATACGTAACCAATCGCGGCTCCGGGACGATCTCGGTCCTGGACACCGCGACGAATCGCATCGTGACGACCATTGTCGTCGGTGACGGACCCTTCGGGATTGCCATCTCCCCCGATGGCGGGCGCGCCTACGTCTCAAATGCCGGCCTGGCGACGCTCTCCGTCCTCGACACGGCCACCGGCCTGACCATCGCTGCCGTCGATGTGCAGAACTTCCCGGCCGGCGTTGGCCTCTCACCTGACGGCGACACCGCCTACGTCGCCAACAACTTCTCCGATACGGTGTCGGTCGTCGACACGCAGTCGAATACCGTCACGGCGACCATCCCGCTCCCGCTCGGCAGCGCTCCAGACAACGTCGTGTTCGCGCCAGACGGTGAGCGCGCCTATGTGACCAATCTCGGCGCTAACACCGTGGCGGTGATCGATCCACGCACGAACACCGTGAGCGCGATCATTCCGGTTGGCGCCGGGCCAGAAGGCATTGCGCTGACGCCCGACGGGGCGACCGCCTACGTGGCGAACGTCTTCGCCAACAGCGTCTCTGTCATCGACGCGGAAAGGAACGTGGTGCGTACGCAGGTGCTGATGCGGAGCTTCCCCGTCGGTGTTGTCGTGACTGCCGACGGCCGGCGGGCCTACGTCACCACAGCCGGCTTCAACACGGTATCCGTGGTCGATACGGCCACCGACACGGTCGAGGCTCGAATTCCTGTCGGCAGGCTCCCGGAGGGTGTCGCGCTGACTGCCGACGAAACGCGTCTCTACGTGGCTAATTTCGGGGCGGATTCGGTGTCGGTCATCAACACAGCGGCGCAGCACGTGGCGGCGACGATCGCAGTCGGGAGGAATCCGGCCCGGATCGTGCTCAGCCGCGACGCCGCGATGGGATACGTCACAAACTCTGGAGACCAGTCGGTCTCCGTCATTGACACCGCCACGCAGAGCGTCGTCGCCACCATCGGCGTGGGCGAGCAACCCGAGGGCATCGCCCTGACACCGAACGGCGCGCATCTCTACGTGGCAAACCACGCGGCGGATACCGTGTCGGTCATCGACACGTTCTCGACCCTCGTCGTAGCGACAATTGACCTTCTACACGCGCTCGGTCCGTTGGCGATCGGTATCTCGCCCGACGGGGACTTTGCCTACACGACCAACACCGACGCGCGCAGCGTTTCCGTGATCGACACGGGTAGCAATACGGTATCGACTGAGATCCCGCTCCCTGACAGCCCCGTGAATCTGGCCTTTAGCACCACTGATCCCATGGCCTATGTCACCAGCCCTAACAGCGGAACGCTGTCGGTCATCGATACCCGCTCGCATGCCGTTACCGCGAGCATTTTCACACACGCCAGCCCGTTCGGCATTGCGGTTGTGGCGTCCGCGGAGCCCGGTTGTCCCGGCGACTGCAACGGTGATGGGCGGGTCACGATCGACGAGCTGCTACGCGGGGTGAACATCGCCCTCGGCAGCGCAGCCCTCACGACGTGCGCGCCCCTGGATACAGACCAGAACGGCCACGTCACGGTCGACGAGCTCGTGGCTGCGACGCGCGTCGCGCTCGACGGATGCGACACGCCGTGGATGGGTTGACGCCGCAAGGCGGACACGACCTGATGACCGTGACCAGTCGGGCGTTTGCACCAGAGTTGACGCGCGGCCTTGTTTGGCTGGTATGCGCTGAACCGCCGGCGGCGTTCCACGAGGCGGACGCGAATGCGGACGCCGCCCTCAGTGCGGGCGATCTCGTCCGCTGTGGCATCGGGGTGTAAGCGGTCCTGGGCCGGTGTGACATGGGAGGGCTGCTCATGAGTTATCGTACCTGGACGCTGGCGTTCGCCACGGTGGCGAGCGCCGCCGGCGTCGTCGGAATCGTGGTGCAGAGCCGGGCGCCGGTTGCAGGCGGGCCTATTGCTCAGATCACTGCGCCGCTCGACGGCTTCAAACTGCGCCAGGGACGGACCGCGACGGTCCGCGTGCACGTTGCCCCCGGGACACAGCCCCTGCGCGACTGGGGTTTGCGGCTGCTCGCCCCGGATGGCAGCGCCGATGAGCTGGCGCGGGGTGGCGAAGGACTCACCAACGGGGCCGTAGCTGAGCTCTCTGCGCACGCGCTCGAGGCCGGCGTGCGCTATACCTTGGAGCTGCGTGCGCACGACACCGCGGGAGCCGAGGCCGCCGCACGTGTGAGCTTCCTGATCCCCGATCCCCAGTACACGTTGGTTCCACTAGAACCAGGCAACTTCTCCGTGGGTGTGGAAGCCACATTGTCAATCGACGCCTTTGGAGACCTCGTTGCCTTCGGAGGCCCTCGCACCGGCGCCTCCGCGGACGCTGAGATCGTCCTATTTTATCCGAAGGTGCCGGCCCTTCGGTCCGTAAGGGTCACCATAGCTAGCAGCGAGGGCCAGCAGCTCTCCAAAGATGGGCGGCGGTTCTTCTTCAGAGGTGGCCCGCCCCAGCCGTCCGGGATCGGGATAGGGTTCCTGGACCTGCGCACGGACCAATTCACGCCGGTGGCGCCGGGCGGCGAGCAGTTGTTCACCGTCGATCATGGCGGACAGCGGCTGGCCTTCCTTGCGCTGGATCCCGACAGTAACACGGAGCAGTATTATCTCTACGATGAAGCCACGCAGGAGGTGCGCCAACTCACGACGGATCCGCAAGCATTCCGGTTGAACCGCGTGTGTCCCCAGCCGATCGGAGCGACGCCGATGCTCAGCGGCGACGGTGACACCGTGGCCCTGATCACCAGCGCCACGCTGGGTCTGGCCCCGGCGGATCCACCCGGCTGCCACATCTTCGCCTACGACGTGCCCAGTGCCAGCCTGCGGCACGTGCGTACGCTGCCGACCAGCGCTCGCATCGACCTGCCGGCGATCAGTGACGACGGGCGCTGGCTGAGCTTCACGGTGGCGCGGATTACGCCGCCGCAGATCAGCCGAGACTTTCCGGCGCTGCTCGATCTGCAAACGGGCGGCCTGACGGAACCGCTCGGCGGCATCACCGACTATACGAACTTCGATGCAGTGATCAGCGGCGATGCTTCGGCCGTGGTGATTTCCAGCCAGGCCGACTTGGACCCGCGGGTGGGCAATGCCGACCACAACCTGGACCTCTTCGTCTACGACCGCGCCAGCGGTGCATTCACACAGGTCACCGAGACCGTCGGCGGGATCGGTCGATTTCCCGGTGGTTGCCCCCCGTACCGTCCACAGGTGAGCCGCGCTGCGCGTGTCGTCGCCTTCCAATTCCTCGAGAATTCTGGGCAGCTATGCCAGCTCGACGCTCCTCAGCGCAACGAGGCCGATGGTTTGAACCCGGGTCGCGTGCGTGCCGTGCGCAAGCGGCGTGGGAACCGAGCGCCGGCATTTGCCCAGCCCCCGAATCTGCGGGTTGAGGCGAGCCAAACCCTGAACGCTCAGTTTTCCGCGACGGACCCAGAGAGCGACCCGATTGTGTTCTTTGCGCAAGAGCTGGGGCGAGCGGGCGTCCCGCAGGGTTCGGAGATCACGGATCATCATGACGGTCGCGCGACACTGCGGTGGCAAACGACACCTGACAACATTGGTTTCCACACCTTGCGTGTCGCCGTTTTTGACGAAGGCGGCGGGGAGGTCTTCCACGACGTTCGCGTCGCCGTCTGCGCGCGCATCTTTCGCGACGGCAACTTGCCCGGCGTCGCCGGTGCTTTGTTCACCAGTGAGCCACCTCCCGCGTGCCACGAGGCCGACGTCAACGCTGATGGTGAGATTAGCGCAGCGGACGTCGTGAAGGCAGCGTTCGACAATCAGTCCGGGCTGCCGGGGAACCCCGCGGGGGCAGCGCGCTGATCGTTGTTGCTGGCTTGCCGCGCCGCTGCGCTCAGGGTCCCGTACCGGACGCCGTGATCTTTTACGGCGTCGCACTGCCATTCGCCATTGATCGAATCGCCGTCCAACTTGGCGCTGAAAGTGGCCCGGTGCGCGTTGCCGATCATGACCCCCAGCATCACGCTCGACGCATCGATATGACCGCTGACCGCGCCACCCGGCAAGATGTTGGAACCAGTCAGGCTCAGGGTCCCTTCCACACGACCTGCCTTCCGGACCAGCGTTGCCGTCCACGTGCCGCCGAT
>JBHHYR010000274.1:0-4547 GCA_046757585.1 Binatia bacterium | reverse complement strand
GTTGCGAGCCGCGCGAGGTCGCGCTGCAGCACGAAAAAGTACGGCGGGCTGCGATCATCGATGATCAGGCATGGTGCGCCGTCTTCGAGGACACCGTACAGGTGCACCTCAGGCATGCCGCGGACGATGCGATACGTAGGCGTCAGAATGAAACCACGCATCGGCCGGAATATAGCAGGAACCCCTGCACAACCAGCGGCGGCATGGCCGTCGGGACGGCGCGCCGGGCCAGGCGGCTGCCCCGGCGGAGTCAGACAAAATCCGCCAGCGGCGCAAGCCGCTGTATCCATTCGTCCGGTAGCACGCTGACGGTACCCCCAAACTGCTTGCAGTACAGGACGATCTTCGCGGTTTCCTCCAGCATCATGGCCCGCGTGGCCGCGCGGCGCAGGTCCTCTCCCACGGTCATCAAGCCGTGATTCTGCAAAATCGCTCCCCGGCTCTTTTCTAGCGCTGCTGCCACCGCCTCCGCCAGCTCCTTCGAGCCCGGCATGAACCACGGCACGGTGACGGTGTCCCGCAGGAATACGGCGTCGGTATTGATGGGAGGGAAGGTCTGGTTGCAAATGCCAAAGGCGGTGGCGATCGGCGCATGTGTGTGGACAGCGGCCGTGCTGCTCGGCCGAACCTTGTACGCCGCCGCGTGCATCTGGTACTCAACCGACGGGTTCCGGTGACCGTCGAGCACCGTCCCATCCGGCTTGATGCGCACGAGGTCCGCTTCCGTCAGCCCACCCTTGTACATGCGGCTCGGTGTGATCCACAGCGTCTCGGCGTCAGAGGCTCGCGCGCTGATGTTGCCGCCAGTGGCGGTCAGCAGCCCCATGGAGAACAGCTCGTTGGTGATTTGAATGATCTGTTGCTTTGCTTCGCGGTCGGTCAGCATACGGTCCTCCCCTAGACGCGAGCTACGGTCCTATCGAGCCGGGCTGCGGTCAACCCGCACGGCCCAACCGTTCCCTGGTTGCACCCTGCAGCCACCTTCAGTACCCTATGGCGCAGCCGTCCTTGCGGTGATCCGAACCACCCCAGAAACAGCCTGTTGCTGGATCGATCATGATCCCTTGCCCGCCACCGAACCCACCACGCGCCAGCACCGCATCGCTCCCGAGCACGTCGTGTCCCATCTGCCCGAGCCGCTCGCGTGACGCCTGACCACAGCCGATTTCCAACGCCACCCGATCCGTGTCGAGATAGTGGAAGCGCGGGTAGTCGAGCGCCTCCTGGATGTTGAGGCCGTAGTCGACCATATTGGAGACAACTTGTACATGGCCTTGGGCCTGGATCTCACCACCCATCACGCCAAATGACACCCGTGGCTCCCCGTCACGAAAGAGCATAGCCGGGATGATCGTGTGGAACGGACGCTTGCGCGGCGCTACGCAGTTCGGGTGCGCCGGGTCCAACACGAACCCGTAGCCGCGGTTCTGCAAGGCCACACCGGTGCCTCCGGCGACCATGCCCGAGCCGAACGGAAAGTAGAGACTGTTGATCAGCGAGACGACGTTGCCTGCCTCATCGGCAGTGGTGAGATAGACGGTATCAGTGCCGACCTTCAACGGCCCGGGCGCTGGCCGCTTGAGCGCTCGCTGCCGGTTGATCAGCGCGGCCCGCCCTTGCGCGTAATCCTTTGACAGCAGAGCGGCAGTCGGCACCGTAGCGTGCCCGGGATCGGCGATGTAGCGGTTGCGGTCGGCGACCGCTAGCTTCGTCGCTTCGATCCGCAGATGCATGCTCTCGGCAGAACCCAGCGGATGGGCTGCCACGTCGAAGTTTTCCAGGATGTTGAGTGCGACCAAGGCGGTAAGCCCTTGGCCGTTGGGTGGAATCTCATGGAGCCGATACCCCCGGTAATCCGTCGCGATAGGTTCCACCCAAGTTGACTGGTGATCGGCGAAGTCCCGGGCGATGAGCACACCGCCGTTGGCACGGGAGAAGGCGACGATCTGTTCCGCGATGGCTCCGCGATAGAACACGTCCGTGCCGCCGCGGCCTACCTGTTCGAGCGTGGCGGCCAAAGCCGGCAAGCGAAAGATTTCACCCGGTTGCGGTGCGCGGCCGGCCACGGTGAACACCCGCGCGGCGTCCGCGTGTTGCAGCACTCCGAAGCGCACGATCAGGTCCCACTGGTCCGCAATGATTTCCGAGACCGGGAAGCCTTCCCGAGCGTAGTGAATCGCGGGCTGGAGGAGCTCACGCAGCGGCCTCGAGCCAAAACGCTCTAGCGCGTCATTCCAAGCGGCCACCGCGCCCGGGACCGTAACCGGCAACATGCCGTGCATCGGCATTTCCGTCAGTCCCTTGTCGTGCAGGACGTCCACGGACAGACCCGCTGGCGCCCGCCCGCTGCCGTTCAGACCGTACAGGCGCCGCTGCGCGGCGTTCCAGATGAGCATGAAGCAGTCGCCACCGATACCGGTGCTGAACGGCTCGACGACACCCAGCACCGCTGCGGCGCAGACGGCTGCATCGACGGCGTTGCCGCCGTGGCGCAATACTTCCAGGGCTGCGGCCGATGCCAGCGGTTGACTGCTGCATACCATGCCGTGGCATGACAGGACCATCGAGCGCTCGCTGCGGAAACCCTCGCGGGCGTTGCGTCGGGTGTGGAACATCGCCTCCGGTCCTTCACACGTCGGGCCGGAAGAGCACGGCACTGTCACACGTCATGAGGCGTCGTCGTCCTGCGTCTCGTATGTCAGGCCACACGGCTTGAGGTTGTCCAGCAACGTACGGGGGTTGAATGCCGTCGCGGGTGGGAGCACACCGGCCCGGGCATAGTCCCCGTGACACATCTGTGTGGCCGCCTGTGCCGCGATGACTGCGGTCAGGCCGTACGGATCGCGACCATGCACGAGCAAGCGCCGCCAGTGTGCGGCGCCGTCGCGCGTTCCCCGTACGTCGATCGCGATCTGAAACGTGTCTTGCGCTCGCGTCGCGTCGTCCGGTCCGCCGGTGCCACTGCCGATGAAGCGCGCTGCCAGACGCGACAGGGGCGACCGAGCGGCCAGTTGCACGAGAGGTGCCGTGGCGGACAAGACACGCGCTGCGACCACGGGCAAGCCCATGAACACACGTACTTCGCGTACACTGACGTGGCGCGGGATGGTGATGACCTCCGCAGAGGGAAAACTTACCGCGGCTATGCGCCCAATGGGAGCCGGAAAGTCGACGAAACGTAGCAATTTTGCCGGCCTCTCTTTTATCCATTGCCCGCCAACCCAAGCGTAGCCGGTGCTCTCAAACATCCGGACGACGGTGCGCTGCGTGCCTTGGCTGGCGTGAAAAGCGGTGATGTACGTTACCTCGATGCGTGCGATGTCGCGAAAACCCTCCACCGCGATCGCGGTTGCGCAGTCCGCGACGGCAATCTCAAATGCCTGTGCGCATACCACGGCGACCTGCTGTCGTCGGGCCCACTCGTCATGCGCCAGCATCGCCTTCATGAACGGCTGTTCACCGGTGGTGTCGAGATAGTGCGTGCTACTGGCAATGGCGGCGCGCACGACTGGCTCGCCGTAGTCCATGAACGGCCCGGCAGTGTTGATGATGACCCGGCTGCGCTGGCATAAGCGATCGAGTGAGGGGCGGTCAGCCACGTTGGCCTTGGTAGTCTCGACGCCCCCAACCTCTGCAGCCAACTGCTGCAGTTTCCCTGGGTTCCGTCCCGCTGCCAACACCGGGATCCCCCGCCGCTTCAATTCGCGGACGATCAGGCCGCCGGGGTACCCGGTGGCACCCAGCACGCTGACCAGCTTTTCGGCCATGTCATGGCCGCATAGCGTTCGTGGCCTGAAGCTGTCAACTACAACAGGGACCGGGGTTGCTGCTGGCCCCGGCTCGGAAGGCGATCGCTTGACGGCGCGGCACTGGGCGCCTGTAATACGGCAATGCGCCTCGTTTGCGGGATCATGCTGCTGGTCGACGCGCTCCTTGTGGTGCGTGCGCCGGCGCAGTGGACCAACGCGCCGCGCGGCGACGCCCTCGCTGCCGAACTGAAGAGCAGGGGTGAGGCAGATGTACTCGTCATGCTGGTGGAGCCCCCGACCCGACACGGGGGCGGTGTCGCTTTGCGCCGCCAGGCGATTAACGCGCTCCGCGAAGACGTCGTGTCGGGGCTGGATCCTAGCGCGGTTCGTATCCGGCGGCAGTTTTCGATGGTGAGTGGTTTTACGGCGACTGTTACGGCTCGCGGGGCAGCCGCCTTGCGCGCTGACCCGGCTGTGCTGCGGATAGACCCAATGATGTACGGCGGGGGTGCGCTGGCCCAGAGTGTGCCCCGGGTCCGCGCCGACGCTGTCCAGCGCAGAGGCGATCTCGGTCAGGGCGTGACAGTTGCTGTGCTCGATGCAGGAGTCGATACGGCGCACCCGGACCTTGCGGGCAGCATCGTCGCCGAGCACTGCATTTGTACTGGCGGCTGCTGCCCGGACGGCAGCGGGGAACAGGCCGGCCCCGGTAGTGCGTTCACCGACTTCGTCCACGGCATTCATGTGACGGGGATCATCGTATCGAAGGGCCTGGTGGCGCCTGCTGGAATCGCACCC
>JBHHYR010000273.1:0-4566 GCA_046757585.1 Binatia bacterium | reverse complement strand
GACGTAGACGAGCGGGATGACGATGAGTGTAAAGGCCGTGGAGGCGAAGATTCCGAAGATGAAGCTCCACGCCAGGCCGGAGAAGATCGGGTCGAGGGTGATGACGAACGAAGCGGACATCGCGGCGCCAGCCGTCAGAAAGATCGGCCGCAGGCGCGTTGCCCCAGCTTCGATCACTGCGTCCGCCAGCACAGGACACCCGGGCCGGCGGCGAATATGCTCGATGAAATCGATCAGGATGATCGAGTTCCGCACTACGATGCCGGCCAGAGCGATCATGCCGATCATCGCCGTGGCGGTGAAAAATACGGGATTCGCATACTGGCCCACGGGCCGCGTGAACAGCGTGTTGAGCAGCCAGAAACCCGGCATGATGCCAATCAAGGTGAGTGGGATTGCGATCATGATCACGACCGGAATGCCCAGCGACTGCGTCTGCGCCACCAGGAGAACGTAGATCATTACCAGGGCCGCGGCGAACGCCAAACCGAGGTCCCGGAAGACCTCGACCGTGATCTTCCACTCGCCCTCACCAGCCAAGTTGACCGTATAGCCGGCCGGCAGCGGGTTGTTGCGTTCCCAATGAAACAGGTCCAGCACCGCCTCGACCGGGCTGCGGCCGGCCATCTCCGCGATCACGAACATCACCCGCCGCAGGTTCTTGTGGTAGATGGTTTGCTGGTCCCGGCCTTCGATCGCGCTGCCAATCTCCCCGAGCGGCACCAATGCTCCTGAGGCCGACTTCACGGTGAGGGCCAGCAGATCCGGCATCGAGCTGCGGCGAGACCGTGGGAGCTGCACCGTGAGGCCGAGCGGCAGCCGCTCTGCCCGGATGTGCACGCGTCCGGCAGGCCGTCCCGCCAGCGCGACCTGCAGGCTCTGCGCCGCCGCGGCGACTGTCACGCCGGTGAGCGCGGCTTTTTCCCGATCGAGGCGATAGAAGATCCTTGGGGAGTCCGCTTCGACGTAGTCGTCGACGTCCACCACGCCCGCAGTGTGTTCCAGCGCACGCCGCACGCGCCTCGCGACGGCGATCAGGTCTTCGTAACTGCTCTGGAGTGGCCCGTAGACCTCGGCGACCAGCGTTGCCAGGACAGGAGGCCCGGGAGGCACTTCGACGATTTTCACGTTTGCGTCGTATTGCGCCGCGATCCGCTCGATTGCGGGCCGTATGCGCAACGCAATTTCGTGGGACTGTTGTTCGCGCGCTTCCTTCGGGAGCAGACTGATGCGGATTTCGCCGACCTTGCCGCCACGGCGCAGGTAGTAGTGGCGCACCATGCCGTTGAAATCCATTGGTGCCGCGAGCCCGACGTAGGTCGTGTAATCCGTTACCTCCGCGACGCTGGCCAGATAGCGCCCCAGGTCGCGCGCCACGGTGTCGGTGGTTTCCAGCGTCGTCCCGCGCGGCATGTCGATGACCAGCTCGAGTTCGTTCTTGTTGTCGAACGGGAGCATCTTGAGCGGCACCGCGCGGGTGATGGCGAGTAGCGCCGAGCCGAGCAAAGCGAGCACCAGCATGAGCAGAAACGTCGCTGCGCGGCGCCGGCTGGTCAGCAAAGGGTTCACGGTGGCCCGGTAGAGCCGGTAGGTGAGCGAATGGGTGATCTCATAGGGCGCCTCGGCGCGCGTGCCGTAGGTGCCGCGCAACAGGTAGTAGCTGGCCCACGGCGTGATGGTGAAAGCGACCACCAGCGACGTCAGCATGGCGACCGGAACGTTGAACGCCATCGGCGCCATGTACGGACCCATCATGCCGGTGATGAAGAACATCGGTAGGAACGACACGATCACGGTCAGTGTGGCGAGAATCGTTGGCGGCCGCACCTCGTCGACGGCGCTCAAGGTGGCTTCGAGCGGCGGCTCCTGGCGCAGCTTGAAATGGCGGAAGATGTTCTCGACGTCTACGATGGGATCGTCAACCAGGAGACCCAAGGATAGGATGAGGGCGAACAGGGTCACGCGGTTGATCGTGTACCCGAAGACCAGGTCGAGCAGCAGCGTCACGGCGAGTGTCACCGGTACCGCGATGGCTACGATGAACGCTTCTTTCGGACCCAGCGCGATCGCCAGCAAGACGATGATCGTTGCAATCGCAATGAGGAGGTGCGTCACGAGCTCGTTGACCTTGCGGTTCGCCGTCTCGCCGTAGTCGCGCGTGATGTAGACGCCTACGTCGTCCGGGATCAGATTGCCACGCAGCTGACTGATCGCTTCGATCAGCTCGTCGGCAACCCGCACGGCGTTGGTGCCCTTGCGCTTGGCGATGGCAATTGTGACAGCGGGGTACTCCGCACCCGCCGGGGGCACCAGCTTCCACCCCAACCGAGCGGCCGGTCTGGACGTCGTGTGGCGGGCGCGTACACCGTGATCCTCCCTGGTTGCCTGCGCCAGCGGCGCACGGCCGCTCGGGTAGGCGTGCCTCACCACCGGCGCGGAGGCTGCCGCCGGACCGAAGCCGATGCGGGTGTACCCCGTGACTTCCTCAGGGCCATCCACGATCCGCGCCACATCGCGGAGGTAGACGGGACCCCGATTCGCACTGGCCACGAGCGTGGTGGCCACTTCCGCGACTGAGCCGAAGAAGGGCCCCGCGTCCAACTGCATCTCGCGGTTGCCGCGCTCGAAACGCCCGGCGTGCACGTTCACGTTCGCAGCCTCCAGGGCATGCACGACCTCCAGCAGCGAGACGCCGCGGGCGCCGAGCTTGGCAGGGTCGACGTAGACCGTGACACGCCGGCGCTGGCCGCCGACCACGTAGCTCTTGCCCGTATCAGTGACCCGCGCCAGCTTGTCGAGGACCTCATCGGCTATGCGGCGCAACTCCGGACCGCCGTAGTGGGAGCTCGCGGAGGTGAGTGTGAACAGAACGATCGGGACGTCGTCGATTTCGACCGGCTTGACGATCCAGCTCGTTACCCCCGACGGTACCGCGTCCTGATTCGACATCACCTTGTTCCACACCTTGACGAGACTGCGCTCGCGGTCTTCACCGACGAAAAACCGGACGGTGACTACCGCCACACCGGGCCGCGACATCGAGTAGACGTCCTCGACGCCGTCGATTTCCCACAGTTTCGCCTCGAGCGGTGTCGCGACCAGATGCTCGGTTTCCTCGGCGGAGGCGCCGGGGAACTGGACGAATACGTCGGCGAATGGCACGACGATCTGCGGGTCCTCCTCCCGTGGCGTGACGAGCAGCGCCACCATGCCGGCGAGGAGCGACGCAATCAGCAGCAAGATGGACAGCCTGGAAGTGATGAAGACCTTGACGATCTTGGCGCTGAGGCCGCGTGCGGGATGTCCTTCGCTCGTCATTTTGCCATCACCCCAAGCGCGCCGAGTGCCGCGGCCGGCCGCTGGGGAGCAGAGCGTGGATCCTACCCTCCGGTGAGCACCATCTCGCCCGCGCGCAAGCCCGACAGCACTTCCACTCGGTCCCCGTACGTCTTGCCGGTCTTGAGGTTGCGCATGCGTGCTACCCCATCGATCATGACGCGGGCCGTCTCGAGCTGTCCAATCCGCGTGACGGCGGGCGCCGGGATCAGCAGAGCGACGTGTGTGCCGCAAGACGCACGGAGGGCTCCAAAGATTCCCGGGCGTAAGCCGGGAGCGGGCGAAAGGGCCGCTTTGACGAGAAAGGTCCGGCTCCGAGGGTCCGCCATGGGCGCGATTTCCTCGATCCGGGCGGTGACGTCGCGGCGTGGCGTTTCGAACCGGACGGGAATCTCCATGCCGATGGCGAGCAGCCCGGCGCAGCGCTCGGCGATGCGCGTCTCCAGCCGCAGCTGCGCCGGGTCTTGGATGACGACCAGCGGCTGGCCGGGGACGGCCATATCGCCGGGGTCAACGAGCCGCTGGGCGATGATCCCATCGAATGGCGCACGCACCGTGGTCTCGCTCAGTGCCACCTTTGCCGCGGTGAGGGCGTCACGAGTCTGTGCGACCTGCGCGCGTGCAGCTGTGGCCCGCGCGGTAACCGCGTCGAGATCCTGCTGAGTGGCCGCCTCGTTTTTGAAGAGCGTCCGAACGCGGCGCTGGTCAGACGCCGCGCGCGCGGCCTGGGCCTGAGCGGCGGCCAGCGCCGCGTGGGCTTGCTGCACCTGCGCGCGTACGTCACGTGCGTCGAGCGTGATGAGGACATCGCCCGCTGCCACGACGGAGCCAAGATTCACGCGTACATTGATGACTCGCGCCATTAGCTTTGGAGCGACACTCGCAACCGTGCGTGACGCCACAGTGCCCGGCCACTTCCGCTTCCAAGTAGCGTGTGATGACCGCCGTCCCTGCCTGATACTGTTGCTGAACGAGCCGCAAAGCTTCGTCGGCTGCCGCGACCGCGGCTGTGGTGACCCGGGCGCGCGCCCGTGCCTCGGCAAGGGTGAGAAAGGTCGTCTTGACGTCACGTTCCACCTCGAGCCGCACCTTGCGTTCGGCCTCACGCGCTGCTGCCAGGCGCCGTCCGGCAGCGCGCACACGCTGCATGCGCCGGAAGCCGGAGAACAGATCGAGCTCGGCGGCGGCACGCATATCGGGATTGTGTTCGACAGCCTGGCCCACGGCCTC
>JBHHYR010000272.1:0-4570 GCA_046757585.1 Binatia bacterium | reverse complement strand
CGGTGGCGGCCAGCTCGGCTTGCGGCTGGTCGAGCACCAGTTGCGCTACCAGCTCGCGGTTCCAGGTGGCGTCGCCGAAGGTGACCTCCGATCCTTTGGCGCGCTTGAAATACAGGTGCATGTCGTGCTCCCAGGTGAAACCGATGCCGCCGTGGATCTGAATGCCTTCGGCGCTCACAAACCGGTATGCATCCGAGCAGTAGGCCTTGGCCATACACGCCGCCAAGTGTGCATCCGGAACGTCGTTGGCCACCGCCCAGGCGGCGTAGTACGTCGCTGACTTGGCACTCTCGACCTGCACCATCATGTTGGCGCACTTGTGCTGGATCGCCTGAAAGCTGCCGATCGGGCGGCCGAACTGCTCGCGGACCTTGGCGTACTCGACGCTCATCTCGAGAACCTTTTGTGCGCCGCCGCACATTTCTGCGCACAGGCCGACCTTGGCGCGGTCGATGATTCGGTCGAGCAGCTGCCAGCCATGGTTCACCGTACCGAGAATGGCACCCTTGCGGGCCTCGACATTGGTGAGTGTGACTTCGCAGAGCTTGCGCGTCTGATCCATCGTCTTCAGCACCCGCATCTGGACGCCTGGCTGCTTAGTGTCGATGAGGAACAGTGTGACGCCATCGCTGCCCCTGCGGCTGGTACGTGCCGGCACGACCAGCACATCCGCATTGTGGGCGTCGTGGACGAACAGCTTCGTTCCCGAAAGCACGTAGCCGCCGCGTTGCTTGGTCGCCGGGAGCTGGATGCCTTGGACGTCCCAGCGTCCGCTTTCCTCCACCTGCGCGAGCGACGCCTTGAGTGTCCCTGCGGCGATTCCCGGCAGGTACTGCTGCTTCTGCGCCGCTGAGCCGCCGAGGTCGATCGCCAGGCCGCCGAGGATCACGGTGGCATAGTAGGGGCCGGGCATCACAACGCGTCCCATCTCCTCGAGGATCACGACCAGATCCACCATGTTCAGGCCGGACCCGCCGTACTCCTCAGCGAAGATGAGGCCCATCCAGCCGAGGTCGGCCATCTTCTTCCACTGCTCCGCAGAGTACCCCGTGTCGTCCTCCATCATCTTGCGCACGTAGGTCATGGGACACTCACCTTCCAGGAACTGGTGTGCGCTTTGCCGCAGCATTTCCTGCTCTTCACTGAATCCAAAATCCATATTCTCCTCCCAAGTGGCGCGCCGTCCGTCCGCGGTGCACGCGGACCCTCACGCGTTGCCGAAGATACTGACGCAGCCGACCGACCCGGGTCCTCCGAGGTTGTGGGCCAGGCCGAGCTCCGCTCCTTTCACCTGACGGGCGCCGGCCTTGTTCCACAGGTGCTGGCAGACCTCGTAGATCATCCGGATGCCCGTGGCCCCGATCGGGTGGCCGAACGATTTCAGGCCGCCGCTCGGATTGACCGGCAATTCGCCGTCTATGCTGGCACGGCCCTCGGCGACGAAGTGGCCACCCTCGCCCCGCTTGCAGAACCCGAGGTCCTCGTAGTTCAGGATCTCGGTGATCGTGAAGCAGTCGTGGACCTCGGCGAAGTCGATGTCCTTGGGCGTCACGCCCGCTTGCTCGTACGCCGACTGTGCCGCTTGTGTGGTCGCGGGAAAGCCGGTGTAGGCGAAGCCGGGTTTCATGTACGGCTCCCCCGTGGTGACGGCCAGGCCGATGCCCTTGAGCCAGATCGGGTCAGGGCGAAACTGTCTGGCCACCTCCCTGCTGCAGACGATCACCGCGGCTGCGCCATCGGTTGTCGGGCAACAGTCGAAGAGGCCGAGTGGGCTGCAAATCAGCGGCGCGCGCAGCACCTGATCTTCGGACACCTCCATCCGGAAGTGAGCCTTGGGGCTCATGGTACCATTGTGATGGTTCTTCATGGCCACCTGGGCGAGGGTGTGCTTATCGATGCCAAAAGACTTGAAGTAGCGGTTGGCGGCCATGGCGAAGAGGCTGGGTGCGGTGGTGCCATGTGCGATCACCGGATGGTTGCCGAACGTACCGAGCCCGCGCTGCCCTGAATCCCGCAGCTTCTCGAAGCCCAGGGCGAGGGTGACGTCATACATCCCGGAGGCGACTGCGAGCGCGGCGTTGCGGAACGCGTCCATTCCCGAAGCACAGTAGTTTTCCACCCGAGTGATGGGCATGTTGAACAACTTGAGCGGATCGGCCAGCGCGGTCCCCGCGGTTCCCGATCCGAGCGTTCCCACCCACGCCGCCTGGATCTGTGACGGTTCGATGCCGGCGTCCGCGTAGGCCTCGAACGCCGCTTCGACCACCATGTCCTCGGCGCTCTGATCGTAGTTCTCACCAAACTTGCAGCAGCCGACGCCGATCGCGGCTACTTTGTCACGCATATTCATCTGTCCTTCCCTGGCTCTAGACGGCGGGGCGCGCCTTCCAGAAGTAGTTATGGATACCGGAGCCCTCGTGATACTTGCGGAAGGTGAGCTCCACCGGCATGTCGATTTCCACCCGCTCGGGGTCACAGTCGGTCATCTGTACGTAGACGCGCCCGCCGCCCTGCAGGTCCACGACGGCGTGCGGCACGGGGCTGTCGGGCGACTCGAACAAGTAATCGTTTGTGAAGGTGAACAACGTCCCGTGGCGGTTGAGCTTGACCTCCTGGAGCCCGTCACTGTAGCCGCACTCGATGCACAGCCGGTGCAGGGGAAACTGCACTGTTCCGCATTCCGGGCAGCGGCCCCCGTGCAGGGGCAGGATCGCCTTGCGGTCGCGGAAGAGGACGACCGGGGTGGACACGTCGGTAGGCGCGGTTTCCTTGCGCAGTAGTTTGCGGAAGCGGGCGTACCTACCGTAGGACGGCAACAGCCGTTTCATCTCGATCTGCGAGAAGAGGCTTCGCGCCGTGCGGTACCGGGCAACGGCGTCGGTCACGCGGAAGATGCACGCATCGGCGCCGTCGCCGTAGCCGGCGAGCAACAGGGTGTCGCCGGGCTTGGCACGCTCGAGCGCCGCGGCCAGTAGTAGCAATGGTTGCGCGGCACCCGTATCACCGAGCATGGTCCAGAGCGTGTCTTGTACCTGTTTCTTCGGGTCGAGGCCGATGGCCTTGGCCACCGCCGTGACGGCCCGTGGATTGGGCGCCGCCAGCACGGCCGTCGCGATCTTGGTCGGAATGACGGCCGCCTGCTGGAGCACGCCTCGAATGGCAGCGGTCATGAAGCGCGTGTAGCCGAACTTGATCTCGAAGGATCCGGGAAACGCGTGCAGGTACGCCTGTTCTTCCGTCCGCCAAGTGCCGTGGAACTCTTCGCTGACGCTGAAGGAGCTCACAAGCTCGGCAAGCACGTGATCGGTTCCCAGCAACACCGCGGCGGCGGCGTCGCCGTAGTTCTGCTCCGACAGCGAATCGGGCTCACCCAAGCGGCAGTCGGCGGCGCAGACCAATGCCCGGCGTGCACCTGCCCCCAAGGCGTCCTTGGCTGCCAGCAACGCGCACGTCCCTGCTCGCAACGTGTCGGTGAAGTCGGCGGTGCGCACGTCGGGACCGGTGTCGAGCACGGCGGCTACCGTAGCGGCGGTTTGTTTTTCACGATACGGAGGGGTCGTCGACGCAAAGAACAGCGCATCCAGCTGCGCCGGCTCCGGATCCGGCAAGCAGTTGAGGGCGGCGCCTACGCCGAGCGTTAGGCTATCTTCATCGTGATTCGCCACCGCCATTTCACCGCCCGCCACCGGCGTTCCCCACTCTTTGCCGAGGATCTCGCGCGGCAAGCGGTACGAGGGGATGTAGCTTCCAAAACCAACGATACCAGCCATTGCAACTCCAGGGTTTGAATTCCCGTAACCGTGAACTCTTACGAATTTCAGGTTCATTAATCAACTCCGGTGTTCCCCGCGAGAGCGTGGGCCAGCGCGCCGCCGCCCCCCCCCACCGTCACGCCCGCAGTTTCCAAGGCCTGCCCCCCGCGAAAGCGTGGGCGGGCATCCAGGGGGGGCGCGGGGTGGATTCCCGTAGAAGATTGCGGGAATGACGGTGGGGGGTTTTGGCCGATTTCTTGTCGCCACGTATTGATCTTTCCCGTCGACGTCGGACTTCGGCATTTGGAGTTTGGGCTGCGGGCCGCTGGCACTGGACTTGCTCTGCCGTTCGCTAGGCTGCTATTGGCTGCACATGCCCTGTGGCGCAGGGTGTGCGAGCCTTGCCGATGGCAGGCGATGGGTTCCCGTGGACGCCGGGAGGGAAGGCATGCTAGTGGACAAAAGATTGAGACGAAAAGGAGAGAACTTCATATGAAGCGGCCTGCACGACTGAAGCGGCCTGCACGACGGCGAACACAGCCCCCGCGGTCACAACTGCGAGTTGCTGACCTCAAGCGCCGGACCAATGTCCCAACCCGGTTGCTGAACATCAAGGTTTCGGCGAAGCTGGCGGACGAAATCGCTCGCATTGCTCGGGTCTTGGGCGCGTCCAAGACGGATGTGGTGGTTGCGCTGCTCAATGAAGGGCTCAACGTTGCGGCGACCAAAACGCGTGGGCTCGGACGCGTCAGAGGTTGAGGCGGCAACGAACGGCTGCAGCACCGCTGGCCGTCGCCGGGTGCGCAGGTATCCCACCG
>JBHHYR010000271.1:0-4619 GCA_046757585.1 Binatia bacterium | reverse complement strand
GAGCAGCCTTTGGGTGCAAAGGCAGACGCCGGTTTCGTCGCCTTCCACGGGCGCACCAGGTTCTCCCAGGCGGCGTGATCCAGTGATCCGGGCTGCTTGCAATGCGGACATAAGGTGCGCACGAGTCGCTGAGCCATGACACCGAGGATGGTCGCATTGATCAAGTAGGCCGGTATGCCGATCTCGAGCAAGCGCGTGATCGCCGATGGGGCATCATTGGTGTGCAACGTGGACAAGACCAGGTGGCCCGTCAACGCGGCCTGCACTGCCATTTCGCCGGTCTCGAGGTCACGAATCTCACCGATCATGATGATGTCGGGATCCTGACGCAGTAATGAGCGCACTCCCTCGGCGAATCCCAACCCGATATTATGTTGCACCTGCATTTGATTGAAGCTGGCCTCGACCATTTCGATCGGGTCTTCGACCGTGCACACGTTTACCTCCGGCCGGGCAAGCTGCTTCAATGTCGTGTAAAGCGTCGTGGTCTTACCGGAACCAGTCGGGCCGGTAACGAGGATGATGCCATGCGGTTGCTTCACCATCGCCTCCCAACGCTTCCCCTCGTCATCGCTCAAGCCGAGCTCTTTGAAGCCTCTGGCGAGCACGGTGGGATCGAAGATGCGCATCACCAGCTTCTCGCCAAGCGCGGTCGGAATCGTGGATAGCCGCAGCTCGACCTCGTTACCGGGCGGCGTTTTGGTCTTTAATCGACCGTCTTGTGGGCGGCGTTTTTCCGCCACGTCCATGCGCCCGAGGGTCTTGACCCGGCTGATGATGGCACTCATTACGGCGACAGGTACCTGATACACGACGTGCAGCACACCGTCGATACGAAAGCGGATATCGCTCTTGTCCCGCCGCGGCTCGAGATGTATGTCGCTGGCACGCTGGTCGAATGCGTACTGCAGCAGCCAGTCCACAATGTTGACAATGTGGTGGTCGTCGGCGTCTAGCCGTCCCGTCCGGCCCAGCTCTACGAGCTGCTCGAGGTTCGTGATGACGCTGAGCTGGTTGGTACCGGAATCCTTGGTAGCGCGCCTGACCGAACGGCTGAGGGTATAAAACTCCGCCAGGTAGCGATCGATATCTGCCGGGTTCGCCAGCACGCACACGATTTTCTTGCGCAAGACCCGGCCAAGCTCGTCTTGCCAGTCGTTGATGTAGGGCTCGCAGGTCGCAATCACGACCGTGTCCTGGTTCACCGAGATCGGCAGAATCTTGCGGCGAGACGCATAAGCGAAAGGCACCACACTCGTAATGGCGTCGACGTCCAGCCGCAGCGGGTCGATGCGTTTGTGCGGCAACCCGGCCGTCTCTGCCAACCAGCTGGTCAGCAGCTCCAACGTCAAGAAGTTGTCCGGGTCCTTGACGTTTCTGGGCTCTTCGCCAGCGATGCACAGCAGCGGATGACGCTCGCTGTTGCTGTGACTGCTACTGATACGGTTGGCATCGTCTTGGGACAGCAAACCGTCCGCCATCAGCTTGGCCAGCACGTCTCTCAGGCCCAGCGCGCCCGCGGCTCGGCTTGACGACTGTTGGTTCTGGACTGGCAATGTCTAAACCCGGTGCGATGAGAGGACAAAATTGTCCTTGAGCACTGCGGCTGGTCGCTACAGGCTTTATACAGTATAGCGCCGACCACGGATCCGCGCGGCGGTCCCTGGGGTATATTGCTCCGGTCGCAGCCGCGCCGGTCAGGGAGTCGGAGAGGGGCTGTGCGCGTGGGTCGCCCCGGTTGCAATCAGCACTGCCGCCGGTAGCGGGGCGGTCAGCGTTCTCCTATCGCTCACACGGGCAGGCCCTGCCACGGAGCGGCTAATGTTCCGGGCCATAACACGTATTCGGCAACTGGCCGGTTAAGATAAACGAGAAAGACGTACACCGATAATTCCATGTACCATAGCGGAGATGATGCGAGCTGCATACCTTGTCAAATCAAGAACGATCGAGATTCGTGAGGTCGCCGATCCCGCCCCTCGGCAGGGGGAGCTTACCGTTCGTGTCGAGCGCGCACTCACCTGCGGGACCGACCTGAAGGCTTACCAGCGCGGGCACCCTTTTATCGCGATGCCCGGACCGTTTGGCCATCAGTACGCGGGGACCGTGCACGCGGCAGGTGAAGGCGTGCAAGGGTTCGACGCCGGCATGGCGGTATGGGGCGTGCACAGCGCCCCGTGCGGCGAGTGTCCCTACTGTGCCCGGGCGCGCTATAGCTTGTGTCCGCGGCTGCCCGAGGGCATGGCCTTTGGCGCGTTTGCCCAGTACTTGCGGTTGCCGGCGCGGGTGGTGGCCCACAACGTGCTGGCGCGGCCGGCCGGTATGCCGGCGGCGCACGCGGCATTTCTCGAGCCTGTGGCCTGTGTGGTGCACGGCCTGGAACGGATCGATTGGCGCGGAGTCGATCGAGTCCTGGTGCTGGGTCTGGGTTCCATGGGGCTGCTATTCTGTCAGGTGTTACCTCGATTCACACAGGCATCGATTGTTGCCATGGGGCGCAATCGAGAGCGTCTCGCCATCGCCGGCAGTTATGGCCTCGAAAGCGTTCTCGATGCGGCGCACGGATCGCTCGCTCGGCAGCTAGGCGGAGATACCGGTTTCGATTGCGTGATCGAGTGCACCGGCCGTGAGCAGGGATGGCAGAGCGCCTTCGACGCGGTGCTGCCGGGTGGCCAGGTGCTCTTCTTTGGCGGCCTGCCGCAGGGAACGCTGTTCACGGTCGACACCTACAAGGTCCACTACCGGGAGCTGCGTTTGCTTGGCGCGTTCCATTTCGGACCGCCCGATGTGCGCCGCGCGGCAGAGTTGCTCCGGCATGGCGACTTGCGCGTCGGCGATCTGCTCAGCGGTGAGATGGGGCTGGGGGATCTCGATGCGGCCTTGCGCCAAATGGAGGCAGGCGCCGGGATCAAGTATGCTATCGATCCATGGAGCTAGCCGGCATGCAGGAATCACCACTCGCAAAAGACACCGCATCGATGCGCCAGGCTGTGATTCGCGGTCCAAAGACCTTCGAGGTGGAGGTGGTCCCGAGACCCGCATTGCAATCAAGCGCCGAGCTTCTGCTGCGCACGGCGGCGTGTGGTATCTGTTCCGGTGACCTGATGGAGTGGTACCTAGAGCGCAAAGTGAACACGGTGCTTGGGCACGAGGTTGTGGGCTATGCCGACGAGGTGGGGCCTGAGCTGGAGCACGTGAAGCCGGGTCAGCTCGTGTTCGCCCATCATCATGCCCCTTGCATGGAGTGCCGCTACTGTCGTGCCGGTGCCCCGGTGCATTGCGCCAGCTGGCGTCGGAGCAAGCTAGACCCCGGCGGTATGGCCGAGTATATCCGCATACCGGCAATCAACGCTCGCCAGGACTCGTTTCCCATTGACGATCTGACGCCCGAGGTCGGCACGCTCATCGAGCCGCTAGCCTGTTCGGTGAAGGCGTTGGCGCGCCTGGGTGAACGTGTGCCTGCGCACGGGGTTGTGGTCGGCTGCGGAGTCATGGGTCTGTTGAATATTGCTGCGGCCAAGGCGGCGGGCAGCTCTGAGGTGTGGGCGGTGGAGCCTGATGCAGAGCGGCGGGAGCATGCACGCCACTTCGGTGCAGAGCGGGTCTTCACCCCCCGGGAGCTGGATGGCGAGACCCGTAGGCAGGGTTTCGAGGGCGCGGACTACGTGATCGTGGGACCGGGAAGCCCGGAGGTGATAGTGCAGTCTCTGGGTTATGTCAGAAATGGCGGCACGGTCGTGCTGTTTACACCGACGCCGAGTGTACCCACCGCGTTGGACTTTTGTGATCTTTACTTTCGCGAGATAAGCCTGGTGCCTTCCTACTCCTGTGGTCCGCAGGACACACGCCGGGCTTATGAGCTGCTGCGCACCGGTGCGGTCGATGTCTCGCCGCTCATTACGCACCGCTTCCCGATCGACGAGATCCAGCGCGCTTACAACACCGCAAAGAGCGGCGGCGATGTATTGAAGGTACTGGTGGTATTCGGAGACGGCTCAACATGAAACACAAAGAGCACGAGGATGCGGCACTGCCACAGGGTGCGACAAACGAAAGCAAGGTGATCAAATACCAGGGGGGCTTTGCATGGGACGGCGCCGTGCGCAGGATTTACAAGGACGAGCCCGGGAGCTGGCGCAGCGTGACCCGCACCTCCCTCGTAGGGGGATCGGACGATGTGCCCTCACCGTTTCATTTGCGCTACTTCGAGGTACAGACCGGCGGATTCTCCAGCCTGGAGAGACACGCACATCAGCACGTGGTTATGGTGGTGCGTGGTCACGGTGAGGTGGTGCTGGGGGAGCGTCGGGAGGCGCTGTCATTCGGTGACGTCGTCTACATTGCCCCATGGGAAGTGCACCAGTTTTGCAATCCCCGAGGCCCGGAACCGCTCGGGTTTTTATGTATAGTGCCAGCACAGCGCGACCGGCCCGTAGCGGTAAAAGAAAAAGGGTAAAAACAAACTTCCAACGCAGAGGCGCCAAGACGCAAAGAATCTCTTTAGTCATTCCGTTGCTGCCGCAGACGCGAGAATTGGCTATCTTGCGCCATCTTGTCCGCGCCCCCTTGTTGTCGCGGCCGCTAGCTTATCAGAAGCGCGCCCGGGAGGTTCGGCAGCC
>JBHHYR010000270.1:0-4653 GCA_046757585.1 Binatia bacterium | reverse complement strand
CATCACTTGCCCTCCGCGTTGAAGGCGAACAGCCCGCGATCGACCTTGCGGAAGCGCGACGCGCTGCCCTTGTCGCGCTCCTCGCGTTGCATTGCGGCGTAAAGAGTCGCATGCGGCGTCGCGCCGGCTGGACTCTTCCACAGGTTCTGCTCGGCCATCGCGGCGATCAGTTCCTGGGCCCGCATCGGCTTGCCGGCGCTCTTAAGCACCTGCGCGGCGGCGTCGAGGGCGCTGATGCGCTTGGGCTTCTGTTCGCCATCGGCCTTCTTCGGCTTGGCCTTCTTGGGCGTGGCCTTGGTCGGCGTCTCGACCTTCTTGTCCTTGGCGACGCCGGCCTTGGGTGCTTTGCCCGCCTTGGCCTTCGTGCCGCTCTTCGCCGGACCACGCAGGCGCTGGGCGCTCTTGATGCGGATGCGCTTTCCGGTAGCGGTGTTGGTCGCGTGCCAACCACCGGCACTGTGCGTGCTGTCGATGCGAACGGTCACGAGCTTGTCGCTCACCTTGGCCACGTACAGCCCTCCGATCTTTACTTGGTCCTTCTTCATCGCACGTCTCCTACAAAAAGGTCCTGCCGCAGCGACCTGCCTGCGCCGGCAGGCGCGACGCGGCGTTGTTCACGTGGCCATGAGGGCAAAACCGGCGAAGCGGATCAAGCGAATTCCGACCGAATTCCAGCCGCATTCCGCGGATTCTTTTTCACGCATGACAGCGACATTCGGCCCGGTCAGGCACACGGACTGCCTGTCCGCGTCCACCTGGGCCGTCGGCACGAAAGACAGGTGCGACGCACAGCCGGTCCTGCGGACAACGGGCGGCAGGCAGAGGGTGCATGCAACGTCGCGAGAAGGCCGGCGGCCGGAATCGTACGCACACGCGAAGCGCCGTTGCGCGGGACCGGCAGACCGCGCGGATGTGTGACGTCGCGACGCGGTTGCGATGACAGGAGAATGTCCTTGAACGCGCATGATGAGATGACATGGTTGAGGCACAAGTTGCCAAGCGGCTAGATGACACGATAATGGCACAGCAGGCGTGTGGGTGGATGACAATATTATGGCACTAACGGTAGAATCGCGTTGGTTCCTTCCGGTCATTGCGGCCATCCGCAAGCCGGGTGACCGGGCGCGTTTTGTACAACCGGCGGCGATTGTGGCGAGTAAGTAAGAATGTCGCCCGGAGGTAGAAAACCCCTTGATTCACGGCCCTTCGATGATCTGTGACCCGCCCGCGGGCGGGTCCACCGAGTAAGCGATATGGTGCGCGACCGCAAAACCCCCGTTCCTCACGCTACCGAGGCGGCCGCCCGCGTGGACTCCGACCTGGTGGCCCGGGCCTATCGCAAGGTCATGGACCGTAAGGCGCTGACCCAGGCGGAGCGGCGGGCCCTCAAGCGACACGAGACGCAGAAGGAGGAACAGCTCCGGTGGCAATACTATGGCTCGATCCCGCAAAAGCACTGGCGACGCATGTCCGGGCGTCAGACCAAGGTGATCAACGAGCAGGCCGCCCGCTACGGCATCCCGTTCGGCGGACCCACGATCGACCTGCCCAAGGTCGTGAGGGCCTTCCACGACTTCCTGGCGGACAACGCCCTTCGACTGGCCCGCGACGATGACTTGCTCCGGGGCGGCAGCAGCCCGGCCCTGGAACGCTACCGCCAGGAACGGGCCGAGCTGGCCCGGCTCGACCGGCTGGAACGGCAGCGGCGACTGCTGCCGCGCGACGAGGTGCGGCAAGCCCTGGGACGCATCGCGGCCATCCTCCGCGGCGCGGGGGACGCCCTCCAGCGCAAGTTCGGAGCGGACGCGGTGGAGATTCTGTACGAAGCCCTGGACGACGCCCGGCGCGAGGTCGAACGCTCCATGGGCGAGGAGCCGGCAGACCAAGATGCACCCGACGCGACGTGATCTCGAATTGTTCCTGGCACAGGCCCGGCCCCGCCCGCTGCGGAGCATGCGGGCGTTTGCCGAGGAGGAGATCGTCATTCCCGACGGACCCTACGCCGGCCGGCGCTTCCGTTGTTCACGCCAGCCCTACACGGCCCTGTGGTTCGATCAGGTCGATTCCGGTCGCTGGTCGCGTTGCGTGGCCACCGGTCCGACGCAGTCGGGCAAGACGCTGTCCTGCTTCGTGATCCCGCTGCTGTATCACCTCTTCGAGTTGCAGGAGACGGTCATCTGCGGCCTGCCGGACATGGACATGGCGGGCGACAAGTGGCGCGAGGACATCCTGCCGGCCGTCGAGCGCTCCGCCTACCGCGAGCTGCTCCCCCAGCGCGGCGGCGGCAGCCGGGGCGGCCGGGTCGAGTCGCTCCAGTTCACCAACGGAGCGACGTTGAAGTTCATGTCGGGCGGCGGCGGGGACAAGAGCCGGGCGGGCTTCACCTCGCGCGTGGTCGTGATCACCGAGACCGACGGCATGGACCAACCCGCCGGGACCAGCCGTGAGAGCGACAAGATCACGCAACTCGAGGCCCGAACGCGGGCCTACGGCACGCGGAAGCGCGTCTACATGGAGTGCACGGTCAGTACCGAGCAGGGTCGGACCTGGCAGGAAGTGCGACACGGAACCCGAAGCCGGATCGTGCTGCCTTGTCCTTATTGTCATGCCTGGGTCAGCCCCGAACGCGAACACCTCGTCGGCTGGAAGGAAGCAGCGAATCAGGTAGCGGCGCGGGAGAAGGGATGTTTCCATTGCCCTTCGTGCCAGCATCCCTGGACGGAGCGGGATCGCATCGAAGCGAATCGTGGAAGTCGATTGCTGCACGACGGTCAAACGATCGACGAGAAGGGAAACGTCCACGGTCCGCTTCCGCAGGTCGATACGCTCGGCTTTCGCTGGTCGGCGGTGCACAATCTGTTCTTGACCGCCGGCGACTTCGCCGCGGATGAATGGCGGGCCGCGCGTGCCGGGGACGAGGAGCACGCCGAGCGCGCGATGCGCCAGTTCGTCTGGTGCGTTCCCGTCGCACCGACCGAGTGGCCGCAGGTCGCGCTCGATGCGTCGGAACTGGTCGCTCGAACGATCGACCTGCCGCGCGGGGTCGTGCCTACCGAAGCAACGTGGCTGACGGCGGCCCTCGATCCGGGCAAGTACCTCGCCCATTGGATCGTCGTCGCCTGGTCGCCCGGCGGCAACGGCCACATCGTCGATTACGGGCGGATCGAAACGCCCAGCGAGGACCTCGGCGTCGAGCAGGCCGTGTTGACCGCCCTGCGCGAGTTCGAGGAGATCGTGACCACCGGCTGGCCGATCGGTGTGCCGAGCGGTGCGCACCTCGTCCCCGCCGAGGTATGGATCGACGCGGGTTATATGACGGACGTGGTGTACGGCTTCTGTCGCGGGAAAGTCAATGCGCGGTTTCGACCGGCCGTCGGGCGCGGGGCGGCGCAGCAACGGTCGCAATGGTACAACCGGCCCACGCGAACCGGTGCGAAGGTCAAGCACATCGGCGAGGGGTATCACATCAACTACCTGCCGGCCCAGCGATTGCACCTGGTTGAGGTGGACGCGGACCATTGGAAGACGTGGGTGCATCAGCGGCTTCGCACGCCCTTGGACAAACCCGGGGCCATGACGTTGTTCGATGCCACGCCGAACGAGCATCTCGCCCTGGCCAAGCACCTGACGGCCGAGACGAAGGTGGAGGCGTTCGTGGCCGGTCGAGGCGTGGTGGTGCAATGGCGAAGGCTCCGGCGGCAGAACCACTGGCTGGACGCCTTGTACAACGCCTGCGCCGCGGGTCATCTCTGCGGCGCGCGAATCCTGAACGAAGAACAACCCGTCCGTGCCACGACTCGGCACGACGCAGCGCCACCGCTTCGACGACCCGACGGCCGACCCTGGATCGACCTCGACCGCTACCGCGAAACCATGCAGCGCCTGCTGGGGTGACGGTGTTTGCTGGCGAATAGCGAAGGAAGAGCTGCGAAGACCGACGTTTGAAGCGCGAAAGTCCGACAGCGATGGCCGGTAACCGGGAACCATTCGCGAGGCCTTCAAGCCCGGCAGAGCCCGGGTTTTTCCTGCTCACGTTCAGGAGTGGAGCATAGCGTACTGCAACTGGCACCCGCGAGGCAACTGGATGGGGGCGCCTAGCACAACACCCGGCACGGCTACGCCCACCGCCTCCGCGCCATCGGCCACCTGCACGAAGCCGAGGACGAATCCCAAGCATGGCCCGAGCTCCACAACGCCATCCGCGAAGCCCGCAAAGCGTACCAGGCGGCAGAGGAAATGCCGGATTGGCATGCGCTGGATGTGATGCTTGCAGAGGTGCGCGGGCAGGTAGCAGATGCTTCGGGCTGATCAGTTGCAGTTGGTGGAGGCGATGTCGAGCTGTCGTTCGGCGAGAAGCCTCTTCCACATCCGGCGCTGCTTGCGCCAGTCGATTATGGCGGCGATTGGGCGTAGCTGCCGCTCGGTGATGGGACCCCGGCTGCCGTCAGTACGAGGTAGGGAGAGGATCTCTTCCTGGATGTCCGGGGCGAGGTGGAGCAGGTTCATGATCTGCGTGATGCGGGCGCGGGTCACGTGGGCGAGCCGCGCCAGGTCGGCGTAGTCGGCCACCTCGCCGTCTCGGATCAACTGGTCGAAGCGAATTGCCAACGCCATTAGGCGCGCGACGCGGGATATGCGACCTAAAGGCCGTGG
>JBHHYR010000269.1:0-4670 GCA_046757585.1 Binatia bacterium | reverse complement strand
AGGTTTGCGGAATCAACCGGTTGCTGCCTTTGGCTCGAAGTCTACTAGAACAGGCGGCCGCAGCTCCGGAGTTTCGAGCAGACTTAGGGCTGCGTCGAGCACCGCATGCTGCCGCCTTGGCTCCTCCGGTGTGTCCAGGGGGTACCCATGGCGAAACGGGACAAACAGCGCGCGCGGAGGCCGTACCCGTTGCGCAACCTCTCGGAGAAGCTGAATCGCCACCGTGGAGATTCCCTGCCGCTCCAGCTCCGCCGCCACCAGACCCACGGCCTGGTTGCACATCGGTCAGACGGGCACGAGCAGTGCGATATCGACATTGTCGGCAACGAGCCAACCGGCCGCTGCCGGCGCCGTATCGCGAACGAGCCGTCCGGGGGCCGTAATCGAGCCCATGAATGACAGGTGCATGCCAGCGACCGAGCCGATGCGGCCCGCTGCCACCAGTTCCCGCGCTCGATCAATCGGAAAGGCGACGTTCGGGTCGCGACGCAGGCCGGTGTGGTCGAACGCCTCGCTCCGGTGCGTATCAACCAACTCGGCTACATCGACATTGCTCGGAATCTTCCTGAAGCTCACGTCGCCGCCTTGGACCGATTCGTCAAAGGGCGGCTGACCGCGTTGGACGAAGCCGGCACTGGACACCAGAGCAAGTCGGCAGTCGGCCAGCGGCTTTTCGAGAGGCGCCCACGGCACCGGCTCGACGCGCCGCCAGCGGTACGCCTTCAGGAATACGCGAAGCGGCAGTGAAAATTCGCCGAGTTTACCCATATTATCAACCGACCACCTCCGTCGGGATCCTACGTATCGTAGTCGTGATCGGAGCGACGATCACCGTGTTGAGATGGTCGATGATTTCTTCCCGCGTCAACACAAGTACGGGACGACGCTTGTCGGGCTTCGGGAAGCTGAACTGCCAGATTTCCCCACGGCTCACCTCGGCCACTGCTGCGTCCCCGAGGCGGGCTGGAACTCATCATCCGACACCGGATGCTCCTTGTACCCGGCGCCGTGGCAGCGCACCTGCTCCGCAAGCCTCCGCCGTCCCAACCAGAGGCGCAGGGCCTCGTGGACAACAGCCGACCGATCGCGGTGTTCCTTTGCACGGACCTCATCGACCGCCTCGATGAGGTCGTCGTCCACACGAATTGAGATCGATTTGGTCGTACAAAATGTATTACAAGGCGTCCGTCGGTCCGTCAAGCAGGCAACTCGCGAGAGACAGGCCGGTCTTCTCCCGCATCAGGACTTTCAAAACTCCATCCGGCTCATCATCCGAAGCTCCGCCAGACGTTGTCGCTTCAGTCGCCTTCCCCGGACAGAATCACTGAGCAGCGACTGGCGGACTGGGCGCGGCTTGACGGCGCCTGACCTTTTGCGGCATGAAATGCTCGCCATGTCATCCGGAACCGCCGCACTCCCGAAGGTGATGCTCGGCTTTGTCGTGCGCCGTTGTGCGGTGGCGCTGGGGCACCGGCCCACGCCGCAAGAGCTCGCTACGTGGGCGAACAATTACCGCGACGGCGAGCGGAGCGTGCGCCTGTTTGGCCGGCCCATCTCGGTGCAGGAAGCGGCGCTGATCTTGCGGCATCCAGGCCGCGCAGTCACGGCGCGCTGCGCTGCGCCTTACGAACGTACGCCGGAAGAGGGCGGCACTGCGTCCGCAAGCGTTACTTCATTTGCCTCGGCTGTGCGTCGGCTGAAGGCGCGCGCCAAGTGACCTGTCGTTGCTGCGGCAGAAGCGGTGCCCTGCCTCCGGCGGTTGCTGGCTTTCATTGTCGTGACAGGGTGGGTGGGCTGAACACTGTGCGCTGAAGGCTGTTGCCATGCGCCCCCGTGATCTTGCCGCGCTCGAATTCGATCAGGTGCGCAATCGGCTCGCCGACTTTGCTTGCTCCGCCGCCGGAAGGGAGGCATGTCGAGCCCTGACGCCGAGCGGCGATCCAGGCACGGTCGCGAGCGCTCTCGAAGCCGCCTGGCAATGTTACCGGTTCATGGAACAGCACGGCAACGTGCCGCTCCGTGCGTTCCCCGATATTCGCGCGGCTCTGCGTGCCGCCGCGCACGAGGGATCGGTTCTGGACGGGCCATCGCTTGTGGGTATCCGGACCGTTCTTGGCGTGGCACACGCTGCGCGGGCGTTTTTGAAGAAGCACGCTGCCTCCTATCCCGCACTGGCTGCGTTTCCACCTCGCCTCCTGCCGGTGCCGCCGTTGCAGGCGGCTCTGCAGCGGGCCCTGGATGACAACGGGATGGTCACGGACGACGCGAGCGACGAGCTGGCGGAGGTCCGCCGCACGCTGCGGCAGCTGCGCGCCAAGCTGACCCGCCGCTTGGAGGATCTGCTGAACCGGCCCGCGCTCGCTGAGATCATTACCGACCGCTACGTCACCCTGCGTAACAACCGCTTCGTGATCCCAATCAAAGCGGCTGCCGCGGGGCACTTCGACGGCGTCGTACAGGATCGCTCGGTTTCGGGCGAAACGACGTTCATCGAGCCGCTCTTTGCGGTCGAGCTGAACAACCGGCTGTTGCTTGCAGCCAAGGAAGAAGAAGCGATGGTGCGGCGGATCTTGACTGACCTCACCGCCTTGGTGCGGGCCGAGCATGCCCCGCTGTCAGCGACGTTTGCCACCCTGGTCGAGCTCGATGTGTTGGTGGCACGCGCCACATTCGCCCGGCAGTACCACTGCACACAGCCCCAGCTTGATGAGCATGAGCTGGTTCTCAAGCAGGCCCGGCATCCCTTGCTGCTGTTTGCCGGGCGGGACGTGACCCCTATTGATCTGCTGCTGCCCTGCGGCAAGCGCGTTCTGGTGATCACCGGCCCGAACACCGGCGGCAAGACCGTGGCCTTGAAAACCCTCGGTCTGCTGGCGCTCATGGCGCACAGCGGCATGCTCATCCCGGTGGCGGAAGGAGCGCGCCTGCCGTGCTTCCGGGCGATCTATGCGGACGTCGGGGACGAGCAGAGCATCGAGCGGAACCTGTCCACGTTCTCCGCGCATGTCGCCAATCTCACCGAGATCATCGAGCGCCGGGACACTCAGGCCCTCGTGCTCTTGGATGAGCCTGGGGTCGGCACCGACCCGGACGACGGGGCCGCATTGGGCATCGGTATGATCCGGATCCTCGAGGCGGGTGGTGCGTGGGTTGGCCTGAGCACGCACTACGCGCCTCTGAAGGTGTTTGCCTTGAGCCACGACACCTGTGTGACGGCGGCGGTGGACTTCGATATCGATGCGATGACGCCGCGCTACCGCCTGATCTATCACTCGATCGGCGAGAGTCTCGCCTTGCCGATCGCGCGCCGGCTGGGGTTGCCGGCACCGGTGCTCGCGGTTGCCGAAGCGGCGCGATCGGAGCACTCGCGGATCCTTGCCGCAGCGGTCGCACGCCTGGAAGAGGTGCGGCGGCGGTATGAGGAACGTCTGGCGGATGCCGGCGAGCACGTGCGTGCGACCGGCGAGGCGCGACGGGAAGCCGAGACTCTGCTGGCGGAGCTGCAGCAGAAGCGCCGCCGCCGTTGGGCCGGGGAGCTGGACGCTGCGCGCGACTTCGTGCGCGGCCTGCGTGAGCAGGGGCGGGAGCTGCTCGCCGCCATCGAACGCGGCGCCGCGGATCGCCGGAGGTTGAGCCGCTGGGTCCAAGAGCAAGAGACCACTATCCGCGAGCGGGGAGCGACAATTGCCGACCCGGCACAGCCGCCTGTGACAGGCCCGCCGCAGATCGGCGACGAAGTCGAGGTGAGCGACAAGGGGATCCGTGGCCGGTTGCTGTCGGTGAAAGGCCGGCGGGCTTGGATTCAGCGCGGCAGCCTGCGCTTCGAAGTTCCCGCCTCTGGGCTGCGCCGCCGCGAGCAAGGCCCGCCGCCGCGGGTCGAGGTCCGCATCGAGGCACCGCCCGAGGATACGCCGCAGGAAATTGCACTGCTCGGTTTACGTGCCAGGGAGGCAGTATCCCAGCTGGAGGAATTTCTCGATCGGGCGGCCCGAGCGCGTTACAGCTCCGTGCGCATCATCCACGGCGTTGGCAGCGGCGCCCTGAAGCGCGCCGTCGAAGAGTACCTTTCCACCTCCCCGTACTGCACGAGCTTTCGGCCGGGTGCGCCGCGCGAAGGAGGTGCGGGAGTGACCGTTGCCGAGCTGGCAGCCGGGTAAGAGAGCAGGCGGACGCTCTTGGGCGGCGAAAGGGCGAAAAGAAAGAGGGGCGGCGGGAAACCTCCCACCGCCCCTCTTTTTCATGCCTTTGCCAGGTAAACTACCTAGGCGGTTTACCTACTCCAGCGGAGACGACTCAGTCCGAGTAAGCCCACCAGACTGAGTATCGCCACGAGCAGAATGAGCATGTCAGACGATAGCAGCGGAGCAACCGCCGGGGCCGTCACCACAGCTGGCAGGCTAAAGGACGGATCCGTGCAGCCGTCGGTGACGAAGATCCTCTGGCCTGCTTGCAGCGGGTTCACCAGCACGATGAAGTAGTCACCGTTCTGCTGCTGCGTGACTGAGACCAACGCGAGCGGGATATCGTCATTCGAGGTCGCGTCGCAGAGACCGTCCGCCCCACACTCGAACACCAGGATCGGAGTCGGGGTGCAGTTCGGCTCAGCGATTCCACTGACGGTGATCTTCGTAGAGCCATTCGTGCCCCCACCGGTAATCCTCGGCCCTTTC
>JBHHYR010000268.1:0-4673 GCA_046757585.1 Binatia bacterium | reverse complement strand
CCAACTTAAGGTTGTATTACAATATAATACACAATCAGAAACGCCCTTCTTTCTCGGGATTCCTGATCGAATTCACACGCTAAGGGCAAGCTGGCACGGGTGTTGCTTAGTGTTAGACAGAGCCGGGTTCCCGGCCTGGTACGAACCGAAGGGAGTGGGAACCCAACCGTGTCGAGTAGCGAGGACACGAGCATTAGCAAGCGGACAAGGAGTGAGACAATGGTTATGCGCAAAGCGTCTGGGTTCACGATTCAATACTACCGCGACATGATCGTACTGAGCGGTGCTATGGACGCCATCCATCTGGAAGCCGAAAAGATCGTTCGGCGGTTCGCCTACAGCGCCCGGCCCTACCAGGTAAAGAGCGACAGCATCGATCGCATCGTGTTGGCCGCAACCAGCTGAAGACGGATCGTAACGCAAGTCCGGCTTAGCCACGCTATTTATATATTTAGTCACGCCGCGATCGGACGCCGCGCGACAATTTCGACCATCACACCCCTCGGCAATTCCATCACCTTCGTCCATAACACGATTCGTTGCGTCGTCAAAGCATTCCCTACCCGAGGTTGTCAGTGAGCACAAGTTCTGTGCATGCTACAACAACGTAAGGCGCCCGGCTGTCACGCATCCGCTCAGCACGGACCCCAAAGTGCAGTCCGTTCTTGCCGGAAAAGATCGCTGTTTGCCTGAGCAGACACTGCTCGGTTTCCCAGCGGGGTCATGTATACGAGCGGCCTGCTGACCCTCCTCCCCACTGGCCGCGGAGGCAATTAATACCGGATCACACCGACTCCCCCTCCCCATTTATTGCAGCGGGCCGGGGAGGGGCCTCGCCGATCCGCAGCAGGCTGGGGAGCAGTATCAGCGTGAAGGCGGTGCTAACCGACATGCCGCCGACAATCACCGCGGCCAGGCCGCGATAGAGTTCCGTACCCGCCCCGGGCACCAGCATGAGCGGCAGCATACCGAATATGCTGGTGAGCGTACTCATCAGAATCGGCCGCAAGCGCAGGCCGACCGCCTGCTCCACCGCCGCACGCCTCGAAGTGCCTTCGCGTTCCGCCGCCCGCGTCTGGTGCACCAGCAAGATGGCATTGTTGACCACCAGGCCCAGCAGGATGATGAAGCCGATCATGGTCAGCATATCCATTGGTTGAAAGGTCACCAAGTTAACAAGGCGCAGCGCCGCAACTCCGCCGACGGTGGCAAGCGGTAGTGCCAGCAACACCAGCAGGCTGTCGAGGAAGGAGCGAAACAACGCACTCATCAGCAGGTAGAGGATCGCGATCGCGAGCAGGAAGCTGCCGGTCATTTGTTCGAGTGCCACTTCGAGCTGGTCCGCGGTGCCGGTGTAGCGGATAGCGCCGTCTTCGGGGAGGAAACGCTCAACCACAGGCTGGACCTTGTCCCGCAGGACCTGCAGCGCCTCTTCCAGAGAGACGCCGTCGGGCGGCCGGATCTCCAGCGTCACCGTACGGCGGCGGTCGAGGCGGCGGATCTGGTCCGGCCCGGCGGTGCGGACGATTTCCATCAGCTCGGACACCGGCAGAATGCCGCCCCGCGGGGTCGCCAGTGGAATCGCGCCCAGCTCCTCCGGGGTCGACCAGCCTTCTACCCGCACGATAATGTCCAGGCGCTCCTCACCATCGAAGTAATCGCCGACGAACAACCCATCGCCCAGCGCCCGCGACACGGCTGCCATGATCTGACGGTCCCAGCCGGCCTCGGCGACGCGACGCTCACTCGGCATCAGGCGCAGCTCCGGCTCGGCAAGCTCCAGGCCGGGCAGCGGGCGCACGACTGCACCCGGCAACTCTTTCTGGATTGTGCCGAAGGCCTGCAGCGCCGCTTTGAGCACCGTCTCCATGTTTCGCCCCTGCAGGTTCATGTCTACGCTGCGCCCGCCGGCAAAGCCGCCGAACAGCGACGCACGCCGCGTAAACGCGAGCGCGTCGGGAAAACCACGGATCGCGGCGTCGATCGCCGGCAGCAGCGCGTCGGCGTCACGGTCATTCTCGGCGCGCGCGCCCATGAACACCCCGGCGGGAAAGGCGACGAAGAAGTAGTGCTTGATCTTGGGTTCCTTCTCGCCCTTGATGTAGGGCTCCAAGCGCCGCGCGATCACGCGGCCCATCTCTTCCTCGATGTGGTCGATGTTGACACCGGGCGGTGGCAGGATGAATGCAAAAACAAGGTTGCGGTTGCCTTCCGGCAGGTAGTCGGCCTTGGGAACCAATAACCAGGTCACGAGCAACGGCACACTCAGGAGCCCGGCAATCGATGCGGCGCGCCGCCCGGGCGTATCGGTCAGGCGCATGATGAGCGTGGTGCCGTTGCGCCACCAGTGGGCGTGGCGATCGTGCAGATTTATCTTGCTCAACCATTGCTTCGCGGCGGTGGGAATGATCGTAACTGCGACGACCAACGAGGTGCTAATGGCCACCGCAATCGTAATCGCGAGGTCGGCGAAAAGCTGGCCCGCCTCGTCCTTGAGAAACACGATCGGCAGGAAGATTGCGACCGTCGTCGCCGTGGAGGCCAACAACGCGCCCCAGACCTGCATGGTCCCGCGATCTGCTGCCATTTCAGCCTTTTCGCCGCGCTCACGCAGCCGCACGATGTTCTCCAACACGACGATGGCCGCATCCAGCACCATGCCTACGGAGAATGCCAGTCCAGCCAAGGAGATTACGTTGAGGGTGTGGCCGCTGAGATCGAGTACGACAAACGCCGCCGCCACGCACAGTGGAATCGCGGCGGCAACCATGAGCGTGGCGCGAAAGCGGCGCAAAAACCACCACAAGACACCCACCGCGAGCAGAATTCCCAGTGCCAGATTGTTCCGCAACATCTCGATGGAACGGTGAATATAAATGGTCTCGTCATACACCTGCTCGATGGACAATTGCGCCCGCGAAAGCGGGCCTTCGCCCAGCTCGGCGGTGGCCTGTTGGAGCCCGTCCATCACTTCCAACACATTCACCCCGGTCTCGCGGTGTGCATTCACGGCAATTGCGGGTGTGCCCTTTGTGATGACGAAGCTCTTGCGGTCCTCCAAGGTCACGTCGATGTCGGCAATGTCGCGCAGACGCACTGGCCGCCCATCGCGCCACTCGAGCACCAGCTCGCCCATGGTCTGGGGCTGCAAGGCACCCGTAAAACGCACCGTGTATCGACGTTTTCCCACATCGGCAGTGCCTGCGGAGATGTCCTCGTTGCCGCCGGTGAGCCGCGCCGCCACGGGAAACTGAACACCGAGGCTGGCGGCTTTGTAGGGATTAAAGGTGATACGCACTTCCCGTTCGCGACCACCGCGCACTTCTGACAGGGCGACGCCGGGTACGCGCTCGAAACGGGTTTGGACGACTTCCTCGATATAGTCCTTGTAGCGCTGGATGTCGCGATCGTTGCCGGGCAGTGTCTTGATAATGAACCAGGCGATCGGGCGGCTGCGTCCGCCGACCGTGCTGATTACGGGCTCGTCCGCGTCCTCGGGGTAGCGCGGTACCTGGTTCAAGCGATTGAGCACCTCGACCAACGCACGCTGCAGGTCGAACCCGACAATGAACTTGACGCTGATCTCGCCCTGGCCGCGCCGCGCCTTGGACAGCATTTCCACCATGCCCGGCAGACCGCGCAGGACCTTCTCCTGCGGTTCGAGGATCTCGGCCTCGATCTCCTCAGGTGCGGCCGCGCGCCAGCTTGTGAGAATGGTGATCTCGGGCTTTTCCACCTCAGGCGTGAGCTGAATAGGCAAGCGGCTCAGACCAATCGCGCCGAACAGGACGACCAGCAACACGGCCACGAACGCGGCTACCGGATTACCGAGTGCAAGGCGTGTGAGCGTCACGGCTTTGACTTGACTGGCAACACTTCGACCTTCACCCCCGGGCGCAGGCGTTCACCGCCACGGATCACAACACGGTCACCGGCGTGAATGCCGTTGCGCACCTCGATGAATGCGCCCTCGGCGATCCCCGGGATCACCCCCACGCGCTCGGCGGTGTTATCGTCCAGGATCCGGTACACGCTGACACCGTCACGCCTGAGCACGAGCGCATCGCGCGGCACCGCGATGACCTTGCGCGGCGTAGCGGTCGGTACGGCAACCCGCAAGGTTTGCCCGGCAGGCCATGCGCTGTCTTCCACGCTCAGGCGCAGCTCGTAGAGCCGCGAGCGGTCATCACCCACCGGCACGATCGTCCTCACATGGCCCTCGCCCTTTTTCGGGCTTGCGGCGAGCTTGAGCACGGTGCCAACCTTGATGAACCCGAGCGTCTCGGCCGGCACCCGGGTCTGCACCTCGAGTGAACGCGAATCGACCAGGCGCACGACGGCTTCCCCGGGCTCCGCCCACTCACCGACCCGCTTCAGCCTCTCGGTCACCACACCGGTGAAGGGCGCGTAGATCTGCGTGCGTGCGAGCTGTTCCTTGGCGAGTTTGACGCGGGCGCGCGCTACCGCCACCTCGCCCTTGGCCACATCCCGATTCGAGATGGCCTGGTCGAGGTTGCTGGGCGTGACAATCTTGCGTTTGACCAGCGGCGCCAGCCGTTTCACCTCCTGCGTGTAGAACTTCACGCGCGCCTGCTCGCGCAGTACCGTGGCCTCGCGCTCGGCCAGGGTATCGCGTATCAGTGTGTCTTCGAGCCGGGCCACGAGCTGGCCCC
>JBHHYR010000267.1:0-4692 GCA_046757585.1 Binatia bacterium | reverse complement strand
CCGGGTCGGCCGTGTGGGTGGTGGGGCCCCGGCCCCTGGGCCAGGGCCCGCACCGCACGCACGTAATGCGCCGCGGCTTGCCCCAGGGGGGCTCCGGTTGGCTGGCCGCTGCGCAATACGCGCAGGGCTTCGCGTTGCAGCTCGAAGCCGGTGACGTACTGCAGAAATGGATCCCCAGATGCGGCGGTGGCGAGTGGCTCGAGCCACTGCACGCGCTCCGCTGGCGCCGGCGGGCGCGCTCCATCGGCGAGCAAGCTGTGTAAGCTGGAGTCGGGATACTCCCCCCGAAAGGCGGCTTCGGCCCGCGCCGGCCGGTGGCTGACGGCGGCGATCACGCACAGCAGCACGAAGGCGGTTACCGACGCCAGCATCCGCATGACAGGTCGCGCTGGCAATGGATTCCAGCCCTCCGGCGCACTGAGTCGCACGACGATCCCGAGCAATACCGCGAAGACGAGTGCGTTGGCCGGAATGTGCAGGTTGAAATCGGCCCAGGAGTGCAGCAACAGCGCTGTCACGCCAACCAGGGCCCCCCACAGCAGGTACGGCTCCTCGGTGTGATTGCGCAACGCTGCACCGGCACGCCGGTACAGCCCGATGATGAGGGCGGCGACCAGCAGAAGCGCTGGCAGCCCCGCCTCCACTGCCAACTCGAGATAATCGTTGTGCACGTGGGTGAAGCGCGAGCCGCCAAAGTCCCGGTAGGCCGGGAAGGTGAACTCGAAGTTCCCCGGCCCAACTCCTGCTAGCGGAAAGTCAGCGACCATGGCCAGCGCTCCGCGCACCGGCATCCAGCGCTCCGCCGCTCCTGTGCCAACCTGCGCCGCTTCCAACCGCTGCGCCAGCTCGGGAAGGCTGAGTGTGACCAGCGACAGGGCAACACCTAACACGAGCATGGCCGGGCTCATCCAGGTGGCCATGCGGCTCCCGGCGCGTCCCACGCTGCGCCGCTGGCGAAACAAGAGCGGCGCCAGCAGACAGCTCGCCGCCAGGGGGCTCAAGAAGCCACCACGCGATAGCGATCGGTACAGGGCCATCACTAGCCAGGCAGTGACGCAGACCGACAGCGCTACCGGAAACGCGTCTCGCCCCGTCACTACGTCACTCAGCGCGCGCTGCCGCTGGGCGCGCGTGAGCCCGTCGCGATCCTGTTGCAGCCGGCTCGAGAACCGCGCCCAATACCCTAGGCCCAAGCCGCCTGCCAGCGGCGTGATCATCTCGAGAAAACCCGCGAAGTGGTTGCGATTGATGTACGTGCCGGAGGGCAGCCATACGCTCGGCGGCTTGCGGTACCAGTAAATGTTCGGGCTTGCGAACGCGTCTTGCAAAAAGAAGTACGACGCCTCGACCAGCGCTACGATGATCAGGAGGTATGCCAGCGCATGCATCGTGCGCCGGCCCGCCGCCCACGGGTAGTAGGCAACGATCAGGAAGGCAATGACATAGGCGAGGATGCGCAGTAGCTCTGCGTGCGCCAGAAACGGCGACAGGGCCAGTGGCCGCCAGGTGGCCGGTAGGATGCCTGGTGCGGTACCGTCGACGATGCTCGCGTACCCGGCGCTGCCTGGCCAACCCGGAAGGGTCTCCACCAGAAGTGCATACGTGGCCGGCGAGAGCGCCTGCACGACTGGCGGCGGTAGTGGCACAACCGTGAACAGCAGCCAGGCACCGAGGACGCAGGCCGCCAGCCCGCAGAAGGCACGACGCGGCGCGGCAGGGACCACGGTTGCGACCATGGCACCGTCGGCGCCAATCGGCTGGCGTACTGTCTGGCGCTGTGACCTGACCGCATCGATGAGCGTCCGCAGGCACCACACGGCGGCGCAGCCCAGGAGCAGGATTTCGAGCATCGTATAGGCCCAAAAATGAACGGCGCCGAACGCCAGGGGTGCAAAGACTAGTGCAGCACAGAGTCCAATGAAGACAGTCATTCTTAGCGCCTTGGCGCGAGCAATTGATTGCAAGCTCCCGCCCTGGGGGTGAAACCGGGTTTCCCGCCTTGAGCTGCTTTGTGTTGTCGTTTGCGCCACCGGGAACGCGGTCACCGGCGACGACTGGATGGGCGAGCAGCGGCGCCCGCCCATCACGCTCTACGGCACTCGAATCGCGGCGCGGTCTACCATCATTCGCGCATTGTACTTCAGCGTATCGAGCAGAATGGCCACCCGTTCGGCTGAGCTGCGGTGCGCATCGAAAACCCCGGTGAATCCCTTGAAGGGCCCGGCGATGATCTCGACGCGTTGGCCATCCTTCAGCGGAGCGGGCTGAACAACGACGTACCCGTTGGTCATGCGAGCCTCCAGACTTGCTAGCACGGTTGCGGGAACCTCCGCGGGCTTGCCGCCAAAGGTCACCACGCACCGCACGCCGTGGGCGTAATGCACGGCTCTGAACACTCTCGCCCAGTCGAACGCGGCGAAGAGGTACCCTGGAAAGAGGGGCCGGGCGACCTCACGCCGGTACCCGTGCAAGATGACCCGCTGCCGATAGCGCGGGCAACACACCTGGGCGCACAGCCGCCGCAGGTGCGTCTCTGCGACTTCTTCACGCCGCGGCTGTGTCTGCACGGCGTACCAAGGCACGCTTTGTTCGATTGCTATGTATCCCTCTGGTGAGCCTCCTCCGCCGGGCATGCGTTGCATTTCGCCACCACCCTCCATCCTACGTTGCCGCTTCGTCGTCGGTCTCAGGCGCTTGCCCATAGGCCTGCCCGTACGGCCGCCCGTACGCCGAGCGATATCCGTGGTACTGCTGATAATAGTAGTAGGAGTGGCCGCCGCGGCTGATGTTGACACTGTTGAGCACGCCGCCGAGGACGTGGCTGTGTACCGTGTCGAGCTGCCAGAGGGCCTTGCGCACAAGGTCGCGGCGCCACTCCCCGCCCCGGATGACCATCAGCACGCCATCGACTTTGGTTGCCATGACGACACTGTCCGTCACCGGAATGATCGGTGGCGAGTCGACGAGCACGAAATCGAAATGTTCCTTCAGGGTTGCAAGCAACGTCGTCATGCGCTGTGAGGCGAGGAGCTCGGCGGGGTTGGGGGGCACCCGCCCGGCCGGCAGCACGTAGAGCCCGAACCCGTTGTCGGAGTTCCGCAGCACCGGACAGAGCGGTGAGCGCACGACGACGTCGTCCACGGCAGTCTGGCCGGTCAACACGTTGGAAAGCCCCGGGGCGCGCTTCACCCGCAAGGCGGCGTGACAGGTTGGATTCCGCAAGTCGCCGTCGACCACGAGCACCCGCGCCCCGGAGAGCGTCAACGTGACTGCAAGGTTGATGACCGTGACGGTCTTTCCCTCCCCCGCCTGACTGCTGGTAATCAGCACGCTCTTCGGGGGAGAATCGGGCGACGAGAACATGAGGTTGGTGCGCACGGCGCGGTAGGCCTCACTGACGAGGGAGGCGGGATGGAGCAAGGTGACAAGGTCGTGCCGCGTACCGGTCGGCTCCTCCGTTTCCAGCGCTGGCCGGCCATACACTGGCGCGGTCGAGAGGCGGCGAAAATCCGGGATCACCCCGAAGGCAGGCAAATCGAGCCAGGTCACGAGATCGTCCGGGGTGTTGATGGTGGTATCCAGCCGCTCGATCAGGAGGCAGCCGAGACCGGCAGCGATCAGCCCGAGCATCATGCCCAGGAGCAGATTGCGCTTGGTCTTCGGAAAGCTCGGGACGGTAGGCGCGACGGCACGGTCGACGAGCTTCACATTGGTCCACTGCGACGCGCCCACCAAGTTCACTTCCTTCACCTGATCGAGGAGGTTCGCGTAGAGCTGCGCGTTGCTCTCCGCATCGCGCTGGTAGATCGACAGCTGCACCAGCTCGCGATCTTCTTGGCTGGCGCTCCTACTCAGCTTTTTGAGGTCGCGGCGGAGTGCTGACTCTTTGGTGTGTGCCGCCGCGAACACGGCTCGCAAGCGCTTGCGGGCCTGCATGGCAGCCTTGTTCAGCTGGCTGTGCAGCGCTGCGATGCGTGCGCGCATGGTGATCATGTCGGGGTGACGAGGCCCGAAATCCTTCAGATTCGCCTGATACTGCCCTTCCAGGGAAAGGAGCTGCTCGCGCAGCGTTTGCAAGCCCTTGTTGGGAAGCGTCGCAGCCAGATCGCTGGGGGTCAGACTGGCAGCGTTCCGATAGGCGGCTTCCGCCAGAATCCGCTCCCCCTGGGCTTTGGTGAACAACGTGTTGAGTTGCTGGAGCGATTGCCGGCTGAGTGTCCCGGTCTCTTTCGGTAGGTTGAAGATGCCGTGCTTGAGCTGGTAATCGGTGAGGGCGCGCCGCGACGCTTCGAGCTGCTGTCGCACCTCTTTGAGCTGGCGTCCGAGGAGCCCCTGCGTGTCGGACAGCGAGGCGATCTTCGTCTCGACGTCCATGTCGATGAACGTTTGTGCGTGCAGGTTGGCGACGCGGGCAGCAACCTCCGGATCGGGGTTGGTGACCTTGATGTCCGCGAGCGACGTACCCCGCACCGGCGTCACGGCGACGGTGGCATAGTATCGGTTGATGGTGTCCAGAGTGACACCGTCCCACGTTGTCCTTCGGGGCCGTTTGGCTGTCACGGCCGGGTGCCGTGGCTTCGGTGCCAGCATCCAGCGGACAGCACTCACGCCGCTTGCCACGGCGCTCCAGGCGCCATCCCAAGCGGCAGCGAGGATCGACCGCGGAGCGTCGCTGGTAGCGGGCGGATCGAA
>JBHHYR010000266.1:0-4723 GCA_046757585.1 Binatia bacterium | reverse complement strand
CAGCGCTACAAGGACCTCCAGGACATCATCGCCATCCTCGGCATGGACGAGCTCTCCGATGAGGACAAACTGATCGTGGCACGGGCGCGGAAGGTGCAGAAGTTCTTGTCGCAGCCGTTTCACGTAGCGGAAGCGTTCACCAACATGCAGGGCGCCTACGTCAAGCTGCCTGACACGATCCGCGGTTTCAAGGAAATTGTTGACGGGAAGCATGACAATGTTCCTGAGCAAGCCTTTTACATGGTGGGCGCGATCGAGGATGTGCTCGAAAAGGCGGCCAAGCTCGCGGCGTAGTGGGTGAGGCGTCACGCGCGGAGCACTCCCATGCGAGACAGCATGCAGTTGCGGATCGTGACACCGGCTCGGCTCATGCTCGACGAGCCCGTCCGCGAGGTCACGGCTCCGGGATCGGCCGGGGAGTTTGGCGTGCTCCCCGACCACATCACTTTCCTGGGTTTGCTGGAAATCGGCGTCCTCAGCTACCGCACCGACGGCGGGCAGCGCCAGCTGGCCGTACGCGGCGGTTTCGCGGAGGTCGCAGACAACGTCGTGACCCTGCTGGTCGATGACGCGGCGTTCCCCGAGGACATCGACCTGACCGCCGCGCGGCACGCGCTGCGAGCCGCTGACACCGAGCTGCAGCGTCTTTCGCTCGCCGACGAAGGTTTCCCGGCGCTCGATGCCCGCCGTCGCTGGGCACAGGCGCAGATCGACGCCGCCAGCGCCGGTCGCTGACACTGCAGCATCGCCAGCGGGGAGCCTCCAGGGTGAGACCCGCCGTCACATACACTGTCCTGGAGGCTGCTGGCGTCTTTCGCTATAGGCATGGCATGCGGCGATCGCCTAGGAACATCAGTCCGGCGCGCGGCGCCACGGCTCCGCCGAAGGGAGCGAACCGTAGCGTGACGGGTGTCGTGGTGCTGGCGTTGCTCTTCACCGCCTGTGGGGCCATGCGGCGGCTACCGCCGGCTCCGGTGCCCCCTATTGTGTCCACGGCGCCGCCACGGCGGGCGGCGTTGCACCGCACCGCGCCGAGCGGTGTCCCCGGGAGCTCACAAACCTCCGGTGCGCAAGGAGTTCACGAAGGTGAGCTCCGCGAAGGTCCCACGCTGAACCCGCTCCCGCCCCAGGAGCCAGAGCTGCTGTCTGCTGTCCGGCCGGGCGATCGCAGCAGGCGCGAAAGGCAGTCGCTGCTCGACCGGATAGGGCCGGCGACACCGCCCAACGTCGCCGCGGCGCTGCGACTCACCGAGGATGGGCGCCAACAGTTGAACCAAGGACGCTACGACCGGGCGATGGACCGGTTCGAACGGGCTGTCGCAATCGACCCGACCAACGCGTACGGCTACTACTTTCTGGCGCAGTGGCATTACCTGAAAAAGCACTATGACCAAGCGATCACATTTGCGCGGCGTGCCGCTGCGCTCAGCGCGCGGGTGGATCCCGTCTGGCTGGCGCGCGCGTACAGCTTGGAGGGTGCCGTATTCGAGGAAGCAGGTCGCTATCCGGACGCCCGGAAGGCCTATCGGAAGGCGATGGAAACGGATCCCGACAACCTCGCGGCCCGCGTTGGTGTGGCACGTCTGGGTCTGGAGTAGTCCGGAGGTGGTGCGCGGATCGTTCCGAAATGTCCGTTTGCCGCCTGGCCAAGGAGGCGCCGGGTAGTTGCGCGAAGGCCGTGCGCGTTCTGGGAATCGAAAGTTCGTGTGACGACACTGCTGCCGCGGTTCTCTCCGAGGGCAGGGTGTTATCGAGCATCGTCACGTCGCAAGACGACGTCCACGAGAAGTACGGTGGGGTGGTGCCCGAGCTAGCCTCGCGCTCACATATTCGCAACATCGTTCCGGTCATAGAAGCGGCGCTGACTGCGGCGGCGCTCACGTTGGACGACATCGACGGGATCGCCGCCACCTGCGGGCCGGGGCTTGTGGGCTCACTGCTGGTTGGATTGTGCGCAGCGAAGGCGATCGCCTTTACGCGCCAGCTCCCATTTGTGGGAGTCAATCATCTGGAAGGCCACCTGCTCTCCGTGCGTCTCGACAGTGACGTGTCGTTCCCGTATGTGGCGCTGTTGGTCTCGGGCGGGCACACCAGCCTCTACTACGCGGAGGACTACGGCTGCTACCGGTTCCTGGGCGCGACCCGCGACGACGCGGCCGGTGAGGCCTTCGACAAAGCGGCGCGCGCGATGGGGCTCGGGTATCCCGGTGGACGGGTGATCGACAACCTCGCCCGTCACGGTGACGCGACGGCTATCCGGTTCGCCCGTGCGCGTCTCAAGCCCCAGCGCCACGGCCCGCCCTTCGAGTTCAGCTTCAGCGGCCTCAAGACTGCGGTCTGGCAGTACGTGCGCGCACACGCCCTCGATAGCGAGAGGGCAGCAGCCGACTTGGCAGCCAGCTTTCAGGAAGCGGTGATCGATATGCTGCTCGACAAGGCTTTTGCGGCCGTGCGCAGCGTCGGCTGCGCGCGATTGGTGATCGGTGGTGGGGTATCGGCGAACTCGCGGCTCCGCCAGCGTGCCGGGGCCGCTGGCGCGCGATGCGGCGTGAGCGTCAGCATCCCCCCGGCGCACTATTGCACGGACAACGCGGCGATGATTGCGCTGGCCGGCAGCCACCGGTTGCGCCGGGGGGAGTCGGACCCGTTGTCGACCAACGCGGTGGCGGACCTGGAGTTGTGAAATCGTGCGGCAGCCTCTTGCCAGCCGACCGAGAACGGGCGCTGTCCGCACTGCCCTGGCCAGCATCGGGCAACGCCCGCGCAAGCGTCTCGGCCAGCATTTCCTCGCGGATATCACGACCGCGCAGCGTATCGTCGACTTGGCGGAGCTGCGGGGCACCGAACCCGTCGTCGAAATCGGCCCGGGGCTCGGTGCCCTCTCCGACATCTTGGCGCAGCACGCCGGGGAACTCTGGCTGATCGAAATTGATGCTGGTCTCGGGTCCCGTTTACGAACGCGCTACGCGGCGCAACCGCATGTGCACGTTGTAACGGGTGATGCGCTTGCCATCGACTTCGTCACGCTGCTGGGCGCGGCGGGGCCGGCTGTGGTCATCGCGAACCTCCCCTATCACATCGCGACGGCCGTGCTCACCCGGCTCCTCGGGCAGCGCCACTGTTTCTCCCGCATGGTGCTGATGTTGCAGCGGGAAGTGGTCGCGCGGCTGCGCGCGCAGCCAGGCGGCAAGGACTACGCAGCGATCTCGGTCCTGACGCAGGTGTGCGCGCGCTTGCGGCCGGGGCTGCGCGTCGGCCCTGGCGCTTTCGTGCCGCGCCCGCGAGTCGAATCGGAAGTCATTATCGTGGAGCCCTACGCCCGCCCGCCGGTCGCCGTCGCCGACCCCGCCGTGCTGACACGTGTGGTACGCGCGGCGTTCGCGCAGCGACGGAAGCAGCTTGCGAACAGTCTGCGTGTGCTGTGCAGGGATCCGCAGGCGCTGCTGCGCTCACTCGACATTGATCCAAAACGTCGCCCGGAAACCCTGACCTTGGCCGAGTTCGCGGCGTTGAGCAATGCACTGGCGGCGCCACGCTGAGTCCGCATGCCCGAGCTGCCGGAGGTTGAAACGGTCCGCCGTTCGCTGCTGCGCGTCGTCGGCCAGCGCATCGAGACGGTTCAGGTATTCGAATCGCGCCTGCGCCGCCCAGTAGCACCCGACTTCGGGAACCGGCTTGCCGGTCGTGTAATCCAGGGGATCGACCGGCGCGGCAAGTATCTGCTCTTCCTGCTCAATGACGATGAAATCCTCCTCACCCACCTCGGCATGAGTGGTGCCCTGCTGCTGCAACCGATGGGCACGCCACGACAGCCGCACGACCATGTGTGCATGCGACTCTCGGACAGTGTGCAACTCACGTACAACGATCCACGCCGGTTTGGCTTGATGGAGGTGGGCCGCTACGCTGAATTCAGCGAGCTCGGCCGCATTGGGCCGGACCCGTTGTCGGACGCGTTCTCCGCCAGCGCGTTTGCGGCGCTCGCACGCGGCCGGCGCAGGCCCGTGAAGAACCTCCTCATGGACCAGCGCGCCCTCGGCGGCATCGGGAACATCTACGCCAACGAGATCCTGTTTCGGGCACGGATTCGCCCGCACCGGCAGGCGCGCCGCCTCACTCGGCGGGACATCAAGCAGTTACTCACCAGCACTCGGCACGTCCTCCGCAGTGCCATCCGCCACGGCGGCAGCTCGATCTCCGATTACCGCGACGGCAGCGGGCGGCCGGGATACTTTCAGCTGCGCTTGCGGGTATACGATCGGGCGGGAAAACCCTGCCCCCGCTGCCGCACCCTGGTGCGCCGCACGATCCACGCGGGGCGTAGCACATTCTACTGCCCCTCCTGCCAGCAGTAGCCGGCGGCTGGCCTCTGAACGGCTGCGGCCAGCCGGCCCCGGGTGCTCTTCCGGCCATTCGACATTACGGTGACATATGGATTTCCCTCTCCTGCCAAGAAGGAGGGACAAGGGGAAGGTCGCGACCGGCGCACTTCTACCTCCCCCAACCCCCTCCTTCGAAAGGAGGGGGAACCTTCACCGAATACGTCAGCGTATCTGTGAAAAGCAGTACTTCCTGGAGAGTGCCACGTTCCGGGCAACCAATGCGAAGATCGAACAGCAACTTCGGTCAGGAAAACCTGGCCCTTGAACCACGGGTCCCCTCCCTTCGCAAAGGAGGGTCGGGGAGGATTTGATGGCGCGTCGCAAAATCCCCCTCGATCCCC
>JBHHYR010000265.1:0-4757 GCA_046757585.1 Binatia bacterium | reverse complement strand
TACCGTGGGGGCCGGCGTGGTCAGCACGATTGCCAAGTGAGGATACACGGCCATGCGGGATTTGATTTCGTTCGCCTGCGAGCGCTGCAAACGACGGAACTATACCGGGACGAAGAACAAGAAACGGACCACGGACAAGTTGGCGTTCCGCAAATTCTGCCCGACTTGTCGAACACACACGGTTCACAAGGAGTCGAAGGTCTGAAGAACGGAGCAAGGACGGCACGGGACACAGCGGCGTGTGGTCCCGGGCGGCGTCGTGCCGGGTCAGTAGCTCGAATTGGCAGAGCACCGGACTCCAAATCCGGGGGTTGCAGGTTCGAACCCTGCCTGACCCGCTCGCTGGATGGCTGATGGCTGGATGACGGGTGCGTGAACATGGCAATGCAGCAACAATGGGACAAGGTGCGTGACGCGGTGCCGCGGGCCGGCACGTTCGTGGGCGAGGTGTGGACCGAACTGAAAAAGGTCCACTGGCCCACCCGCAAGGAAACGTACGCCGCGACGGTGGTCGTGCTGGTGATCACCGTGATCGTTGCCATTTACTTAGGCCTGGTCGATTTCGGCGTGTCGCGCTTGGTCGAAGCAATCCTGCACTGAGCTGACCGGTTATGGCCAAGGCGTGGTACGTGGTGCACACGTATTCTGGGTACGAGCACAAGGCGAAAGCCGCCCTCGAGGAGCGGGTCAAGACGCTCGGCAAAAACGACAGCTTTGGCGAGATCCTGGTCCCGGCGGAAAAGGTGGTCGAACTCGTCAAGGGGCGGAAGAAAACCTCCTCCCGGAAGTTCTTTCCGGGCTACATTCTGGTGAACATGGAGCTCAGCGACGAGACGTGGCACGTGGTGAAGCAGACCCCCAAGGTGACTGGGTTTGTCGGCGATGCCACCCACCCGGCACCGATTTCCGAGGCCGAAGTGCGTGAGATCACCCAACAAATGGCTGAAGGTGCGGTACGACCGAAGCCGAAGGTGCTCTTCGAGTCCGGCGAACGCGTCAAAGTCGTCGATGGCCCATTCCAGGACTTCAACGGCGTCGTCGAGGACGTGAAAGCGGACAAGGGCAAGCTGCGCGTCCTGATCAGCATCTTTGGCCGTGCCACGCCCGTCGAGCTGGATTTCGTGCAGGTCGAGAAGGCGTGAGCGCACGCGCCTGGGAGGAGCCGAGAGGTGAAGAAGGTCATCGCACAGATCAAGCTGCAGATTCCAGCAGGGCAGGCGAACCCCAGCCCACCGGTCGGTCCAGCCCTCGGGCAGCGCGGGGTCAACATCATGGAGTTCTGCAAGGCGTTCAATGCCCAGACGCAAGCGCAGTCGGGTCTCATCATTCCCGTGATCATTACTGTGTACGCCGACCGGTCCTTTACGTTCGTCACCAAGACACCGCCGGCGGCGGTGCTGCTCAAGCGCGCCGCCGGCATCGAAAAGGGGTCGAGTGAGCCGAACAGGAAGAAAGTGGGGACGGTGACCCGGGCCCAGGTTCGTGAGATCGCGGAGCTGAAGATGCCCGACCTAACGGCCGAGGACGTCGAAGCGGCCATGCGGACCGTCGAGGGGGCTGCGCGCAGCATCGGACTCGAGGTGCAGGAGTAAGCGAGGAGTGCATGGCGAAGCATGGGAAACGGCTGCGGGCCGCAGCGGCACTGGTCGATCGGAACAGGCGCTACCCGCTCGATGAGGCCATTCGCTTGGCTGCAGACACCGCCAAGGCGAAATTCGACGAGACCGTGGAAATGACCGTGCGCCTCGGCGTTGATCCGCGCCAGGCCGATCAGAACGTCCGGGGCACGGTCCTGTTGCCGCATGGGACCGGCAAGGCGGTGCGCGTGCTCGTCTTCGCGAAAGGCGACAAGGAGCGTGAAGCACGCGACGCCGGCGCGGAGTTCGTCGGTGGCGAGGAGCTGGTCAAGAAGATCAGCACCGAAGGGTGGCTCGAGTTCGATAAGGCCGTGGCCACGCCTGACATGATGGGGATGGTCGGCCGCATCGGCAAGATCCTCGGCCCGCGGGGCCTCATGCCGAACCCGAAGGTGGGCACCGTGACCTTCGACGTCGGCAAGGCGGTGAGCGAGCTCAAGGCGGGCAAGGTCGAGTACCGCGTCGACAAAGCCGGTATCGTGCATGTACCCATCGGCAAGGCGTCCTTCGGCCCCGAGAAACTGGCAGACAATGCGCGGGTGCTGCTGGCCAGCTTGATCAAGGCGAAGCCGGCCGCGGCGAAGGGGAATTATCTCGTCAGCATCGCCGTGGCAGCCACCATGGGCCCTGGGGTGCGGGTTGATCCCCTGGCGGCCCGTGCGCTGGCGGCGTGAAGGAGGTGTGCCGTGAACCGGGAAGAGAAGGTCGCCACCGTCGGCGCGTTGCATGATTGTTTCCAGCGAGCAACGGTGACACTCCTGGCGGCATCGCGTGGCGTGAGCGTCGCGAAAGTGCAGCAGCTGCGTCGTGCTTTGAAGCAGGCCGGTGGTGAGTACAAGGTTGCCAAGAACACGTTCACCCGCCGCGCCCTGCAGGAAACGCCGTACAGTCAGCTGGAGGCGCTGCTCGAAGGACCGACGAGGCTCGTTTTCGGCTACGCGGATCCGGTGGCGGTCACCAAGGTTTTGGTGCGCTTCACGGAGGAGAATGCCGCGCTGTCGATCAAGGCAGGGGTGCTCGATGGGCGCGTCCTCGAACCCGGCGTCGTGACCGAGCTGGCACGGATGCCCAGTCGCGAGGCGCTCATGGGTACCCTCTTGGGATTGCTCCAGGCCCCCGCTACCCAGCTGCTGCGCACCGCACAGGAGCCGGGCGCGCGCCTGGTGCGACTGGTGGACGGCGTGCGCGCACGCCTGGAAGAGAACGCACAACCTGAGTGAAACGACGGAGGAGGATTCTGTCATGACGGAAAGTATGGTGACACGCGAACAAGTGAAGGACTTCATCAAGAACATGAGCTTGATGGAAGCTGCAAACCTGGTGAAGGAACTCGAAGAAGAGCTGGGCGTCAGCGCCGCCGCCCCGGTTGCCGTGGCGGCTCCCGCAGCGGCCGGCCCGGCAGCGGCGGCCCCGGAGCAGGATGAGTTCACCGTGATGCTCACCAACGTCGGTGAGAAAAAGATTCAGGTGATCAAGGTCGTGCGCGAACTGACTGCCCTCGGCCTCAAGGAGGCCAAGGACCTCGTCGACGCGGCCCCGAAGGCCATCAAGGAAGGGGTGACGAAAGCGCAAGCGGAAGAGATCAAGAAGAAGATCGAAGAGGTGGGCGGCACGGTGGAACTCAAGTAATGGCTTGTGCGAGCAGGGTGTGAGGAGTAGCCATGGAGTCTCAGGTCGCGAACAATCTCCGCTTTCGGCGGAACTTCGGAAGCATCAGGAAGATTATCGAGATTCCCAATCTCATCGATATCCAGACGCGTTCCTTCAAGGAGTTCCTCCAGCAGTCAGTACCCCCGAGCGAACGACGCGACGTCGGGTTGCAAGCGGTGTTTCGCTCGGTCTTTCCCATCAAGGACTTCAACGAGACCTCGTCGTTGGAGTTCGTGAGCTATAGCTTGGGCGAGCCGAAGTACTCCGTCGAGGAGTGCCATGGACGCGGCATGACGTATGCCGCGCCGCTGAAGGTGACCATCCAACTGGTCATCTGGGATGTCGATCCGCAGACGAACGCCCGCTCGATCAAGAACGTGAAGGAGCAGGAGGTGTACTTCGGTGAAATTCCGCTGATGACGCCGCACGGCACCTTCATGATCAACGGGACGGAGCGGGTCATCGTCAGCCAGCTGCATCGCTCGCCGGGAGTGTTCTTTGATCACGACAAGGGGAAGACCCACGCCAGCGGCAAGCTGCTGTACTCTGCCCGGATCATCCCGTATCGGGGGTCTTGGATCGACTTTGAGTTCGACCCGCGCGACATTCTCTACGTCCGGATCGACCGGCGGCGCAAGTTCCATGCAACGGTGCTGTTGCGCGCGCTCGGGATGACGAATGAGGATCTGCTGAACTATTACTACAAGACCGACACGATCCTGCTCGACAGCCGCCGGGTGGCGAAACGGTTCGAACCGGATCACCTGGTTGGCTCGAAGGCCAGCCGCGACATCCGCACCAGCGCAAACGAGTTGGTCGTCAAGGAAGGCCGCAAGATTAGCAAAGCCGCGATCAAACAGCTGGAGGCTGCCGGGGTCAAGGAAATTCCCATCACCTTGGAGGAAGTCGTCGGGCGGGTCGCCGCCCATGACGTTGTGGACACGAAGACGGGCGAAGTGCTGATCGAGTGCAATCATGAGATCACCCCCGAGCAACTCGACCGGCTCCGCCAGAGCCGGATCTCCGCCGTGGAGGTCCTTTTCCTCGACGAGCAGGACATCGGCCCCTCCCTCCGCAATACTCTGCTGTTGGACAACATCGCAACTCCGAACGACGCGATCCTGGAGATCTACAAACGGCTGCGCCCCGGCGATCCGCCGACGCTCGAAACGGCGACTGCGTTCTTCAACAACCTGTTCTTCAATCCGGAACGCTATGACCTCTCGCGCGTGGGCCGCCTGAAGTTGAACCATAAGCTGCACCTGCAGGTGCCGCTGGATCAGGGTACGTTGCGCCGCGAGGACATTCTCGAGGTGGTGCGCTACCTGATCCGGCTCAAGAACGGCAACGGGGCGGTCGATGATATCGACCACCTGGGCAACCGGCGCGTGCGCGCGGTGGGAGAACTGGTGGAGAACCAGTATCGCATCGGCCTGGTGCGCATGGAGCGTGCGATCAGAGAGCGGATGA
>JBHHYR010000264.1:0-4818 GCA_046757585.1 Binatia bacterium | reverse complement strand
ATGCCGACCACCGGCAACGAGCCGGTGGCCATCCCGATGTTGACCAGGACCTGCGCGAAGATCCCGGCCGTCAGGCCGAACGCCAGCAAGACGCCGAACGTATCGCGCGCGCGCGCTGCCACCATGACGCACCGTAACAGCAACGCAGCATAGAGCCCGAGCAGTACGCCGCAGCCTACGAACCCCCATTCCTCCGCAAACACTGAGAAGATGAAGTCCGTGTGCTGCTCCGGCAAGAAATTGAGGCGGTTCTGCGTCCCGTGTAGAAACCCCTTGCCCTCCAGCTGTCCCGATCCGATCGCGATCTTCGACTGGATGATATGGTACCCGGCCCCTAACGGATCGGCTTGCGGGTGAATGAAGGTCGTAATCCGCCGCTGCTGGTACGGCTTCAGATGATGCCACAAGCTCGGCACTGCCGGCACCAGCACGGCAACGAGAATGACGAGCAGCCGCAGCCGCAGCCCCGCGACCAGCAGGAGGGTCCCACTGGCCAGCCCGACCACGACGACCGTACCGAGATCAGGTTGCTTCAGGATCAGGAAAGCCGCCGGAGCGACCAACAAACACGAGACCAGTATCGCGCGCAGCGACAAGGCGCCGTCGCCAACGTTTCGGTGAAGATAGCGTGCCAGCGCGATGACCACTGCTAGTTTCGCGAACTCAGAGGTCTGTAGTGACACGGGACCGAGCACAATCCAGCGTCGCGCCCCCCCGCCAGCAGACCCCAGGACGGACGTCATGAGTAGCAGAACGAGAGCGATCCCGTAAACGAAATATCCGTGGCGTTCGAGCCGGCGGTAATCGAAGCTGAGCGCTGCCACGAGTCCGGCAATCCCCAGCCCCACCCATATGGACTGCCGTATGGCCACCGTACTGACAACGCGGTCAGCCATCCGGGTAGCGCTGAACACCGTGAGCAAGCCGCAGCTGATGAGCAGCAGGGTACAGACCAACAGTGGCCAGTCAAAATGCGCGATGAGTCTGCGATCGATCCTGAGCATACTTGGCGCCCTCGCGGCTCTCCTGTAAACGGAAATAGGCCTGGATGATCTGGCGTGCCAGCGGCGCCGCCACGGCGCCACCCCCAGCCGCCGCGTGTTCGACCAGCGCGGCAACGGCGATCTGCGGTGCATCGACCGGAGCGTAGCCCACGAACCAGGCATGGTCGCGTTGCTGCCATGGAATGCGGTCGGCGGTGGGCCGTGTCCTGCGCAGTCGAACAACCTGCGCCGTGCCGGTCTTACCGGCGACCTCCACGTCGCCGAGCCGCGCTCTCCGTCCGGTTCCGCGGGCGGTATTGACCACATCGCGCAATGCTTCACGCACCTGCTTCAAGGTCGTCTGCCGCACCTTCAGCGTGCCGGTGACCTCCGGCACCACCGTCCGGATGACCGTACCGTCGGGTGCTTCGATCTGTTTGACGAGGTGCGGGCGAAAGCGCTTGCCGACGGCCGTGGTGGCGATGAGGTTTGCCATCTGCAGGGGGGTGGCGGTGACATAACCCTGGCCAATCGCTGCCGACAGCGTTTCGCCCGCGTACCACGGCTGCTTGAAGCGCTCGTGTTTCCAGGCCGTGTCCGGGATCCGCCCGGCCTTTTCGTGCTCGAGGTCGATCCCAGTCGGTTGGCCGAGTCCGAACGCCCGCGCGTACCGTGCGATCACATCGATGCCCAGTCGTTGTGCGACCTGGTAGAAGAACACGTCACAGGACTGCACCAATGCGTCGTGCACGTTTACCGCACCGTGGCCCCCTTTTTTCCAACAGCGGAAGTAGTGCTTGCCAAACCGGAGCCCACCGGGACAGTAGATCCGCGTGAACGGGGTGATCACGCCTTCCTCCAGCGCTGCCGTAGCCACCACGATCTTGAATGTGGACGCGGGCGGATACTGCCCCTGGATTGCCCGACTGCTGAGGGGGTAGTGTTTGTTCGAAAGCAACGCGCGCCATTGTGCGCGCCCCACGCCGCGTGCGAAAATGTTTGGGTCGAAGGACGGGTAGTCCACGAGCGCGAGGATTTCGCCGGTGTTCGGGTCCAACGCCACAACGCTGCCGTCGCGGTCGCCCAACGCCGCCGCTGCGGCATTTTGCAAGTCGAGGTCGATGGTCAGCTGAAGCGTGTTTCCGGGGATTTCCTTGACTTCTCGCAGGACGCGCAACTGACGCCCCACGGCATCGACTTCGACCTGCTGCCCGCCGTCCACGCCGCGCAAGTATTTCTCCCAGCGTTTCTCCAGGCCGGCCTTCCCGACCAGATCGCCCATACGGTAACGCGCATCAGCCGCGAGATCCTTCGGGCTGGCCTCGCCGACATATCCAAGCGGATGTGCCAAATTGGGCCCGAGCGGATAGCTGCGGCGCGGCATGACCCGTACGCTGACACCGGGCAAATCGAGTTGATGCGTTTCGAGGGCAACCACCTCGTCCCAGCTCAGGTCACGCTTGACGGTGATTTCGTCAAACGGCGGCCGGTGACTTGCCTGCGTCAGCAGCCTGTGAATGTCGGCCGCGCTCTGATTCAGGAGCTGCGCCAGGTTCTCGATGGTCAGTTCGACGCTGCGGGCGTCCTCAGGCACCACGACGGCGTCGAAAGCAGGGCGGCTGTCGACCAACACACGGCCGAATCGATCGACCACGGTGCCGCGCGTGGCGCGTACACGGCGTATCCGGATGCGGTTGTTTTCGGACAGGATGCGCATCTCCTCGCCGTGCAGGATCTGTAAATCCCACAGACGGGCGAGGAGGGCGAGAAACCCGCAGAGCGCCACACCTAACGCCACAGTAACGCGCCGCCGCAGGACAGAGGGCACCTCATGCTGGATGAGCGGGACCATCTCAGCGCTCCGCCCCTAAGCGCAGCTGCCGGGTGCGGGCCAGAACCGCAAACACGGCAGGACTCAGCACCGCCGCAAGGACGGCCTCGATGAGCACGGAGCCGGGAAGGCTGCGCCACACCCCGGGAGACGGCCGGAGCAATGTCAGCAAGGCCAGCAGCACGCCTGTCTTCAATACGGACGCGAGAAACACGAGCACTACCTTCGAGATGGTGTTGTCGACCCACAAACGTTGAGAGGTCAGGTGTACCAGAACGAATACCAAGCACATCCCGCACGCGTTCAGACCCGTGAGGGTTCCCGAGGAGGTGTCCTCCAGGTAGCCGAGGACGAAGGCCCCGAAGGCACCACCGACCGAATGGTGATACAAGCCTAGGTACACGCAGATGATGAGCAGCAAGTCGGGCACGGCAGCCAGCGGCAGGAGGGTCGTCTGCAGGAGGAAGGCGGTGGTAGCGATCACGACGAACAGCGCGGCCGCAGGCATCGCTACGGCCCCCCGTTTGGCCGCTGCGCCCGCACGACCAGCACCTCCTCAATGCGATCCAGCGGGACGCCCGGCTTGACCTCGGCTCGCTGCAGGAGAGCACGGTTGCCGCGGGTCAGGTGCATGACGTTGCCCACCAGAATTCCCTTCGGGTAGATACCGTCGAGACCGGACGTGACAACCCGGTCCCCCACTTGCACGTCTGCACCACGCTTCAAGTATTTCATGACACAACTACCGTCCAGGGCACCTTCCACGATGCCCCTCGCGCGGCTGCGCTGTACGACCGCGTCGACACCGCTATTGTGGTCGGTGACGAGGAGCACACGGGCGGCGTGCTCGCTAGTTGCCATGATCTGGCCCACGACGCCGAACGGTGAGAGCACTGCCATGTTCTGGTGGACACGGTCGGCCCGACCTCGATTGATGGTGATGGTGCCGAACCACGGCAATGGGTCGCGGCCGATGATCTGGGCGGCGATGGCATGACGCTCCAAGGTGGAACGAAAGCTGAGGAGCTTGGCAAGACGCTGGTCGGTTTGTTCGATTTCCGCTGCCCGAATGGCCCGCTGTTCGAGATCGAGGATGCGCTGGCGCAGTCGTGCATTCTCCTGCTTCACGCCGACCAGGGCGATGTACGCGTGCCACGTCGTGCGAATAGCATCGCGCACGGCGGCGACCCCTGCCTGTAGTGGCTGCATCGCTTCGAGCACGAACGCCGCCACTGGATCGTTCCACCGCCGGGAGCGTAACCCTGCCGAGGCTAGGAGCAGGGAAATCAATAATAGTAATCCGGAAGTGAGAGTAACCCGATTTCGCCGTACAAACCCCAGCATCTGCGGTAATCAAATCGCGCGATGCTCGAAGCGCTCTCCGGGGAGGCAGGCTGGCTCGCGCGACCCTCGCCCCCCGGCCACCTCCACCCCCAGGGTGCCGCACCTATTGAGTCGTGACATCCTTCAAGAGCGACAGCTCGTCCAGAACCTTGCCTGCACCCATGACCACCGCCGTCAGCGGATCATCCCCGAGCATGATCGGCAGCCCAGTTTCCTCGCGCAAAAGAACGTCGAGGTTGCGCAGCAGAGCACCACCGCCGGCCAACACGATGCCCTTGTCAACGATATCGGACGCCAGTTCTGGCGGCGTGCGTTCCAGCGCAATACGGACCGCGTCAACGATCTGGTTGATCGGCTCCAGCAACGAATCGCGAATTTCCTCGTCCGATACCTCGACGGTTTTGGGCACGCCGGCCACCAAGTCTCGGCCCTTGATCTCCATGGTCTGGATCTCGTTGCCGGGATAGGCCGAGCCGATCGTAATCTTGATTAGTTCCGCTGTGCGTTCGCCGACGAGCAGATTGTACTTGCGTTTGATGTACTGCACGATGGCCTCGTCCATCTTGTCGCCGCCCACGCGCACGGATTTCGAGAAGACCACACCCTTCAACGAAATCACGGCAACCTCCGTTGTGCCCCCTCCGATGTCACCGATCAGGT
>JBHHYR010000263.1:0-4826 GCA_046757585.1 Binatia bacterium | reverse complement strand
GCATGCGGTGTCATCGACCACAAGGGGCCGGTCGTACGCAGGTTCGGCCAACAGCTCGTCACGGGTGTATTCGAGGCGCATCAGAAAAACCTCCAACGACGATCCATACCGCGAGGCACCGTCGCGGATGAACCGATCTTGACCCACAAAGGGAGTGTCTGCAGACGGACGCGCCGTCCGTGGCATGGACGGCCAAACGCCTCCTCACCCTCCAGGGCAGAGGATTGAGGTGAGGGGGGTCCGAGACCTTTTTCCCTGGTGTCAACGCTTTCCATAGGGGGCGCTCGAGCCGCGCGGCTGTAGTCCCGCTTTCGCGTACACGGCATCGATCACCTGCATGTTCTTGACGGCATCGGCCGGCCCGGTTGGGACTGGCGCCCCGTGGTGCACTGCTGCCGCGAAAGCCCGCAGCTGGTGCGTGTACGTTGCATCGCCGCGCAGCCGCTCGGTGCGGGTGCCTACGTCGTTGCGCACCGTGAGCCGGTGAAAGAAATGTGGACCGATCGGGTTGAGCACGCTGAGCTGGCCTCTCTCGCCGCGTACCCGGGCGCTGACGCGCAGGAGAACCGGCGAGAGTAGGGCGCAGGTCATCCGACCCGTCCGCCCGTCAGGAAAACGGAAGTGAGCCTCCATGGCACGGTCGACCCCGGGTGACGACAGGCGCGCCTCAGCGTGGATCACCTCGGGCTCCGCGCCGGCGAGGAAGCGCACGATGCTGATCGTGTAACACCCCACATCCATAGTGGCCCCGCCTGCCAGATCGAGCCGGTAGCGGATGTCGCCGGGGCGGAGCAATGGGACGCAGAGGTGTGCTTCCACGTGTCGCACGGCCCCCAGTTCTCCTGCGTCAATGACAGCTTTCGCACGAGCTGCCAGCGGGTGGTAGCGCCAATGGAACGCTTCCATCAGCACGCGTCCGGTCCGCGCGGCGACCTCAGCCATGTGTTCAGCCTCTGCGGCGTTGGCGGCGATGGGCTTTTCGCACAACACGTGCTTGCCCGCCTCCAGGGCGCGACCAGTCCATGTGCAGTGCAGGCTGTTGGGGAGTGGGATGTAGACGGCATCGATCTCCGGATCCGCCAGCAAGGCGTCATAGGTGGGATGCACCCGGGCAATGCCGTGTTTGGCGGCGAAGGCCTGCGCGCGCTGCGGGTCGCGCGCCGCCACCGCCACCACGGCGGTCTCCGGCGCGTGCCGGGCCGGGCGCACGAGGGCCATCGGCGCGATCCGCGCTGCACCAAGTATCCCGATACGCAGGGGAGCGCCGTCCATCAGTGGACTGCCCCGCCGTTTACTTCATTGGCGGGTGGTAGAGCACCAACATGACGTAGATCAGCGCCGGCCGATCGCTGCCGGCCACGTGCACGTTGATCTCCTGGATCACCTGCGTGCCTTTCGGCCGAGGCTCCACTGCCACCAGCCGCGCGCGTGCGTGCACCTTCGCCCCCGCGGGTACCGGGCTGACAAAGCGCAGCTTATCTGCGCCGTAATTCGTTGCATTCCCGTAGCCGACGATCTGATAGTCCGAGCTGGCGCGGAGCACCGGCAGCAGGCTCAACGTCAGGAAACCGTGCGCAATGGTTTGCTTAAAGGGGCTCTCGCGCTTGGCGCGCTCGACGTCGACGTGGATCCACTGGTGATCGCCTGTGAGGTCGGCGAACTTATTGATCATGTCCTGCGTCACCTCCACCTCGGGTCCCCACGCCCCGAAAGTGTCGCTGATCTTGCTCCGCAGCTTTTCGATGTCGTCGAAACGGATGCTTTCCATCGTTTCCTCCCTTCTCATCCCGCTCGGGCTTCACATGAGCGATCGTGTCCTTGCTCCTTCTAATACGGTGCGTTGCCTGCGTCCACACAATGGGCATCTGCCGGTCGAGCCCATGGGGCGGCGAGGCCAAGCACGGCGCCCCCTGACCGCCCTGGTAAGACCCCATGCATGGCGCCTTGCACCCGTCGGCCGCTCGGCGTAGATTTCTACCACGTGAAGATGAATCTTCCCATGGCGGCGCGGCAATGCGCCGCGCGAGAACGGCCAACGGAGGAGCGAAAGCAATGACTCAGCTGGAAGCGGCGCGCGGCGGGATCATTACGCCGGCAATGCGCCGAGTGGCGCAGCGGGAGAATACGACACCAGAATTCATTCGCAGCGAAGTGGCAAGAGGGCGCCTGGTTATCCCGGCGAACAAGCGCCACCTGGCAGGTAGCAGCGGCCAGGAACCGCCCGCCGCCGGCAACGGGGTCACGGCAGCGTGTGCCGAGGCGGCCAGCGGCCATCCGGATGCGCCGCCCGCGGCGCGCTACTGGGTTAACCAGACGGTGGCACAGCGCTGGCGCACGATCAGTGATCCGGACTATATGCGTGGCTGTCACGCCGCCAAGCGCCTTGACCCGATGGGTATCGGGCGCATGATCACGACCAAGATCAACGCCAACATCGGTGCGTCACCGGTCAGCAGCAGCACCCAGGAAGAGGTGGACAAGCTGCAATGGGCGCAGAAGTACGGTGCCGATACCCTGATGGATCTGTCTACCGGCGGTAACCTGCACGAGTGCCGGCAGGCCATCATCGATCACAGCACGATCCCGATCGGGACCGTGCCGATCTACAGCATGATCATCGGAAAGGGCATCGAAGAGCTGACATACGAGGCGATCTTGAAAGAGATCGAGCGGCAGGCGCAGCAGGGCGTGGACTACTTCACGATCCATGCGGGCATTCTAAAAGAGCACCTCCCCCTCATCAGGAGTAGGGTCACGGGCATCGTCTCGCGTGGCGGGTCATTGCTGGCGAAGTGGATGATCGCCCATAACAAACAGAACCCAATGTATGAAATGTTTGACGAGATCAGTGCCATCATGCGGGAGTACGACGTGACGTACTCTCTAGGCGACGGCCTGCGCCCCGGTTGTACGGCCGATGCGTCGGATCCGGCGCAGCTGGCGGAACTGCATGCGATCGGGGAGCTGACATTGCGCGCCCGTGACGCGGGAGTACAGGCCATGGTGGAGGGGCCGGGCCATGTCCCGCTCGATCAGATCGCCTTCAACATGCAGCTCGAGCAGCGGGTGTGCGACGATGCGCCGTTCTACGTGCTGGGCCCGCTGGTTACCGATGTGTTTCCCGGCTACGACCATATCACCAGCGCCATTGGGGCCACCGAGGCGGCCCGCGCCGGCGCCGCCATGCTGTGCTACGTGACACCCAAAGAGCATGTCGGCCTGCCGAAGGCGCAAGACGTGCAAGCGGGGTGCATCGCTTACAAGATCGCGGCCCACGCCGGTGACGTTGCCCGCGGGATCGCAGGGGCGCGCCTATGGGACGATGATCTGTCGCGCGCCCGCGCGGCGCTCAACTGGCCGAAACAGTTCGAGCTGGCCTTCGACGGTGAAACGGCCCGCGCCCTGCACGACGAAGACCTCGACGTCGACACCGACTTCTGCGCCATGTGTGGCCACGATTGGTGCAGCATGCGCATCTCGAAGGAAATCGAGGAGTTCGCAAGTGGCAAGGACCCGCAGTCCCAGCCCGCCCGCACGGCCCTCCGCAGCCCGGGTGTTGGCACGCACGGGCGCGAGTTGCTGCGCCAGCGTGCGCGCGGGCTGCCCGTTGTCGCGGGTAAACACGCGTGCCACAGCGACCTTGCCCCCCGTGCCGAGGACGCCAAGGCAGTGCAGGCAGGCCCCCGCCCCTAGGAGCGCCGCGCCTCTGGTTGCGCGGGGCGCCTGCACCAGTGCCGGCCGCTGATTCTAAACGTGTACCACGACATTGAATAGGAGGGGGAGTCGATGATGGGGTTCGGGGGTGAAAGGTACGCAAGCGTCACGCTTGTTGCACTGGCTGTGGCGGCTGCCGGTGCGTTGCTCGGGCCGCAGCGGGCGCGTGCCGCAGCGGAGGACTGGAATGACGCGAAGATCAAGTGGATGCCGTACGAAGAGGGGCTGGCGGCCGCCAAGCAGGCGCACCGCCCGATCTGCCTTATCTTCTACACGACCTGGTGCCCCCACTGCGCCAACTACTCCAAGGTGTTTCACGACCCGCAGGTCGTGGAGAAAGCCAGATCCTTCGTCATGATCGGGCTCGATAGGGACAAGAACCGCGAGCGTAGCAAGCAGTACAGCCCGGACGGCGAGTACATTCCCCGCACGTACTTTCTGTCTTCTGACGGCAAGCTCGATGAATCGCTCACCGAGACGCGGCCGAAGTACAAGTACTTCTACGACGAGCGGAATCCCGCCTCCATCCTGGCCGGCATGGATCGGGCGCTGAAGAAGCTCGAGTAGGGTATGCGCGCGCCGGCGTGCGGGAGATGAAACCCGCTCGCGCGTACAAGACGGCCACGCCCACGCCTCCGCAAAGTAGCAGGACGGTACGACCGGGCGCCAGCCGGCGGGCCCAGTGGGCCTGGCTGGCAGTGGCCTCGGCCGCAGTCCTGTTGTTTGTCGTTCTCAAGCTCTACTCGGTCAATGTGGTTGTCGAGGATGCGCACCTGTACTTCAACATGGCGTTGCTGGTAAACAAGGGGCTGATCCCGCACCGCGACTTCTTTTATACGCATCCGCCGCTGCACTTGTATCTGGCCGCTCTTGTGTTTCGGCTGTTCGGGTATAGCCTGGCACTGGGTAAATCGCTGCCGAACGCTGCGCTGCTGATCGGCGGCATCCTGGTTTTCACCGTTGGCCGGCGGGCGTTGGGGTCCGCGGAGGGGGCCCTTGCCTGCGCCATCTTCTTGCTCTCGTACGACCCGTTGCGGATTTCTTCGCACTACACCGGTGGCAACCTGACCTTTGCGCTGGCGATGGCAGGCCTGTGGCTCGCGTACATAGAC
>JBHHYR010000262.1:0-4849 GCA_046757585.1 Binatia bacterium | reverse complement strand
CGCAGGGGATACCGGGAACTACGCAAACGGGGAGTGTCCCGGGATCTGGCTTGGGACACCGCCAAGTCAGCTCACGGGCCATGGGGTCTGAGTGGCAGCCCGGCGCTGACGATCGCACTGCCGGTGCGGTACTTCGAGGCGCTCGGGTTGCCGAGACTGGTGGAGGGATGAACCGACCACTGAATCCGCCGAACCGCCGTATACGTGATCCGTATGTGCGGTGGTGTGGGAGGGGGTGAGCCGCGAGGCTCCTCCCTATCCCGATTAGGCTGGTATGCGCAAATGGCTACCCCGTTTTGCGGGTCTGCCGCACTGTTGATATCTTGCCGTCGTGCAGGTGCGGGAGGTGATCCGTTTGCTCGAGGCGAACGGGTGGAGGTTGGTAGTGACCGAAGGAAGCCATCGCCAGTTCAAAGATCCTACGAAACCCGGCCGGGTCACTGTGAGCGGACATCAGGGCGATGACATACCCAAAGGCACCCTGGCTTCGGTGAAGCGCCAGGCAGGGTTGAAGGTGCCTAAACGATGAAAACGGTTCAGTATCTGGTTCGGATCAATAAGGACCCCGACAGCGACTGGGGCGCGTCGGTGCCTGACTTACCGGGATGCGTGGCGACGGGCAAGAGCATCGACGCCGCACTCCGGCGAATCGAACGAGCAATCGAATTGCATCTGCGCGGAATGCGTGAAGACGGGCTCAAGGCACCGCAACCGCGGCAGCGTGCGGTGATCCCGCGTCGCACGTCGCGGCGCGTGGATTTCTATGCGACGGTTCAGGTTGTGCAGCCTAACCCGCGTCTCGAGCTGACCGGCCTGACCAACAGGGGTAATCGGGAACCCCTCTGCGGCGGCAGCTCAGGCGCACGGCGTTAGGCCTCACCAGGGGCGCAATGTGTGCAGCGCCCAGAAACCTGGTTAGGCGAACCAGTGACGAGGGATGATCCTTGCCGCCGAAGTTGAGACAGCTTATCGCTGATTTGGAACGGGCCGGTTTCGTGAACCGTGGAGGTAAGGGGAGTCATCGCAATTTCGTCCACCCGAGCGTCACGAGACCGGTGGTGATTTCCGGCAATCTGGGGGATGATGCGAAGCGCTACCAAGTGCGCGCGGTCGAGCTCGCGATCGAGGAGTCGAAGAAATGAAGGAGAGTGCTCGCTACGTAAAAATCGTTGAGTGGTCCGAAGAGGATCAATGCTACGTGGGGAGCTCGCCGGGACTGATTTACGGCGGATGCCACGGCGCAGACGAGCGTGAGGTTTTCGACGAACTGTGCACGATCGTGGAGGAGGCAATCGCTGTTTACAAGAGAGACAACAGGCCGTTGCCTCCGCCTACTTCAGGACGGGATTTCGCGAATAAGATGCAGGATGTCGCCTAACACGCCGGTACACCTGCCGGCAGCAAGCGGCCGCAGGTGACCGGCGAGCCGTTCGGCAGCCTCCAGCACGATCCGCAGCCTCCAGCACGAGCCGTGACGTTTTCTTCCCCTTCTCCGTTCGCTGAGATAGACTGCCCTAGGGCCAGCGCTGCTGAGGGTTCGTGGATACCGGTTCTTCTTCTTCAGCATGGAAGGGCGTGAACCACCGCACATTCACGTGGCACACGCCGGACGGTACGCCAAGTATTGGCTGCAACCGGTGGCGCTTGCCGACGTGAGGGGTTTTCGTGGACGTGAGCTTACGGAGATTCGCAAGATCGTTGTTGAGCACAGGCAGTTCTTTTTGGAGGAGTGGCATGCGTACTTTGGCAGAAAGAGTTGAGGTCCTCGCGGTTGATGGATCTTGCACAGATGACACCCTCACCGTCAGCCTGTCCGACGGTCGGGTGGTATCAACTCCTCTCGCCTGGTTTCCGCGGCTTCTGGAGGCGACTCCAAGGCAAGGGGCTGATTGGGAACTGATTGGGGGAGGCATCGGCCTTCACTGGGAGGCGGTCGATGAAGATATCTCAGTTGCCAGCTTACTGCATCCTGAGAACTTCATGAGGCGGCCCAACACGCGCATGCAGCCGGCGCGCAAGAGATGCCGTGCTCATACTGCTCGCCGCGGCGCGCGCGGCTGATGCGCACGCCGTTCGGTTTGCCGAGCGACGACACCAGGTGTACCCTCCAACTGTTCGGAGGAGCTAGGATGAAGTTGCGAGTTGTGCTAGAGGCAAGCGATGAGGGTGGCTTTACCGCCACCGTGCCGTCCCTCCCCGGGTGTATCAGCGAAGGCGAGAGCCGCGAAGAGGCGCTTACGAACATCCAGGAGGCCATGCAGCTCTACTTGGAGCCGGTGGATGACGATGCTACTTACCCGCCCAACGTCGAGGTTGTTGAGCTGGCGTTGTGAGCAAGGTCCCGAGCCTCAACTACGACCGCGTAGTTCGGGTTCTCCAGCGTGACGGCTGGGTGGTCGTGCGTCAGCGAGGCAGCCACATTCGGCTGCAGAAACACACGCCAACGGAGACCCTCAAGCTGGTGGTTCCAGCGCACAGGCCGATCAAACGTTCGACGCTATCCCACATCTTGAAACAGGCGCGCCTCGGCGTCGACGAGTTCGAGAAGCTTCTCTGACCGAACAACACGCTCGAGCGGACCGGCTGCGCTGGCCGCTGATCGCCAAGGCGTTCGGCGTGAGCGTAGTGCCCCACCTGTGCTAATCTGAATCACGGATGAAACCACGGGTCTATGTCGAGACGACGGTCCCGAGCTTCTACTACGAGGTTCGTGACGAGCCGGAAATGGTGGCACGTCGCGATTGGACTCGTCAGTGGTGGGCCCGTGCAACCGTCGATTGCGAGTTGGTGACGAGCGTCCCGGTCGTGGATGAACTCGAGCGCGGCGACTTCCCCAACCGGGAGGACTGTCTTCGGCCCGCAGCGGTTCAGCGGCAGGGCGATTAGTCCCTTACGGATAAGGTTTTGAACAGAATGGCGAGGAGTTCAATGGGCAGCAGGTGGTGTGGCGAGAGCGGGAATGAGGAAGAGGTTCTTGAGCTTGAGGCCGGTGAGGATGACGTGGCGGCCGAACTCGGTGAGAGAGTACTTGTAGGTGCGGCCGATCTTCTTGACGAGTCCGTGTAGACGCAGGCGCTTGAAGAGGTAGGAGATCTGGGCGGTGGTCTTGCCGCTCAGCAGGCGCAGATCTTTGTTGCGGACCCCGCTGATGCAGAGCTCGCCGCGGGCAAGCAGCTCGAAGAGGCGCTGGTCGGGGGCGCAGAAGAAGTTGAAGCCGCGATAGGGCCGCTGCTGTTGACGGACGGGTTCGCACACCTTGCGTAGCGCCTTGATCCCAGCACTGGGATCGTCGAGGTCGGAGAGGAAGGCGAGAGAGCGCAGGTTGGCAGCGAGCAGGAGCTGCTGAAGATCGGGGGCGAGGCTGTAGATGGTTTTGCGGACGGGGGCGAGCTTGACAACCCGCCGCCCGTCCTTCTGTTCCACCTGACGGTGGTGCTTGAAAAAGCCGACATTATTCGCGGTGGTCTCGATACGCAAGATCCGGCCGAACTTGTCGTACATCTTGATGGACACGGGGCCCATGTGATGTTTGATGCGAGTGCCCTGGAGGCGGGTGGTGAAATCGGTGCCGAGCTCGCCGGGGAAGTGTGCGGAGAGCTTGCGGCCGAGGAAGGTCGCGACGTGCTCGGCTTTGACGGCGTGGATGGCGGTGCGGGTCAACGGCTCGTAGAGGGTGGCCAAGGCCTGGGCGTTGGTGAAGATGAGATCGGTGGCGTACTCCACCTGCATCAGGCTCCAGTGGTAGCGTGTTTGGAGCGGCTTGAGGATCGGGCAATACAGGCGGGCGCAGCGGTCCAGAGCCCGGTGCAGGCGGCTCACGTGCAGATCGTCGGCGAGCTTTTGCGCCGCGCTGAAGTCGGCGATATCGACGAAGGCGTTATCGACCATCTCGTAGGAGATGCCGCGCTTGCGCAGCCTGGCGGCCAGCAGGTTGTGGCCGTTGCAGTAGAGCTGCAGGCGGAACGGTGCCCAGGTAGGCACGCGCAGGTAGCACAGCCCGAGCTCCGGATCGATGAAGTAGAAGTAGTAGTGCAGACACTTGCCCGCGGCGGGCTTCAGAAAGGTCTGACCGGTGCGCTTGTCGTGCCAGGGCCGGTAGGATGGGCAGAGCTCCATGGCGGAGAATATGTGGACGAGTCCGGGGTGGGTGCCGCGTTGGGCCAGGATCGCACGGACGCGGTCCTCCTTGCGAACGCTCTTGAGCTTGCGGATGAACTCGATGCTCAGCCCGTCGGCGGCGGGGGCATGTTTGAACCGATCAATGCTGTCATCGGTTTCGCAAGTGGCGTCGGCGTCTCCGTCTTCGGCGCTCTGGTCGCCACAGCTCTTCAGCGAAGGAATGAGAAACTGAAGCGGATCAGGGACACGCACTTTCACACCTATATGAAGCTGATGGAGGTTCAGAGCTGGTACCGGGTATTTTGCATGGCTGAACTTCGCAGAGAAGAAGTACCCGCCGACATCCGAAGCAAGGTCAGGGACCTCGCCTGGCAAATCGCTGACAGCCTCCGGTATGAGGACAACGTCGAACACCTTGAAGAAATTCTCAGGGCACTGCTCAGTTCAGAGTACGAGACGGCTTCGCAACGGTTGGAAGTGATGGACCATCTCCTCGTTAAGCTTGGCACCGTCGTGAATCCTCGGTACTCGAAGATCGTAAAGCGCATCAGTGATGGCAACGTTGCGAGGTTCGTACAGTTTCCAGAGCGTCACAAGAACACTCCGGGCTTGCCATGACAACCGCCGGGAGCCGCTCCCTAACTCGCCGCTCCAGGCGACGGCCAAGAGCGGGCCGCGCCTGAGCGGCACGACGTTAGGCCTGTGCGACGATCTGGGCTAGCATGGCGGC
>JBHHYR010000261.1:0-4936 GCA_046757585.1 Binatia bacterium | reverse complement strand
CTGGAGCAGGGCGCACTCGATCGCCTCCTCGAAGGCGCGCTCGGAGATCTCGGGGGTCATGGCCGTCTCCCCCGTCCGCGGGCGCGCGAGCCATCCGGCAGACGCGGGGGCGCCTCGAGGATCTCGAGGATCGCCCGCGCGCAATAGACGCGATTGCGCTTTGCCTCGCTGGCAAGCGTCACGATGCCCGCAGCCTCGAGTCGATCGATCCCCCGCTGGGCCGTGGTGAAGGCGACATCGAGCCGCTCGGCGAGCTTCTTCACCGTCCAGAAGGGATTCTCCACGAACAGCTCGAGCGCGCGTTCGGGCAGCCGGGAGGGTGCCTTCGCGATCCGCTCGCGCCAGCCGGCGACCAACGCATCGATGCGCCGGATGCGATCGAGGGCGTCTTCCGCCTGCCCCGCGACCCCGCCCAGAAAGTATTCGAGCCACTCCTCCCACTCGCCGCGCTCGGTCACGCCGGATAGCCGCGCGTAGTACTCGGGTCGGGTGGCCTCGAAGTAGGCGCTGAGATAGAGCAGCGGCGAGGGCAATACCTGTCTCTCAACAAGAAGCAGCGTGATGAGCAGGCGGCCCACGCGCCCGTTGCCGTCCAGGAACGGGTGGATCGCCTCGAACTGCGAGTGCGCGAGTGCCGCGTGGACGAGGGGCGGCAGCGTCTCGTCGTGAAGGAACTTCTCCCAGGCGCCGAGGCAGTCCACCAGCCGGTCGGGCGGCGGCGGCACGAAGCTCGCTTCGGCCAGTGTGCAGCCCGCCGGGCCGATCCAGTTCTGGGAACGCCGGAACTCGCCGGGCGTCGCGGAGTCGCCGCGCAGGCCACGCATGAGCTTCTCGTGCAGCTCTTTCACCAGCCGCAGCGACAGCGGCAAGGCGGCGAGGCGCGCGAGCCCCTGCTCGAGAGCGACCACGTAGTTGGCGACCTCGCGCAAGTCCTCCGGGCTGCGCTCGACCGCCGCGCCGGCCTCGGCGGCGAGCAGCTCGCCGAGGGTGGCCTGGGTGCCCTCGATGCGGCTGGAGAGGACCGCCTCGCGCCGGACGAAGGGGCGGATGAGCAGGTGCGGGTTGGGGAGCCGCCGGCCCTCGCCCGCGAGCCGGCCGAGGGCCAGGTCCGCGTGCGACAGCGCCGCCACGAGGTCGCCGCTCCACGCAAGGGGCGGCGGGAGCGGCTCCGGAACGTAGGCCCGGTAGCCGCCTGAGCAGCGAATCTTGCGGCCGTGCGGCCGGCGTGTCGTCTTCGAGGTCATGAGCGCCCTTGTTTGCGGTCGTGAAAACAGCCGTGGCGCATATTATCGCAAACGGCAAGAAACGCAAATACAGAGCCGCGCCGGGACCGGCCCTTCACGCCGCCTCCTCCCCTGCCTGCGCCGCGTCCCGCGACGCGGCAGGCAGGCGCACGTCGATCTTGCCCGTCACCGCGGCGGAGATCAGCGCGGTGCGGAGCTCCTTGAGGCGGTCGATGGCGTCGCGGACCGTCGCGATGAGAGCGTCGAGGCGCGTTCGCCCGCCTAGCACACTGCGCACGATTCGATCTTGCTCATCGAGCGGCGGAATCGGAGTGACGAGGCTATTCACTTCGGGCATGCCGATCGTTCTGACCGTTGCTCCCATCGTCAGTCGCTCAAGCTCCTGTGTCATCGACCTAATTTAAGGGAAAAGGTCCATTTCAATCTCTGGGCGGCCCTTCCTTCAGCGGCTCATGCCTTCCAGCGGGCGATACCGTGCCGTATCATCACAATTCCGCCCCAGGCGATCGCCAGCCCCGGTGCGACAAAGGGAAGGATCTGCTCGAACCCCCACAGGTTGCCCAGGCCGTTTTGCACAATGCTCGCGATCATCACACCGGTAAACAGCACTGAGCATCCGCCGCAAAACAACGCCAACAGCCCGCCAACGACGATCATCAGGATGCTCAGCGCGGCGTTCGTCACGGATCGCGCACGATCAGACATGCGTCCCCCCCGACGACGACCGTACGGTCATGGTCATGTTAGCTGTCCCCAGGGGCACCCCGCCGGGCCCAGCGGAGGCCCCACACGACGAGCGCCCCTCCAACGATCAGTGGCAACACACCCCATCGGATGACGGTAGACCGGTCGGCGAAGTAGTCGCCGAACATCAACGCTGCCACGACGCACCCGCCACCAAACAGGATCAGGAGCGCCCCGGCGACAGCTATGGCTGCGGGCACCAGCCGGCTTCCTCGCGGCACGGTCAGACGCGCTCCACACCGACCGGTTGGCGCATCCGCGAACGGATCTGATCGATCTGCCCGTTCCGGTAAAAGAGATTGTACGTGTCAAACGGGATGATTTGCCCGGCGGGCGTCACGAAATGGATACAGGATCGCTTCACGCGTCCAAGACAGAAGTTATGGGCATCGAGGAACTCTACGATGGTGATGCGAAACACGTGCTCGTAGGCCAACCCCTCAACCACTGGGATCTCCGGCAGGCAACAGAGGAGCGTTTCGAGCCTTTCCGACGTGTTACCTTGGGCAGTTGAGAGGGAGAAGAACTCGCACATCTTTTTGTGCAACTCCGGGTATTTCTCGAACGTAATGGCATTGGGGAGAGCATCGACCAGCATGTCCTTGGGAAAAAAGGACGTGATGGGGACGATGGCCGGGCCGTTTCGCAGCGCGTAACCGATGGCGATGGATTCCGGATTGCACGGCAGCGGTATGAGATCGGCCTCTCCGAACGGCGCGTCTCCATCAATGATGGTACGCCGGATCTCGGAGAGCACCACTCGGTTCTGGCCGGCGTCGAAGTCCTCGTTGCGACCCGCATCCTGGATCGGCTGGAACGTGACCCCGCGCACGCACCGCCATTGCAGCGCGTACTTGATGATTTCCCCGCATTCCCGTTCGTTGACGCCCCGCTTCACCACCACCACCAGCGTGGTGGGAATCTCCATCGTCTCCAGCCGCTCGAGGGCCTTGTGCCGTACACCAGTCAAGTCCGCACCCCGAAGCGTGCGTAGGGCGTCGGGCTTCAGCGAATCGAACTGCAGGTACACTTCAAAGCCCGGCCTGAATTCGGTCAGTGCCTCTGCGAACGCCAGATCTCGCGCAATCCGCAACCCGTTCGTGTTCAGCATGACGTGACGGATTGGCCGTGCCTGAGCCATGCGCAGTATATCCAGGATGCGCGGGTGAATCGTAGGCTCGCCGCCTGAAATCTGCAGAAGATCCGGTTCGCCCTCGCTCGCCACGAGGGTGTCCATCATCGCAGCGATCTCATCCAACGAACGGTGTCCGGTCAGTCGGGGAGACGAGTCGGCAAAACAGACCGGACAGGTCAGGTTGCAGGCTTCGTTGACATCGATTAGGGCCAGGCAGGAGTGTTGCTCGTGGTCCGGACAGAGACCGCAGTCAAACGGACACCCGTATACGGTCCGGGTCTGCGTCTTAAATGGACGGTCGCCCGGTTTCAGATAATCCTGGCACAGACGGTAGTACGACGCGTCCGTGGAGATCAGCACTTCGGCGACCCCGTGCACCGGACAACGTTTCCTATAGAACACGTTGGTGCCTTCGATGGTGATCTTGGCCGGGACGAGGGCGTGGCAAGTGGCGCAGAGCGACGTGGTCTGCCCATAGAACAGGTAACTGGCCTGCTTACGCGAGCCCTGGCGCACGGCCGTCCTCGGTTTTCCGGATCATCACTATTGCATAAAACACTAACACCAACGCCGCCATTTGAAACACGTTCTGACCGGCGAAAACCGGACCGTAGGGTTTTAGGTATTCCCATCCATACCGTTGCAGCGCGTACCATCCCACCATTAGGTAAAACCCGTTCCGCAGGAACACCCCCGTTCGCCGCTTCAACGCTAGAAGCGCGAAGATCAGGAACGCCAACATGGCGATCGACTCGTAGAGTTGCACCGCGTGCCGGGATACTCCATCACCAAAGTCGTGGCCCCACGCCAGAGCCGTTGGCGTCCCGTACGTAAAGTCATCCATGCCGGCCAGAAAACACCCGATGCGACCAATGACCACCGTCGTACAGATCGCCGGAACGAAAATGAGCCCGGTCGAGCCGCGGATATTGCGCGTGCGCTTGAACAGCTCGATGGTGATGATGGCGCCCAACAGCGCGCCAATGATGCTCCGCCCCACGCCCGCCCGGTCTGACAGCACGAGATTGATCGTGCCGAGCCCGTAACCGCCCACCACTGCACCACCGAGGAGGGCAGAGGCATATCCGGGCCCGGCCCGCTCGATCAGCTCCACACGGTCTGACAGACGCCACCGGTAGACGAGCCAGGCGACGGCAAGCGAACTCGCCGCGGCAAACAGATCAAAGACAAGATGGACCGGTGAGAAAGTCATCGCGATGAATATGGACGCCGGGGGCGGACGGACGAAAGTGTTGCAAAGGGAGGAACCCTGTGCCGCGCTCGATCAGCCCTCAAGCTCTCCCAAAGCGAAGGCCGCGCGCCGACTCGGTGTGACCCAGAGCATAGTTTACCGCTAGCGGCACCTGTAACTTGGGATGTTTTCGTACGATGTCCCACCAACGGACACCCCTACTTTCAAAAGGACAGTCTACTTTGCCCGACCAATTTGAGACTCCGGCCTCTTTTTCCCCAGAGGAGACAAAGATCATCGGCCAAATGGTGGCCCAATGGGAGAAAACTCCTATCTGTCCTAGGTGTTCCACGAATACGAGTAGGAATTTCCTTTCACCCCTCGCAAGTATGACGCACGCCATTGGAGCCGTCCAGCATCCGGGCGGAGCTGTGCGACGTCCCCTGGCACCTTCGGAGGCCCAGTATGGGCAGGATGCGTCCTGTGACTTGGGTTGCCTGGGGCAAATTGACACCGTCGGGCATCCGGGCGAGCCCCGAACGATGATCGTGCGGGGCGATGAGCGTCGAGCGGCTCTTCGGTGTTTCCCTCGGTGGTCTTGCGTCGCATTCCCCGCACGCG
>JBHHYR010000260.1:0-5007 GCA_046757585.1 Binatia bacterium | reverse complement strand
GCCGAATCCGTCAGTCTGGCATTGGAGGGAGAGTACCGCGACCTCTCTCTGAAAGCGGAGGACAACCAGAGCGGTTTCGACAATCTGTCCATCATGCTGAAGTACGCGCCAGTGCGGAACCCGGCGCACGAGTTTATCTTCTCGTTCGCGTTCGAGGTTGCCCCCCCAACCGGGGATCGAGGCGTGGGAGCCACGAAGAACGCCGTCCTGGCGCCGCTTGCGCTCTTGGGAAAAGGCTTTGGTGATTTACCGCAGCCCCTCTCACTGCTGCGTCCCTTCGCCGTCATGGGCGACGCCGGCTTCGAATTCCCGGTGACTCGAAATGCGAGCGACAATGACGTGTTCGCCTACGATCTGCTCCTGACGTATAGCCTCTCATACCTGGAGAGTCGGGTGTGGAACCTGGGGATTCCTCCGGTTCTCGATGACCTGAATCCGGTGGTGGAATTCAACTTCGAGACCGTCCTCAACGGTCCGGACCGTCAGACCGCAGTGCGCGTCACCCCGGGCCTGGTCTACCTCGGTCGCTACGCGGAGCTTGGCGTCGCAGGGCAGTTTCCCCTTAACAACGCTGCGGACACGGAGCTCGACTGGGGCATTCTGGGCATTATTGATATCTTCTACGATGATCTGTTCGAGGCCCTGGGCAAATGGCAACCTTTCTCAGGGCTCTGGTGATGGATGAGGGGGCCCTAGAGATGGATATCGCGTCTCCGCAGGTTCCGCGATCGCCGGGTTTTCGATCGCCCCGATGCGGGCGAATATGTCCTTGGGGGCATTCCATGTGGGTGCAAGGGGGATATACTGAGTTGTGGAAACGGTCGTGTCATGCTGTTGAGGCCGTCTGTTGCGAGCTCCTCACCGCCCCTGGCGGTCGAAACCCTCCGATCGACGCCGGCACGCTGGTACCGTGGGCTCGCGCGGCTGAGCCGCTTCGGCTTCCACACGCTGCCGGTGTATGCGGGTCTGCTCTTGGGGGCTGTGATTGTTTACGAACTCCAGACCTCCGCCTTGCAGGCGCGGCTCCTGTCACGCTACGCCACGGACCTCACGTACCACGTAGAAGCGGGTTCCAGCCCGCGCATCGCCTTTCCGCAAAGCGGGCCGTTGGACCAGCGCCGCGGCTATTCCGAGATTCCCATGTTCGTGTCGCGCCTGCAGGCCCAAGGCTTCCAGGTCGCCCGGCAGGCGCGAATCTCTCCGGAACTGGCGCAGCTCATGCGCTGGGGTGTGACACCGCCATATCCAGAACCGGCGATCGCCGGCCTGACCGTTCGTGGTGCCGACGGCACGCCGCTGTACGAGGGTGTCGACAGCAAGCGCGTGTTCCGTCGCTTCGAGGAGATCCCGCCCTTGTTGGTGCAGACACTGTTGTTCATAGAGAACCGGGAGCTGCTGCGCCCGTTCGACCCGCGGAGCAATCCGGTAATCGAATGGGATCGCTTGGTCCGAGCGGTGGCCTCGTACGGGGGGAGCAGGCTTGGGCTTCCCATCGCGCTCGAAGGTGGGAGCACCTTGGCAACCCAGTTGGAAAAATACCGTCACTCTCCCGGTGGGCGCACGGGCACGGCGACGGAGAAGCTGCGGCAAATGTTGGCGGCCAGTCTGAAAGCATACGCCGATGGTCCAGACACTCGGAAGCGGAGACGGCAGATCGTGGTCGATTACCTGAACACGCTGCCGCTTGCCGCCGCGCCGGGATACGGCGAGCTGTACGGCATCGGCGATGGGCTGTACGCGTGGTTTGGCAGGGACCTGTCTACCACCTCCCGTGCCCTGTGGCACGTGCGGACGAAGCCCCTAGCTCCTGAGACCGTGCGTGCGTACAAGCACGTTTTGGCGTTGCTGATCGCGGTGCGTGCTCCCACGACGTATCTGGTGGAAGCGCGCGCCGCGTTGAACGGGCGGGTGAATGGTTACACGCGCCTGCTGGAGCAGGGGGGGGTGATCAGTTCGGCGATGGCACGAGCAGTACGGGCTACACCGATTGCGTTTCTCTCCCACGCGCCGGTGTCGCCGCCGCCGTCGTATGTGCACCAGAAGGCTCCGAATTCCATCCGCACGAGCCTGATGCAGCGCTTGGGGGTGGCGAGCTTGTACGACCTGGATCGCCTGCAGCTGGAAGTCGACAGCACGATTGATGCCGCCTTACAGAGCGCGATAACGGCGTTGCTCGAGCATCTGGCCGAGCCCGAGTTCATCGCGACGCACCACCTGAATGGCAAGCGGCTCTTGCACGGCGCTGACCCACGCAAGGTGCTCTATAGCCTCATACTCTTCGAACGGACGGTGCGGGGCAACGTCCTGCGCGTGCAGGCCGACAGCCTCAACCGCCCGTTCGACCTCAATGAAGGCATCAAGATGGAGCTTGGTAGCACCGCCAAGCTGCGTACATTGGCCCACTACCTGGAACTCGTTGCCAAGCTGTATCGCGAGTTCTCCGCTCTCGATGCCGCTGGTGTGTCCCGGCGGGTACGGGAGGCGCGGGACCCCATCACACGCTGGGTGGCGAAAGCCATGCTCGCACGTCCCAACATCGACCTCTACACCATCCTGCAGCGCGCGCTTGACCGGCGCTACTCGGCAAGCCCAGCCGAGCGGTTCTTCACCGGCGGGGCCCTGCACACGTTCCACAATTTCAATGCGAAAGACGACAGGCGCGTCATGTCAGTGCGCACCGCCTTGCGCCATTCGGTCAACTTGGTGTTCATCCGTCTGATGCATGATCTGGTGCGCTTCCACGAGGCGCGCCTCCCTTACGACAGGGCGGCGGTGCTGGCTGACACCAAGAATCCCGATCGCCACCGCCTGCTGGTGAGCATCGCCGAGTCCACTGCGAAGAAGTCGCTGGCGCGTGCGTACCGGCGCTACCGCGGCCTTTCCGAGAAAGCGATCGTGGCCACACTGCTCCGGAAGCGGGCCCGGTCCGCGCGGCACCTGGCGATGCTGTTCTTTGCCTGGCATCCGGGTGCAGACGGGGCCGCGCTGCGCAAGTGGCTCACGCGCTGGCTGGGGAGCGTGTCGGTACAAGCAGTGGAGCGCCTGAAGCGAGCCTACGGTCGGCCCGGGCTCACCTTGTCCGACTCTGGGTATCTGCTGGCGCGGCGGCCGCTCGAGGTATGGTGTGCGGGCGTGCTAGCGCGCGATCCGGGCACATCCTGGAAGACGCTGCTGGCGCGCAGCGTAGGGGCGCGGCAGGTAACCTCTGCCTGGCTCTTCCAGCGGCGCAATCGGCGCGCGCAGGATCGGCGCCTGTGGATCCGCATCGAGCAGGACGCGTTCGCGCGCATGACTCCCTACTGGCAGCGGCTGGGCTTTCCATTTGCGCGGCTGGTCCCTTCGTACGCCACGGCCATCGGAAACTCCTCCGATCGGCCTGCGGCATTGGCGGAGCTGATGGGCATCATCGTCAACGGTGGCGTGCGCCAGCCCCTCGTGCGAGTCACCCAGTTGCAGTTTGCCACGGGGACGCCATACGAGACCACAGTCGTGCCTGCCGCGCAGCACGGGAAGCGCGTCATGGAGCTGGCCGTGGCGCGGGCCTTGCGCGCCGCGCTCGCCGGGGTGGTGCAGGGCGGGACGGCGCGGCGCGTCGCCGGAGTGTTCGTCCGGCCTGACGGTACGCCGGTGGTCACTGGGGGCAAGACCGGCTCAGGCGACAATCGGTTCAAGACATTCAACCGCCACGGCGACCTCACCTCGGCGCGTGCGGTAAACCGTACCGCGGCCTTCGTGTTCTACATTGGCGAGCGGTACTTCGGCGTCCTCACCGCCTTTGTACCGGGGCGCGGCGCGAGCCGCTACACCTTTACGAGCGCGCTTCCGCTGAGCGTGTTGAAACTGGCGGCGCCCACCATCAATCGACGGCTGTAACGGGTGACCAGCGGGCCGCTCTAGCCGACCGCCTTCATCGTGCGCAACTCGTCCGATATCGGCATGCGTTCGAAGACCCGCATGATCTCTTCCTTGTTGACGGCGAAGACAGCGCCGTTGGAAGGCACCGCCTCGGTACGCATCCAGTTGGGCAGATCGTTGTCCTCCGGTCCGAAGCCCGCCTGGCGGTTGAACTCCCACTCGTCCTGCATGCACCGCCAGGCGATGTCCGCTGCATCCTCAAAGCTCAGGTTGCCGCCGTACATGTGGTTGTACAGAACGCGAATGTCGTCGATCGTCGGTTGCTCGAATTGGCAGAAGCCACTGGAGTCACACAGCGCGTTGACGAGCTGCGCTTCCTGCGAGGCCTTGGCCTGATCGGGCACGGGGACAACGACCAGGCCGGCGGTGTGGTCGGCGCCCATGGCGCTGGTGGCGTAGGTGATCCCGGAGGCGTTCAGCGTGCGGGGTTCCCACGCCGGGATCCCCTGGCCGCGGATGGCCGGTATCCGCTCCGCGTTGAAGCGTTTGCCCACGGCAACCACGCCACGGGCGATGGTTTCCGCGAGATCGTCGCCTTTGTCGACCTTGTCGAGCGTGGCAATAACCGCGTCCGCATCCCCGAACGGGAGGGCGCCGCAGTCCATAGCTAGCCCGATGGCGCCGCCGGTCTCGATCGTGTCGAGGCCGAGCTCATCGCACAGGCGGTCGATCTGCGCCACTTTGTCCAGGTCGGAGATGGCACAGTTGGCGCCGCACAGGGCGATGGTTTCGAACTCGAGCGCCGAGGTTACGTACTTGCCCTCGGGGTCATTGATAACGTTGGAACACTTGACGATGCAGCCGGTCATGCAGTGGTGCATGCCCCCGCCGCGCGTAGCGAAGTTCTGGACGAGCTTCGTGCCGTCGAGCGCGTCGGCCGCCTCGAACTGCATCGCGTGCCGGTTGCGGGTAGGCAAGGTGTTCATCATGTTGGCCAGCAGCACCGTGGTCGATGTGCCGTACTGGAAGAGCTGCGGGCCCGCTGTGTACTCTTTGCTCATGCGCGCGACGTATTCCTTGAAGGCGGCTGTATCCTTCGCCAGCCGTGCTCTGGTGCCTTCATCGTCCACGACGACCACCTTTAAGCCCTTG